>JANNQO010000444.1:0-6481 GCA_031400795.1 Rubrivivax sp. | reverse complement strand
GGATCACTTCCTCTCCGCCCACCTGCTGCTTGATGAGCGCCACCGCCTCTTCGATGTGGTCGCGCATCACCCAATCGGGCCGCGCGCCGCAGATGCCGAGCGCAAAGCGTTCGAGCATCGCTCGGCCTTGCACGGTGTGCGTCACCTCGGGGTGGAACTGCACGCCGTAGTAGCGCCGCGCTTCGTCGGCCATGCCGGCGATCGGACAACTGTCGGTCGAGGCCATCCGCTTGAAGCCCGGCGGCAGCTCGGTCACCTTGTCGCCATGGCTCATCCAGACCTTCAGCATGCCGTGGCCTTCGGGCGTGCGGAAGTCTTCGATGCCCTCGAAGAGCCGCGTGTGGCCGCGCGCACGAACCTCGGCATAGCCGAACTCGCGCTGCGCCGCGGCTTGCACCTGCCCGCCCAGTTGCACGCTCATCGTGAACATGCCGTAGCAGATGCCGAGCACCGGCACGCCGGCTTGCCATACCGCCTGCGGCGCGCGCAGCGCCTGGTCTTCGTAGGTGCTGGCGTGGCTGCCGGAGAGCACGATGCCTCTCGGTGCGAACTCGCGGATGAAGGCGTCGCTCACGTCGTTGGGGTGGATCTCGCAATAGACATGCGCTTCGCGGATGCGCCGCGCGATGAGCTGCGTGACCTGCGAGCCGAAGTCGAGGATGAGAATCTTGTCGTGTGTCATGGCGTCAGGGTCCGGAAGCCGTCGGCGCCACCACAGCGGCGCCCGCGCGGCGGAAATGCGTCCACGCCATCGCCCAGGCCAGCGCGAGCAGCAGCGCGCCGAAGAAGAACGGTGCGCCGACGCGCCAGTCGGCCGGCGGCAGGTGCGAGACCGTGGCCATCAACGGCGCGGCCAGCACCGGCGCGATCACCGCCATCAGGCTGGACAGGCCGCTGGCTGCGCCCATCGTGCGGCCCTGGTTCTTCGCGTCAGCCGCGTTGGAGACGATGCCTTGCAACGTAGCCGCTACCGCCGAGCCGAGCACGTTGGCCAGGATCACGACGAACATCATCCAGCCCTGCGTCGACAGGCCCCAGAACAGGTAGGCCAGCGACGACGAAGCCAGGCCCAGCAGCGCGAGCCGCTCGCGCGTGAAGAGCTTCAAGAGCCGTCCGAGCAGCACGCCTTGCACGAGCGCCGAAACGAGGCCAACGGCGAACAGCGACCAGCCGTTCTCCGCCGGCCCCCAGCCGAAGCGGAACGTGGTGTACAGCACCCAAGTGGTGTAGAGGGTGAACTGCGCCAGGCCCGCACAGGCGAGCACGCCGGCGAGCAGGCCCACGCCTTTCAGCTGCGCCAGGTCGCGCAGCGCGCTGAACGGGTTGGCGGCGCGCCAGGTCATTGCACGGCGGTTCTCGTGCGGCAGCGATTCGGGCAGCACCAGCACGCCGTAGGCCAGGTTGACCAGCGCCAGCGCACCGGCCACGTAGAACGGCAGGTGGACATCGATGCCGCCGAGCATGCCGCCCATCGCCGGCCCGAGGATGAAGCCGATGCCGAACATCGCACCCAGGGCGCCGAAGCGCTTGGTGCGCTCTTCGGGCGCTGTGATGTCGGCCACGTAGGCCTGTGCCACCGCCGCGTTGGCCTGCATGCCACCGCCGACGATGCGCGAGGCGATCAGCATCCACAGCGCCGTGGCCATCGCGGTGGCGAAGAAGTTCAGCGCCAGGCCGCAGAAGCCCAGCAGCAGGATCGGCCGGCGGCCGTACCGATCGGAGAGTGCGGCCAGCAGCGGCGTGCCGAAGAAGCTCGCCAGGCTGAACGAAAAGACGACAACGCCGTACCAGCCGGCCTGGGCAGCGGGATCGCTGGTGAACTTGCCGACGAGGGCCGGCAGCACCGGCACGATCAGGCCCACCGAGAGCATGTCGATCAGCACGGTGATCAGGATGAAGGGCATGGCCGCGGTGCGGCCACCGGCGCGCCCTGCCGGCGCGCTCATCCCACCTGCTCCACACCGAGCACCGCAACGCCGACCCGCTCGGCGGCTCCAGCCAGTCGTTCGTCGTGGGTGAGCAAAGGCAGCGCGCGCGATTGCGCGAGCCACAAGTAGCTCGAGTCGTAGATCGACAGCCCCTGATCGATTCCGATCACCAGACACGCCCGCACCTGCGCCGGCTTCAACAATGTCAGCTCGACGCGGCTGCGCAGCGCATCGAGCGCGCTCCAGGCCAGCAGGGCGTCGCTCGCATCGAGACGCCGGCGCTTGACGGCGCTGGCGATGATGTTGCCGCACTCCCAGAGCCACAGGTCCGGCACGTGCGCTTCCAGCGCGGCGGCGCGCAAGCGGTCGTAGGCGTTCCAGGACGCTGGCGTGCGTTCATCGGGAAGCAACCAGGCTGCGGTGACGGAGGCGTCCAGCACGAACGCTTGTGCGCTCACTCCCGCCCTTCATCGCGCAGTTCACGCCAGCCGGGCCCGGGCCGAACCCGCTTGTGCAGTTCCTTGAGAGCCGCGATCTCGCGCTCGATCTGCTCGGGGCTGATCACGGGCTTGGGCTGCACCGGCAGCATTCGCACCACCTCCTTGCCGTGGCGCGTGATACGCACCTCCTCACCGGCCTCGACGGCGGCGATGAGCTCGGAAAATCGTTGCTTGGCTTCGAAAACACCCGCGGTCTGCATGATCTGTCCAGATTTGTAGCGAACTGGACAGATTGTAGCGCTGCCACGCCGGCCTACTCCATCCGATAGTTCGGCGCTTCCTTGGTGATCTGCACGTCGTGCACATGGCTCTCGCGCACGCCAGCCGAGGTGATCTCGACGAACTGCGATTGCTCGCGCATCTGTTCGATCGAGGCGCAGCCGCAGTAACCCATCGCTGCGCGCAAGCCGCCGGCCATCTGGTGCACGATGGCCACCAGCGAGCCCTTGTACGGCACGCGCCCTTCGATGCCCTCGGGCACCAGCTTGTCGGTGTTGGGGTTGCTGGTCTCGTCGGCTTCCTGGAAGTAGCGATCCGCCGAGCCGGCCCTCATCGCGCCGATCGAGCCCATGCCGCGGTAGCTCTTGTAGCTGCGGCCCTGGTAGAGGATCACTTCGCCCGGCGCTTCTTCGGTGCCGGCGAACATGCCGCCCATCATCACGCTGTGCGCGCCGGCCGCGATCGCCTTGGCGATGTCGCCCGAGTAGCGGATGCCGCCGTCGGCGATCAGCGGCACGCCGCTGCCGCGCAAAGCGTTGGCCACGCTGTCGATGGCCATGATCTGCGGCACGCCGACGCCAGCGACGATGCGCGTCGTGCAGATCGATCCCGGGCCGATGCCGACCTTCACTGCGTCTGCGCCGGCCTCGACGAGCGCCAGCGCCGCTTCGCCGGTGGCGATGTTGCCGCCGATCACGTCGAGCTGCGGGAAGTGGCGCTTCACCCAGCGCACGCGCTCGATGACACCGGCGCTGTGGCCATGCGCGGTGTCGACCACCAGCGCATCCACCCCGGCTTTGGCGAGCAGCTCGACGCGCTCTTCGGTGCCCTCGCCCACGCCCACCGCGGCGGCCACCCGCAGCTTGCCTTGCGCGTCGCGGGCGGCGCTCGGGAAGTCGGTCTGCTTGGTGATGTCCTTCACCGTCATCAGCCCACGCAGCTCGAAGGCCTCGTTGACGACCAGCACACGTTCGAGTTTGTGGCGGTGCATCAGCGCCTTGCCTTCTTCGGGCGACGCGCCTTCGCGCACCGAGATGAGCTTCTCGCGTGGCGTCATCACTTCGCGTACCGGGGCGTCCAGGCGCGTCTCGAATCGCAGGTCGCGATTCGTCACGATGCCCACGACTTGTTTGCCGTGCAAGACCGGGAAGCCGGAGAAACCATACTGTTTGGACAGCGCCATCACCTCGCGCACCGTGGTCTCGGGCGAGACCGTGATCGGGTCGCGCAGCAGGCCCGACTCGTAGCGCTTGACCAGCGCGACTTCGGCCGCCTGCTGCTTGGGCGTAAGGTTCTTGTGCACCACGCCGATGCCGCCTTCCTGCGCGATGGCGATCGCCAGGCGCGCTTCGGTGACGGTGTCCATGGCCGCCGAGGCGAGCGGCAGGTTCAGCGTGATGTGGCGCGAGAAGCGGGTCGCCAGGGAGGTGTCGCGGGGTAACACCTGTGAATACGCCGGCACCAACAACACGTCGTCGAAGGTGAGCGCTTTGCCGAGTAGGCGCATGCAAAAGCTCCAGACGCAAAAGCGAATTATACGGACCGCCCCTCGGCCGCCCGATCGGGTGCGGGGCCGCACTACACTTGGCGGATGCTCGAACGACTCAAGTGGTTTGCCGTCGCGCCGCTGCTGGCGGGCCTGCTCATCGCGGCCGTACCGGTTGACGCACAGGCCCAGTGGAAGTGGCGCGATGCGCAAGGCCGCATCACCGTCAGCGACCTGCCGCCGCCGCGTGGCGTGCCCGACAAAGACATCCTGCAGCGCCCCGAGGCGCCGCGCCGCGCTTCGCCCCCGGCAGCAGCGGCATCCGATTCGCCCAGCGTGGCCGCCAGCGCGCCGGCCACCGCCGACAAAGATCTCGAAGCGAGGAAGCGCGCCGCCGACCAGGAGCGCCAAGCCAAGGCCAAAGCCGAAGAAGACAAGCTCGCCGCACAGCGCGCCGAGAACTGCCGCCGCGCACGCCAGCACCTGGCCTCGCTGGAGAGCGGCCAGCGCATCGTGCGCTTCAACGACAAGGGCGAGCGCGAGTTCATCGACGACGCCACGCGGGCAGCCGAAGCGCGCCGCGCGCGCGACGTGATCGGTACCGACTGTCCTTAGCTCTTCGCGTCCTGCGCCGCGAGGTGCTGCTTGTAGCGCTGCCGGCGCGCCTCTTTCGGGTCGACGATCAGCACGCGGTAGACCTCGATGCGGTCGCCCTCGCGCAGCGGGTGGTGCAACGGTCTGACCTTGCACCACACGCCGGCCTGCAGCAACGTCGGATCGAGCCCATGGCGCTCGATCACCCCGCTGGCGCGCAGCGCATCGGCCACCGTGCAGGGCAGCGCGAGTTGCAGTTCGAGCTGATCGACCTGCCCCGGCGCCGGGCAGTACACGACCTCGACACGGATGCGCTCAGCGTGCACCGTGGACCTGCTCGGCGCGCTTGACGAAAGAATCGACGAAGGTGTCGGCGATGCGGTCGAACACCGGGCTCACCACCGCTTCCAGCGCCGGGCTCGAAAACGCATAGCGCATGTCGAACTCGATCTTGCAGGCCTGCGGGTCGTCGCCGTCGGCGCCGGGGCGGCCGAGCGGCCGAAACAGCCAGGTGCCGTCGAGCAGCGAGAACGGCCCATCGACCAGCTTCACCGTCACCGCCTCGTTGTGCTGATGTTCGTTGCGCGTGGTGAAGGCATGCTGCACGCCCATGTAAGCCAGCCACAACCTGGCGGTAACGCCGTGTTCGTGCCGCTCCAGCACCTCGGCCCGCGCGCACCAGGGCAGGAACTGCGGGTACTGCTCGATGCCGGTCACCAGCTCGTACATCTCGCGCGGTGAGTACCAGAGCAGGACCGACTTGCGCACATGCTTCATAGAATGCAACCGATTTTATGAGCGCTATCGCAGACAACCGCCGCGCGCGGTTCGATTACCACATCGAAGAACAGTTCGAGGCCGGCATGGTGCTCGAAGGCTGGGAAGTGAAGGCCGTGCGCGCCGGCCAGGTGCAGCTGACCGACGGCTACGTACTGATCCGCGACGGCGAGCTGTTCCTGATCGGCTGCCGCATCAATCCGCTGCGCGAGGCCTCCACGCATGTGCACCCGCAGGCCGACCGCACGAAAAAACTGCTGATGCACAAGGCGGAGATCCGGCGCCTGGTCGGCAAGGTCGAGCAGAAAGGCTTCACGCTGGTGCCGCTGAACCTGCACTACAAAGGCGGCCGCGTGAAAGCCGACATCGCGCTGGCCAAGGGCAAAGCACAGCACGACAAGCGGGATACCGAGAAGAAGCGGGACTGGGAACGTGAAAAGGGGCGGCTGATGCGGCACAAGGTGTCGTCGCCGCAGCAAGGCTAACGATTCAGCACCGACAACGCCTGTTCGATGTCGGCTTTCAGATCGGCCACCGCTTCCAGCCCCATCGAGAAGCGCACCAGCGTGCCGGGGTACGGCGGCTCGCCGCGCATCGCCGCCAGGTCGTAGGGCACCACCAGGCTCACCGGGCCGGCCCAGGAGTAGCCGATCCTGAAGAGGCGCAGCGCATCGACGAACGCATCGACCTGCGCGCTCGTGTAGCGCTCATCGATGATGACCGAGAACAAACCCGCGCTAGCCGAGCAGGTGGATTTCCAATGCTCGTGGCCGGGGCAGCTTTCGAAGGCCGGATGCAGCACGCGACCCACCTCCGGGCGCCTGCCCAGCCAGGTGGCCAGCTCGCGCCCGGCACGGTCGCTGGCCGCGTAGCGCAGCGCGATCGACGGCAACGAGCGCAACAGCAGTTCGGCGTCGTTGCCGGCCACACCCATGCCCAGCCGCATGTGCGTGAGCTTGATCTGCTGGTGCAGCGCT
>JANNQO010000443.1:0-13242 GCA_031400795.1 Rubrivivax sp. | reverse complement strand
CGTGATCCACAACGCCTACGGCTACGGCCTGTTCACCGGTGGCCTTGGCGCGCATTACGGTGCGGAACGCCTGGGCGGCGTCGTCGTGCCGGCGTCGGGCGGTTCCACCGAGCGCCAGGTCGCGCTGATCATGGACTTCGGTGCGCGCGTGCTGTGCGCCACGCCCTCGTATGCGCTGGCCATCGCCGAGGTCGCCGAGCAATTGGGTGTCGATCTACGCCGGAGCGCGCTGCGCATCGGCATGTTCGGTGCCGAACCCTGGAGTGAGGCGATGCGCCGCGAAGTCGAGGCCCGCCTGGGTCTGAAGGCGTTCGACAACTATGGGCTGTCCGAAGTGATGGGTCCGGGTGTTGCGGTCGAGTGCCAACAGCAGGACGGCCTGCACGGCTGGGAGGATCACTTCCTCTTCGAAGTCATCGACGCCGACACGCTGCAGCCCGTAGCGCAAGGGCAGGCCGGCGAACTGGTGGTCACCACGCTGACCAAGCAGGCGCTGCCGATGCTGCGCTACCGCACGCGCGACATGACTCGCATCAGCACCGCGCCCTGCGCCTGCGGCCGCACGCACCTGCGCATCCTGCGCGTGGCCGGGCGCAGCGACGATATGCTGATCGTTCGCGGCGTCAACGTCTATCCGTCGCAGATCGAAGCGGTGCTGGTCGGGCGGCCGCGGATCGCGCCGCACTACCAGCTGGTGCTCGAACGCCGCGGCAGCCTGGATCACCTCAGCGTCGAGGTCGAGGTGCAGCCCGGCGTGCCTGCCGAATCGTTCGGCGCGATCGCGCGCGATGTGGCGCACCATATCAAGTCACTGGTCGGCATCAGCACCGACGTGAGCGTGAAAGCACCGGGCGAAATTCCGCGTTCGCAGGGCAAGGCCGTGCGCGTACGCGACCTGCGGCCGAAGTGACATCGAGAAGGAACTCCCATGGAATTCGAAGACATCCTGTACGAGATGCGCAACAGCGTCGCCTGGATCACGATCAACCGGCCGGACAAGATGAACTCGTTCCGCGGCCAGACCTGCGACGAGTTGATCAAGGCATTCCACCGCGCCGGCTACGACCGCAGCATCGGCGCGATCGTGCTGGCCGGTGCCGGCGACCGAGCCTTCTGCACCGGTGGCGACCAGTCGGCCCACGACGGCAACTACGATGGTCGCGGCACCATCGGCCTGCCGATGGAGGAGTTGCACGCCGCCATCCGCGACGTGCCCAAGCCGGTCATTGCTCGCGTGCAGGGTTACGCCATTGGCGGCGGCAATGTGCTGTGCACGATCTGCGACCTGACGATCTGCTCCGACAAGGCGATTTTCGGCCAGGTCGGGCCGAAGATGGGCTCGGTCGATCCGGGCTACGGCACCGCCTTTCTCGCCCGCGTCGTGGGCGAAAAGAAGGCGCGCGAGATGTGGTACCTGTGCCGGCGCTACAGCGGCGCCGAGGCGGTGGCGATGGGCCTGGCCAACGCTTGCGTGACGCACGAACAACTCGACGCCGAGGTGCAGAAGTGGGGCGAGGAACTCTGTGAGCGAAGTCCGACGGCGTTGGCGATTGCCAAGCGCTCGTTCAACATGGACACCGCCCACCAGGGCGGTATCGCCGGCATGGGCATGCTCGCGTTGAAGCTCTACTACGACACCGAGGAGTCGCGCGAGGGCGTGAATGCGATGAAGGACAAGCGCAAGCCCGACTTTCGCAAGTATGCGAAGTGAGTTCCAGCGTCATTCGAAACGCGAACGCAAGGACGCTGGAATCGGCAGGGCGCGCAGGCGCCCTTGGTCGTCGAGGGCACAGAACGCACGCGTCTCGCGGGCTTCGCAGACCAGCGTGTCGCCGCGCATCACGCGGTGGTTCAGCATGAACACCTTGGCGCGCCATGCCTCGACGCGGGTGTAGAACAGCAGGGTGTCCGGGTGCGTGGCCGGGTTGACGAAGCGCACGTGCGACTCCAGCAGCGGCGCGCCGAGCAAACCCGGCAAGTCCTCGACCGGGCCCCACGGCGGCACGCCATGCCGCTGAAAGAAGTGCTCCGTGGCGGCGTCCATCCAGCGCGAGAAGTTGCGTGACAGGATGATGTTGGCGGGGCCGCAATCGCCAAACTGCACCTGCACAGTGAAGACGGTCTCGACCACGATGCCGGCGTCCGATGGGTCCATGCTCAGGAGCCGGGTACGACCGCGGTGGCTTCGAGTTCGATCTTGCCCGGGCTGTCGAGCAGGTCGGCCACGAAGATCATGCTCATGGCCGGGTAGTGCGAACCCATCTGCTGGCGCCAGATCGCACCCAGCGCGCGGCGTGACGCCAAGTAGGCCGGCTTGTCGCAGCAAAAGGCAGTCATGCGCACGATATGCCGCGCCTCGCCACCGGCCTGCGCGAGCACGGCGAGCACGTTCTTCAACGCCTGTTCGAACTGCGGCACGATGTCCGGTGACTCGAATTGCTGCTGCGCGTTCCAGCCGACCTGGCCGGCGATGAACACGATGCGCCCGGCCGGCGCGACGATGCCGTTGGCGTAGCCGATCGGCGCGGCCCATCCGGGCGGGAGCAGGACGTGCATCATGGAGCCCTCGGTTGTTTCAATCGAGATAGCGCGGCGGATCGGGATCGTTGTCCCAGTCGCCCTCGGGCACCGGCACTTTCGCAATCCAGGCGCGTACCAGTTCGACGTGTTCGTGCTCCTCGGCCTGCAACTCCAGCGCGGCACGGCGTACCGACTCGCTGGTCGTCGACTGCGCGAGTTCACCGAAGAAGGCTTCGGCGCGCTGTTCTGCCGCCAGCGCCAACTGCAGGGCGTGCCATGGCTGCATCAGGTAGTGCACCTCGTCGATGGGTGGGGTCTCGGGCGCCTCAGGGTTGAGCCAGGCGAAGCCGCCGACGGGTAGCTCCGGCGGGTCTTTCCAGCCCATCTCGGCCATGATCTGCTCGGCGTGTTTGCTCTCGTACTGCGCCATGGTGCGGAACATCGCGGCGACTTCGCGGTTGTTGTGCATCTCCATCGCGTCGGCGAGTTCGCTGTAGCGCTCGACCGCCTCGCGCTCCATCGCGTAGGCCATGGCCATGAACACCTCCAGCGTGCGCGGAGCCACCGGCGCGGTCATGATGAAACCTCCGCGCGGCGCGCTGCGGTCTGTTCGCCCTTGGGGCGGCCCGGCGCGCTCACAGCAGGAACTCCGTTTCGAAGTCGGCCACGTTTCGCGTCGCCTTGCCGCGCACCGCGGCGTAGGCCGTGCGCTCGCCGGCATACAGCACCCCGGTGTTGAGACCGTCGTCGGTCATGATTCGGCGCGCGGCGCGGGCCGGGTCGTCGGTGGATTCCACCGGGGCCGGGTGGGCCAGCGTCTTCCACTCGCGCTGCTCGGGCCGGAAGGTGACGCAGGGGCTCAGGATCTCGATGAAGGCGAAGCCGGGGTGGCGGATGCCCTTGGCGATGATCTCGGCTGTGCCATTGGGGTCGCCCGAAGACGCCCGCGCAACGAAGCTGGCGCCCGCGGCCAGTGCGATCACCAGGGGGTGGAACGAGCGAATGCCCGTGCCGCCGGGGGAGAGCTTGTTGTCCCAGTCGGGTTCGGTCGTCGGCGAGGCCTGGCCCTTGGTCATGCCGTAGACGTGGTTGTCCATCACGATGTAGGTCAGGTCGACGTTGCGCCGGCAGGCATGCAGGAAGTGGTTGCCGCCGATCGAGTAGCCGTCGCCGTCGCCGCCAGTGACCAGCACGGTCATGTCGGGGCGGGCCACCTTCAGCCCCGTGCCGGCGGCCAGCGCGCGGCCGTGCACGCCGTGAAAGCCGTAGCACGTGGTGTAGGCCGGGATGCGCGACGAACAGCCGATGCCCGAGACCACTGCGACCTCGTGCGGCGGCAATTGCAGCATCGCCAGCGCCTTGGTGATCGAGCTCAGCACGCTGAAGTCGCCGCAGCCGGGGCACCAGATCGGCTTGGTGGCGGATTTGTAGTCGGCCGCGCTGCGCACGGCCAGTGGAGCTGCGACGTCGTTCACGCGGTCTGCCTTTCGGTGGTGTGGGCGCGTTGCCACTCGACGATGGCGTCGGCGAGTTCGGCCGGCCGCAGCGGGCCCGTGCGGTGGAAGCTGGCTGGACGACCCGGCAGGTCGAACATCGCGCGCAGGTAGCGCAACAGCTGCGCGCCGTGGTTCTGCTCGACCACCAGCACCCGCGCCACGCCGCGCAGGGCCTCGTCCATGCGCTCGGGCAGCGCCGGCGCAAGCAGGCGCAGCGAGATCAAACGCAGCCGGGGGCCGAACGCCGCGGCGCGTGCAACCGCCTCGCGCACGGTGCCGGTGACCGAGCCGAAGGTGATCACCGCGGCGTCGCCAGCGCCCTCGATGTCGGCCCAGCGCGGGCCGTAGTCGTAGCGCGCAAGCTTGCGTTCGCGTTTGTCGAGTTGCAGCCGGTGGTCGCGCGCCTGGCTGCTGGGGATGCCGGCTTCGGTGTGTTCGAGTCCGTCAGCCGTGTAGGCCACGCCAGGCGTACCCGGAACAGCCATCGGCGAGATGCCGGACGCGGTGTCGCGATAGCGTTTGTAGTCGGGTGTGTTTGCCGCGGCGGTCAGGCGTTCGGCGCTGAAGCCGGCGTCGGCCGGGCGGTCGATGATGGCGCGCGACTGCCCCATGAACTGATCCGACAGCACGATGGCCGGCGCCTGCAGCGCCTCGGCCAGGTGCACTGCCCACTGCGTGGTGGCCAGGCAGTCGGCGATGGAATTCGGCGCCAGCACCAGCCGCGGTGCGTCGCCGTGCAAGCCACTGACGGCGAACGACAGATCGCTCTGCTCGCTCTTGGCCGGGATGCCGGTCGAGGGCCCGCCACGCATCACGTCGACGACGACGATCGGTACTTCGGCGCTCACCGCCAGGCCGATGGCTTCGGTCATCAGCGCCAGACCCGGGCCAGAGGTGGCGGTGAGCGAGGGCACGCCGCCGTATGAGGCGCCGATGATTATGTTGACCGAGGCGAGTTCGTCCTCGGCCTGCAACAGGCTGCCGCCGACCTGCGCCAGCGCCGGTGCCATCCACTCGAGCAGTTCGGTGGCCGGCGTGATCGGGTAGGCGGCGACGAAGCGCACGCCGCCGCGCAGCGCGCCGTAGCCGGCGGCTTCGTTGCCGCTGATGAGCCAGCGCTTGCCGGTGGCTGCCGCGCCGGCGTCCAGGCGGGCCATGCCGGTCATCGAAGGATGGGCGGCGGCTTCGTCGAAACCCCGGCGCAGAGCAGCGAGGTTGGCCAGCAGGCCGGCTGCGGAGCGCTTCCACGACGCTCGCAAGGCCGATTCGAGGGCTTGCAGCGGCAGCCCGGCCAAGCCCCCCGCCAGGCCCAGCGCCAGCATGTTGACCCAGCAACCGGGGATGGCCTTGGCCATCTTCTTCAGCGGCAGCGCCGTGCAAGTCGCGCCGCTGCAACTGAAGACTTCGGGCGGGGTACCCTCATCGGCATCGCCGATGACGACGCTGCTCGCGTGCAGCGGAATCTCATCGGCGAACCGGTTCACGTTCTGCCAATCCATCGCCAGCAGCAAGTCGAAGCTGTCGTCCAATGTGTCCATCGGCCGGCGTGCCAGGCGCAGCAGAGCCGCCGCTTCGCCGCCGCGGATCTGTGGCCCGCTGGTGCGCACCATCAGACCGTACAGCCCGGCGCGTGCCGCAGCGTCGAGCAACATCGTGCCGGCCGTCATGACGCCGCTGCCTCCGCTTCCCGCCAGCGCAATCGAGACGGAGTTGCCGGCGGCGCTGGGCCATTCGGTAGGGGCAGGGGCATGCACGCAGGACTCCTCGATGTCGGACATGGCGAGTGGAGGCTGTGACGGGTTCGCGATACCTGATGCAGATCAAGTTCCAGGCATCTCGCGAGTTCCGAACTTGCCTAAACAGGTAATGCGGTACCACAATACAACAATAACGGCGCCAAACGGTTTCGTCAATCGATTCGGGAACCGGCCGCGAGACGCGCAAAGCAAGGAGCACGCCGATGAGCATCGAAGCCCACCGCTGGCTGATGACCGCAGCCAATACGCCGCTGACTCGCGCCGCGTTCGACGCCGCACCCGGCCCGGGCGAAGTGAGCGTCGAAGTGGCGGGCTGTGGCGTCTGCCACACCGACCTCGGCTACTTCTGTGATGGCGTGCGCACGAACCATGCGCTGCCGCTGGCGCTGGGTCACGAGGTCAGCGGCCGGGTCGTGGCCTGCGGCGCGGGCGCCGAGCGCTGGGCCGGTCAGGCGGTCATCGTGCCGGCCGTGCTGCCCTGCGGCGAGTGCGATCTCTGCCAGCGCGGCCTGGGCACCATCTGCCGGCAGCAGAAGATGCCGGGCAACGACATCCAGGGGGGGTTCGCCAGCCACATCGTCGTGCCGGGCCGCGGCCTGTGCGCTGTCGACGAAGCGCGCCTGGCGCGCGCCGGCCTGACCCTGGCCGAGGTTTCCGTCGTCGCCGATGCGCTGACCACGCCGTACCAGGCGGTGCGGCGCGCCGGGGTCACGCCAGGCAGCCTGGCGATCGTCATCGGCGCCGGCGGGGTGGGGGGCTATTGCGTGCAGGTCGCGCGTGCCTTTGGCGCGACGGTCGTCGCCATCGATATCGACGACGCCAAACTCGCCGCCGTCGCGCAGCACGGTGCGGCACTGACGCTGAACAGCCGCGAACTCGATGCCAAAGCGATCAAGACGGCGGTGTCGGTGTTCGCCAAGCACAACGGCCTGCGCAACACCGAGTGGTTCATCTTCGAATGTTCCGGCAGCGCGCCCGGGCAATTGACGGCCTACGGCCTGCTCGTCCACGGTGCGACGCTCTCGGTGGTCGGCTTCACGATGGACAAGGTGGAAATCCGCCTGTCGAACCTGATGGCCTTCGACGCCCGCGCGATCGGCAACTGGGGCTGCCCCCCTGAGGCCTATCCGGCGGCGTTGGACCTGGTGCTCGACGGCAAGGTGCAGATCTGGCCCTTCGTCGAAACCCATCCGCTGCACGACATCAACCGCGTCTTCGCGGCAGTGCACCAGCGCGAGATCAAGAAGCGGGCCGTGATGGTTCCCGCCTAAGCCCACCCACGCACAGCAGGAGTCCCGATGAACGCCCCCGACGGCCACCAGGTACAGCGCGAATTCAAGAACCATGACCTCGTCGACGACATCGCCAAAGCCGGCGTGCGCTGCGAGAAGCGCCCGGCACGGACGCCCGACGGCGCGCTGGTGCCTGGCCTGTTCAACGCCTGGATCACGCTGGACAACCCGACGCAGTACAACTCCTACACGACCGACATGGTCAAGGGCGTGATCCTGGCCATGCGTGCCGCGTCGAACGCGCGCGACGTCAACTGCGTGGTCTTCACCGGCGCGGGCGACAAGGCCTTCTGCACCGGCGGCAATACCAAGGAGTACGCCGAGTACTACGCGGGCCACCCGCAGGAGTATCGCCAGTACATGCGCCTGTTCAACGACATGGTCAGCACGATCCTGGCCTGCGACAAACCGGTGATCTGTCGCGTCAACGGCATGCGCATCGGGGGCGGACAGGAGATCGGCATGGCCTGCGACTTCTCGGTCTCGTCCGACCTGGCGCGCTATGGGCAGGCCGGCCCCAAGCACGGCTCGGCACCGATCGGCGGGGCGACGGACTTCCTGCCGGTAGTCGTGGGCGCCGAGCGCGCGATGGCGGCCTGCGTGCTGTGCGAACCCTTCTCGGCCCACAAGGCCTATCAGATGGGCATCCTCACCGACATCGTGCCGGCGCTGAAGGTGGATGGACAGTTCGTTGCGAATCCTCTGGTCGAAACCCAACGCCCGTACGACGAATTCGGCCGCAACGCCTACGGCGAAGCCAAGACCGGCGACGCGCTGAAGGCCGCCAAGGCGCTGCTCGCGCGCGGCACGGTCGATCTGTCGATGCTCGATGCCAAGGTCGAGGAGTTGTGCGCCAAGATCCTGCTCACGTTTCCGGATTGCACGACCAAGACGCTCGAGGAACTGCGCAAACCCAAGCTGGAGGCCTGGAACCGCAACAAGGAGGATTCGCGCGCCTGGCTGGCACTGAACATGGTGACCGAGGCGCGCAGCGGCTTCACGGCCTTCAACGAAGGGCCGAAGGAAGACCGCGAGGTCGACTTCGTGCTGTTGCGCCAGAAGCTCGCCGCAGGGCAGAGCTGGGTCGGCGGCCTGCACGACGAGATCCAGCCCGGGACCGCGCAACATGGCTGAGATCGTGCGCCCGCTGAAGGCTTGGCTCGAGCGCGACGGCGCCCTGCTGCGCCTGCGCCTGATGCGGCCCAAGGCCAACATCTTCGATGCGGCGATGATCGCGTCGCTGCACGCCGCGCTCGATGCGCATCGTCCGAGCCCCGGGCTGCGCGGCGTGCTGCTCGACGCCGAAGGCCCGCACTTCAGCTTCGGCGCCAGCGTCGAGGAGCACGTGGCCGAACGCTGCGCGGGGATGCTCGCTGCACTGCACGCGCTGATCTTGGCGCTGGTCGAGTTTCCGCTGCCGATCCTGGTTGCCGTGCGCGGGCAATGCCTGGGCGGCGGGCTCGAAGTGGCGCTGGCCGGCGGGCCCATCTTTGCTCACGTGGATGCCCAGTTCGGGCAGCCCGAGATCAGGCTGGGCGTATTCGCGCCCGCGGCCAGTTGCCTGCTGGGCTGGCGCGTGACCCAGAGCGCAGCGGAGGAGCTGCTGTGGTCGGGTCGCAGCATCAGCGGCAGCAGCGCATTGGCGCTGGGCCTGGTGCACACGCTGGCCGAAGATCCCGAGGCCGCCGCATTGGCCTGGTTCGATGAACACCTGGCCCCGCGCAGCGCGGCGGCATTGGCCTGTGCCGTGGCCGCGGTGCGCGCGCCGCGCGTGCGCGAATTGCGTGAACGCCTGGCCGAGGTCGAGCGCCTGTACCTCGACCGCCTGATGAAGAGCCACGACGCCAACGAGGGCCTGGCCGCCTTTCTCGAGCGTCGCGCCCCGAGCTGGGAGCACCGCTGATGGACAACACGCCGAAGGTGATGCAAATCGTCCAACGCTGCGAGGCGTTGTTCGAGGATCTGCATTTCAACGCCGTCAAGGAATGGAAGGCGGCCGTGCCCGGCCGCAAGGCCATCGGCTACATGCCGGTGTACGTGCCCAGAGAGTTGATCCACGCGGCCGGCATGTTGCCGGTGGGCATCCTCGGCGGCGGCGATGCGCTCGAAGTGATCCAGGGCGACGCGTACTACCAGAGCTACATCTGCCGCATCCCGCGCTCGACCATCGAGCTCGGCCTGACCGGACGGCTGGATGTTCTCGACGGCATGCTGTTCCCGTCGATCTGCGACGTGATCCGCAACCTGTCGGGCATGTGGAAGATGCTGTTCAAGGACAAGTACGTGCGCTACCTCGACGTGCCACAGAACTACCAGGACGAAATCGGCGGCAAGTTCTACATCGAGGAAATGCAGGTTCTTCGCGATGACCTGGCCAAGCTGGCCGGCCGTACGGTCACCGACGACGACCTAAACGCGTCGATCGCCGTCTACAACGACAACCGCGCCGCAATCCGCGACCTGTACACCTACCGCGCGGCCAAGCCCTGGCAGGCGCCGACCTCCGAGGTGTACCTGGTGCTGCGCGCCGGCATGGTGCTGCCGGTAGAGGCGCACACGGCCCTGGTGCGCGAGTACCTGGCGGCGGCCGAACTCCTGCAGCGCACCAAGCGCGACAACGCCCGTGTCGTCATCAACGGCAGCTTCTGCGAGCAGCCGCCGCTGGCGCTGATCAAGTCGATCGAGATGTCGGGCTGCTACGTGGTGGACGACGATTTCATGCTCATCACGCGCTGGCTGCTCGACGACGTGCCGGCCAATGCCGACCCGCTGCAGGAGCTGTCCAAGGCCTTCCTGCACCGCTCGGCCTCGACGGCTGCCAAGTACGACCTCACGCGCGAGGAAAAGGGTGTCTTCCTGATGAAGCAGGTGAAGACGCGCGGCGCCGAGGGTGTGATCTTCGCGGCGCCCTCGTTCTGCGATCCAGCGCTGCTCGAGCGCCCGATGCTGCAGGACGTGCTCACCCAACACGCCATCCCGCATACCGCCTTCAAGTATGCCGAGAACACCGGCCAGATGGCGCCCATCCGCGAACAGGCCGGCACTTTTGCCGACTCCATCAAGCTCTGGAACGCCGCCTGAGGACCCCGCCATGAACACCCCGATCGCCATGCCCACCCCCACCGGTTCCGCCAAGAAGCCGCCGAACGTGCAGAAGGAAGACGCGATGTGGCTGCAGAAGGAGCTCATCAACCGGAACTACACCGAGCTCGCCAACGCACGCGCCAACAACCAGAAGGTCTCGGCCACCTTCGTGCCGGGCAACCTGAACGAGTTGCTGATGTGCTTCAACTTCGCGCGCAGCCTGCCCGAGACCAATGCGCTGCAGAACGGCATGCGCAAAAAGAGCGGCAAGATGATCATGGATGCCGAGCGCGACGGCCAGAGCGAAGACGTCTGCACCTATGTGAAGGCCGACCTGGGCATGATGATGGGCGGCGAAGTCGGCCCCAGCGGCGAGGTGCTGCCGCGGCCCGACATCCTGCTGCTGTCGTACACCGGCTGCTTCACGTTCATGAAGTGGTTCGAATTGATCCGGCACAAGTAAGGTTGCGAGACGGTGATGCTGCACGTGCCCTACCATGGTGAGGGCCACATCGCGCCGAACATGCGCAACTACGTGGTCAAGCAGTTGAAGGAAACCGTGATTCCGACGCTGGAGCGCATCTCGGGCGTCAAGTTCGACATCGACCGCCTGCGCCAGTACCTGCGTGAATCGGTGAAGGCCGAAGAAGACCTGGTGAAGGTGCTGCAGTCGGCGAAGAACCGGCCTTCGCCGATCGACGGCTACTTCGGTGCGGTGTACTACATCGGCCCGATCTTCACCGCCTTTCGCGGCACGCCCGAGGCCACCGAGTTCTACCGCGTGCTGCGCGGCGAGATCGACGAGCGCGTGCGGCTGGGCAAGGGCCCGATCACGCCGGACGGCGAGATGGGCGAAGAGAAGTACCGCCTGGTCGTCGAAGGCCCGCCCAACTGGACCAGCTTCCGCGAGTTCTGGAAGATGTTCTACGACGAGGGTGCGGTGGTGGTTTCGTCCACCTATGCCAAGGTCGGCGGCCTCTACGACTTCGGCTTCCGCCACGACCCGGACCATCCGCTCGAGTCGCTGGCCGAGTACTGCCTGGGCTGCTATACGAACCTGAACCTGCCCTCGCGCGTGGACATGATCTGCAAGTACATCGACGAGTACCAGGCCGACGGGCTGCTGATCAACTCCATCAAGAGCTGCAACAGCTTCTCCGCCGGGCAACTGCTGATGATGCGCGAGGTTGAGAGGCGCACCGGCAAGCCGGCGGCCTTCATCGAAACAGACCTGGTGGATCCGCGCTACTTCTCGGCCGCGAACGTGAAGAACCGGCTGGAGAGCTACTTCCAGATGGTCAAGGCCAAGCGGGGTGCAGGCCTGGGCACGGGTGGGGGAGTCTCGAACCCCGCGGCCCGCATCATCCCCATCGCCGCGTCCCACTGAGCGAGGACACCATGCGCTGCTTCATCGGCATCGACCTGGGCTCGACCACCACCAAGGCCGTGGTCGTCGACGAAAACCAGAACATCCTCGGGCGCGGCATCACCAACTCGCGTTCCAACTACGACACCGCAGCGGCCATCGCCAAGCAGGAGTCGCTGGTCAACAGCCGCTTCCACCTGTTCCGCCAAGAGCTGGGCAGCAGCGGGGCGCTGAACGGCGCGCTCGACGGCTTCATCGCCCAGCTCGAGCGTGACTTCCGCTCGGAACAGTACCTCGAGCAGTTGGCCGATCTGCAGCAGACCTGCCAGCGCGCCCTGGCCACGGCGCGTTTTGGCGACGGCGCCGCAGCGGTAGGGCCCGCACTGGCCGAGGTCTTCCGGCGCCTGACGGCCGAAGCGCCGTTGCTGTTCGCGCCCGGCGCCAAGCGCAAGTCGGACTTCTTCCGCGATATCGCCGGCAGCCAGTACCTGGCCACCGGCGAGGCCGTGGCCAAGGAGGCGGGCACACGCTACGAGTACCTGCTCAACCTGTTCGACCGCTCGATCATCGAGGTCGAGAACCGGGTCTATGCCGATTCGATCCGGCGCCATTTGCTGGCGGCGCTGGAGCGCACCTTCATCGCGCTGCCGGCGACGACGGCGCGCCGCGCGCAGGTCGAGGCGCCGATCAAGGGCATCCTCGATACCGAACTCGAAGAGACCTATGTCGTGGGCACCGGCTACGGCCGCGCGCGCTTGCCGTTTTCGAAGCAGCACATCCGTTCCGAGATCCTGTGCCACGGCCTGGGTGCGCATGTCATGTACCCGGGCACGGCCACGGTGCTCGACATCGGCGGCCAGGACACCAAGGCGATCCAGGTCGACCCGGCCGGCATCGTCGAGAGCTTCCAGATGAACGACCGCTGCGCCGCAGGCTGCGGGCGCTACCTGGGCTACATCGCCGACGAGATGAACATGGGCCTGCACGAGCTGGGGCCGATGGCAATGAAGTCGACCAAGGCGATCCGCATCAACTCCACCTGCACGGTGTTCGCCGGCGCCGAGTTGCGCGACCGGCTGAGCCTGGGCGACAAGCGCGAGGACATCATGGCCGGGCTGCACCGCGCCATCATCCTGCGCGCGATGTCGATCCTGGCGCGATCGGGTGGCGTGCGCGACCAGTTCACCTTCACCGGCGGCGTGGCCAAGAACGAGGCGGCCGTGAAGTCGCTGAAGGAGTTGGTGAAGGAGAACTATGGCGATGTGACACTGAACATCGACCCCGATTCCATCTACACCGGCGCGCTGGGCGGCGCCACCTTCGCATGGCGTGCCGTGGTCGAAGAAGGCAAGTCCGCCGAAGCCAGGAGCTGACACCATGATTCACACCATCGGTCTCGACATCGGCTCCGGTGCCGTCAAGTCCGTGCTGTTCCGCCACGCAGACAGCGGGCCGCAGTGGTTGGCCAAGCGCTGCGAGCGCATCCGCAGCCGTGACCCGATGACGCTGGCGCGGCAGGGCTTCGATGGCGTGCTCGCCGACGCCGGCATGCACAGCGCGGACATCGACTACACGGCGACCACGGGCGAGGGCGAGAACGTCAAGTTCGCCACCGGCCACTTCTATTCGATGACCACGCACGCCCGCGGCGGCGTCTTCCTCGAGCCGAGCGCACGTGCGGTGGTCGACATCGGCGCGCTCAACGGCCGCGCCATCCATGTCGACGG
>JANNQO010000442.1:0-3820 GCA_031400795.1 Rubrivivax sp. | reverse complement strand
GTCGCCAAGACCGAAGCAGCCAAGGCAGAAGCCCTCAGAGCCGACGCCGCCAAGGCCTCCACAGCCAAGGCTGAAGCAGCCAAGGCCGATGTCGCCAAGGCCGAAGCAGCCAAGGCCGAATCAGCCAAGGCAGAAGCCCTCAGAGCCGACGCCGCCAAGGCCGCCACAGCCAGGTCTGAAGCAGTGAAGGCCGAAGCAGGCAGAACAGCGCTGGCAAAGCCAGCTGCTGCCGCGTCAGCGCCCACACCGCGAGCGCCTGGTCCAAAGCCCGAACCTGAGGCGATGACAAAGGGTGAACGGAAGATCGCTCGGGAAGATGCGCGCAAGCCTTGAATCCGCCTGAATCAGCGAAATCGGATGCACCAACGCAACAGGCGGACGACGTCGCTGGCGGCGAATTCCCAGCAGAAGTCAACCACTACCCCGCGCTCGCGCACGGCTTGCAGGCGCATCGAAACCGGGGCGGCCGGCACGCACCTGGCCGGGGCGACGAAGGGCCGCTCGACGGTGAAGAGTGCCGCAACTCGACGCGAGGAGAGTTGCAGAGACGGGTGCTGCCATCGTTGGTCTTTCGAGCCGGTCGACCCAACGGCCGACACCCGATGCCGGGCTCGTCCTACAGCGATGCCCGGCAGCGGCGGTTAGGGTTGCCGCAGAGCCTCCGGGTTCGGTTCGTTGTCCTGCGGGACCGGCAACGAACGCTTTGCGCCAGTCGCACCGGATTCCGACCCCAAGGGCCCGAAGGGGCACGACGGGAATGCTGGCACCTCCATTTCACCGATGACACAAGGAACAAACATGAGTACCAACTACGTGACACGCGACAACTTCGGCATGTACGCCAACAAGAACGAGGGCCCGGGCCCGGCGCTGATGGGCGCAAACACCCTTCTCGGCAACGACGTCTACAACAAGGACGGTCAGGATCTGGGCGACATCAAGGAGTTCATGATCGACATGGCCTCGGGCAGGATCGCTTATGCGGTGTTGTCCTTCGGCGGGCTGCTCGGCATGGGCGAGAAGCTGTTCGCGGTGCCTTGGGCGGCCTTGACGCTGGACACCGTGAACGAGCGCTTCACGCTCAATGTCCCGAAGGAAGCTCTGAAAGACGCTCCGGGCTTCAACAAGGATCGGTGGCCGACGATGTCGGACAAGACCTGGGCCGCCGGGGTGCACAAGTTCTACGGCACGCCGTACAGCGCAGACTGAAACCACTGTAGCCACGAGGCTGGAACCGCGTCGCGCCGGGAGGCGCGGCGCAGCTTGCCTTGCGACGGGCTTTCTCAGGCCGCGTCCCGGCATGGATGGGTCAGAACGATGCCGAGCGTTGCATCCTCGATGGCAGGTGCATGAACCACGGGCGCTTGCATTGACGCCCCCGAAGGTCGCTCTGCCGCAGTTTGTGAAGGACGAGTTGCTCGGCAGGGATGCCGCAGTCGCCATCGGTTCGCTCCAAGCGCCCGGGTTCCACCGGATGCAACCGCGGCCGCTATCGGCTACTGTATACAGAATCCAGCATCTTGCCATGACCGCCCGACTCGTCAAACTCCAGGCCGCGCCCGACCTCGTCGACCAGGTCTACCAGGCGCTGCTCGACGCGATCAGCGACGGCTCGCTCGCCCCCGGCGCGCGCATCACGCAGGAAGACCTGGCCGAGCGGCTCGCCGTCTCGCGCCAGCCGGTGCTGCAGGCCCTGCGCTTGCTGAAAAAGGACGGCCTCGTGGCCGATGCCCCCGGCCGCGGCCTGTTGGTGGCGCCGCTCGACGCCGGCTGGATCGCCCACACCTACCAGGTGCGCGGCGCGCTCGACGCGCTCGCCGCCCGCCTGGCCGCCGGCCGGCGCGCCGTGCTCGACCCGCGCCTGATCGAGCAGGGCCGGCGCGCCGCACGCGGGCGCAGCATCCAGGCCATGATCGCGGCCGACATCGCGTTCCACAACGCGATCTATGCGGCCTCGGGCAACCCGCTGATCGAAGCGACGGCGCAGCTGCACTGGGTGCATCTCAAGCGTGTGATGGGCGCCGTGTTGCAGGTTTCGGCCCAGCGCGAACCGATCTGGGACGAGCACGCCGCCATCGCCGCCGCCATCGGCGCCGGTGACGCCAAGCTCGCCACCCGACTCATCGAACAACACGGCGCGCACGCCAGCGAATCTTTGCTGGCGCGGCTCGGCGCTGTTCTCGAGCTCCCGTTGAAAGGCACTTCATGAAGCTCACCGCAGCACAACACGAACAGTTCGACCGCGACGGCTACCTGTTTTTCCCGAGCCTCTTCAGCGTCGAGGAGGCCCGCAACCTCAGCGGCGCGGTGCCCGAGCTCTACAGCCGGCGCGAGGACTACAACGTACGCGAAAAAGGCAAGGACGCGGTGCGCACCAACTTCGCCGCGCACATGTACAGCGAGCCCTTCGCCAAGCTGGCGCGGCACCCGCGCATGGTCGAGCCGGTGCAGGAGCTGCTGGGCGAAGAGCTCTACATGCACCAGTTCAAGATCAACGGCAAGATGGCCTTCGAAGGCGACGTGTGGCAGTGGCACCAGGACTACGGCACCTGGCTGAACGACGACCAGATGCCGACCGAGCGCGCGATGAACGTGGCGATCTTTCTCGACGACGTGAGCGAATACAACGGCCCGCTGATGTTCATTCGCGGCAGTCACAAGCGCGGTGTGATCGACGCGAAGCACGACCTCACGACCACGAGCTACCCGCTGTGGACGGTCGACAACGCGTTGATCGCACAACTGGTCGAACGCTCCGGTGGCTCGGGCAGCTTCGATGCGCAGGGCCGGCACGTCGACGGCGGCATCATTTCGCCGAAGGGCCCGGCCGGCTCGATGATCCTGTTCCACAGCTGTCTCGTGCACGCGTCGGGCTCGAACCTGTCGCCGCACAACCGGGTGAGTGTCTATCTGAGCCTGTGCGCCGTCAGCAACCACATCCGCCGCCACAAGCGCCCTGAGTACATCGCGCACCGCGACTTCACGCCGATCGTCTGCCTGCCCGACGACTGCCTGCTGAAAGACTACCCGGTCGAGCTGCCGTGGAAAGACGGCGTGCCGGCCAGCGCGCTGCAGACCTCGAGCGACGCACCGAGACTCGTGGCATGAGCCTGCACTCGCAACTGCAGCGCCGCGCGGCGCAAGGCAAGCCGATCCGCATCGGCCTGATAGGTGCCGGCAAGTTCGGCTCGATGTACCTGGCGCAAATTCCGCGAACACCCGGCGTGCACCTGCTCGGCATTGCCGACCTCTCGCCCGACGCTGCACGAACCAACCTGGCCCGCGTCGGCTGGCAAGCCGAGCGCACCCGCGCCACGAGCCTGGACGACGCGGTAAAAACCGGCGCCACCCACATCGGCGACGACTGGCGGGCGCTGGTGCGCCACCCGTCGGTCGACATCGTCGTCGAATGCACCGGCTCGCCGATCGCGGCAGTCGAGCATTGCCTCGAAGCATTCGCAAATCGCAAACACGTCGTCAACGTGACCGTCGAAGCCGACGCGTTCTGCGGCCCGCTGCTGGCGCGGCGCGCGGCCGAGGCCGGCGTGCTCTATTCGCTCGCGTTCGGCGACCAGCCGGCGCTCATCTGCGACCTGGTCGACTGGGCCCGCACCTGCGGCTTCCCGGTAGTGGCCGCGGGGCGCGGCCACAAGTGGCTGCCGCACTTCTGCGAGTCGACGCCGGAAACGGTCTGGGGCAACTACGGCCTGACGCCCGAGCAGGCCGAGCGCGGCGGGCTGAACCCGAAGATGTTCAACAGCTTTCTCGACGGCTCGAAGCCGTCGATCGAATCGACCGCGGTGGCCAACGCCACCGGCCT
>JANNQO010000441.1:0-26429 GCA_031400795.1 Rubrivivax sp. | reverse complement strand
GCGGATCAGGTCGTCCAGCGCCGCGATGCCGTCGAACTGGCCGCGCAGGATCAGCGTCGGCACGCTGATCTTCGTCGGGTCGACCACCGGCAGTTTCGAGCACATGTCGATGTAGGTGCCGTTGGGCATCGAGTCGTCGAGTGCGAGGATGGCGTCGGCGAAAGCCTCGATGGTGGCTGCATCGGCGCAGTCGGGGTGGTCGCGTTCGAAGATCGAGCGCACGAAAGCGCGGTCGATCGGCCGGCGTTTGGTGGCCAGGAATTGCGGCAGCTTCTTGCGCCGTTGTTCGAGCGTCGGTGCGCCTTCGCCGGTCCACACGAAAGCGTCAAGCGCCAGCCGCGCCACGCGTTCGGGGTGGCGCTGTGCGAAGAGGGCGGCGCGCAGTGCGCCCGACGAGATGCCGTAGGTGAGGAAGCGGCCCACGCCGGTGGTGGCTTCGATGTAGGCGGTGGCCGCGGCCAGGTCGTCGGCGCCGTTGGCGATGTCGCAGAAGATGTCGCGCCGCTTGTCGCTGCGGCCGTAGCCTTCCATGTCGGCGCACCAGCAGACAAAGCCGCGCTCGGCGAACCAGTCCATTACCGACGAATCGGGGCGGCCGGGCACCGTCAGGTCGAACGTTGGCGTCGAAGCCATCGACGAGCCGTGCACGAACAGCACGGCCGGCTTGCCGGCTTGCTCGTGCGCGGCGCCGTCAAACTTCTGCCACAGGAACAGGCGCACGTCGCCGTAGGGAGTGGGCTTGTTCGTCCAATGCTCGACGCCGGTGATGCGGGGCATCGTCAATCCTTCGTTATGCAAATGGGGTCAATCGATCTTGCTGCCGGTCTCGCGGATCACGCGCGCCCAGCGGTCACGCTCTTCGCGCAGGTAGGCCTCCATCTCGGCCGGCGTGGAGCCCAGCGCGTCGATGCCGGCCTCCGCAAAGTAGCTGCGCAGCTCGGGGGTGGCCAGCACCGCCATCGCTTCGCCATGCAGCCGCCCGATGATCGCCGCCGGCGTGCCGCGCGGCGCCAGCAGGCCGAGCCAGACGTAGGCTGAATAGCTCGGAAATCCCGATTCGGCCAGCGTCGGCACGTCGGGCAATTGCGCTGATCTGGCCGTGCCGCTCACGGCCAGCGGGCGCAGCTTGCCGGCGCGGATGTGCGCCACCATGCCCGCCGTGCCGGGGAAGGCCATCGGCACCGTGCCGGCGAGCAAATCGGTGGTCGCCTGCCCGCTGCCGCGGTAGGGCACGTGCGTCAGACGCACGCCGGCCATGCTGGCGAACATCGCCATGAACAGGTGCTGGCCGCTGCCGTTGCCCGACGAGGCGTAGTTCAGCTCGCCCTGGCGCTCTTTGGCCAGCGCCACCAGTTCGGCCACGCTGCGCGCCGGCAGCGAAGGGTGCACCACCAGCACCCCGGGCTCGCGGCCGAGCAGCGAGATGCCGGCGAAGTCGTCGATCGGGTTGAACGAGAGCTTCGAATACAGCGTGGCACTGATCGCGTTGGTCTGCGAGGCGAGCAGCAGCGTATAGCCGTCGGGAGCGGCCCTGGCCACCATCTCGCTGCCGATGGTCGCTCCGGCGCCGGGCTTGTTGTCGATGACGACCTGCTGCTTCAGCCGCAGCGCGAGCTGCTGCGCGAAGGCGCGTGTCGGGCCGTCGACGGCGCCGCCGGGCGAGAACGGCACGACGATGCGGATCGGGCGATTCGGGTAGTCGGCCTGCGCCTGCACCGGTGCGGTGGCCAGCAGCGCCAGCGTCGCGGCGAGGGCAGCGAGGACTTTCATGCCGCCGCCAGCACGACCAGCGGCTGCACGCCACCGGCCGCCGCGATCGACGAACAAGCATCGATCAGCGCGTCGGCGCGCGCGGCGCCGAGCACCGGGTCGATCAGCGCATGGGCCTTTGCAGCGAGCATGGCGTCGTCCATCGGGCGCTCCAGCGAGCCGATCGCGTGATCGATCGTGATCTCGATCATGCGGCCGTCGGCAAGCGTTGCGCGCAGCTGCACGGCGTCTTCGGCGATGCCATCGTCCACCGTGGCGTGCACCTTACGCCGCAGCGCGACGATGTCCTCTCGCGTCACGATGGCGTCGGCGAACTCGGCCTCGCCGGCGCGGCCGAACGCCAGGCCTGCGGCGCAGCCGTGGTAGACGCTGAATTTCGCCGCCAGGCCATCGGCAGGCTCGCGCTTGCCGCACAGCTCGAGCACCAGCGGATGCACGCGCAGCGAGAGGCGTTGCACCTGTTCGGGCGTCACGCCTTGCCCGCGCAGCGCGGCGCAGGCCTCGATGGCCGGGTGCACGACGATGCCGCAGGCGTAGGGCTTGTAGGTGTTGAAGAGGATCTCGAAACGCTCGCCCAGGCCGCTGCTGATCTCGCGCCAGTCGCACTGGGTGGAGTAGACCTGCATCAGGCCACGCGGCGCCTCCAGCGCGCGCGGGCTCGCGGTGTAGCCGTGGCGCGCCATCAGCGCAGCCATCAGGCCCGCGCGCGCCGCCGCGCCGGGGTGCAGCGACTTGGTCATCGTGCCGAACTGTTCACGCAGGCCCACCGGCTGCGACGCGGCAATGCCCAGCGCCATCGTGGTGCGCTGTTCGTCCAGGCCGAGCAGCCGAGCGCAGCCCGCCGCCGCGCCGAGCATGCCGGTGGAGCCGGTGATGTGCCAGCCGCGGTCGTAGTGCTCGGGGTAGACGGCGTTGCCGACACGGCAGGCCACGTCGATGCCCAGCACCAGCGCATCGATGAACGCGCGGCCACTGCTGCCTTGGCGCTCGGCCAGCGCCAGCAGCGCGCTGGCCACCGGGCCGGCGGGGTGAATGATGGTCTTCAGGTGCGTGTCGTCGAAGTCGAAAACATGCGAGGCGATGCCGTTCACCAGCGCAGCGCTGGCCATGTCCACGCGTTCGCGGCGGCCCAGCAGTTGCGCCTGCGGTGCCGGCTGCAGCGCCTGCACCGCGGCGAGTGCGGCATGCACGGCCTCGTGCTCGGCGGCGCCGATCGCGCAGGCCAACCAGTTCAACAGCGTGCGGCTTGCTTCGCGCTCGACGGCATCGCTGAAGCCGCGCGGCGGGTGCGCGGCGACGAAGCGCGCCAGCAATTGCGTGACCGGCGGGGCCTGGGTATCGGCGGTGACGGTGGTGTTGCGGGCCATGGGGCGTGGAGAGGCAGGCGATCGGTTGTCGAGAGTGATGTTGCGTTCAGTCATCCAGGGCGATCTTGCGATCGCGGGCGATCTGCGTCCAGCGCGCGATGTCGTGCCGGATGAACTGCGCGAACGCATCCGCCGACATCGGCTGCGGCTCGAGCGCCTCGGCCGACAGGCGCTCGCGCAGGTCGGCGCCGGCGAGCAGCTGGTTGAGTGATTCGTTAAGTATCTTCAGCACCGGCGCCGGCAGCCCGGCGGGTGCGACAACGCCGTACCACTGCAAGGCGTCGAAGCCCGGGTAGCCGGCCTCGACCATCGTCGGTACGTCCTTCAGCAGCGGGTGGCGCGCGCTGCCCGTCACCGCCAGCGCACGCACGCGGCCCGAGCGCAGGTGCGGCAAGGCCGCGGCCAGGCCCGGAAACATGGCTTGTGTCTGGCCGCCGAGCAAGTCGGTGAACGCAGGCGCGATGCCGCGGTAGGGGATGTGCACGGCAAAGGTGCCGCTGGCTTGCTTGAACAGCTCCATCGTCAGGTGCGTGAGCGAGCCCTGGCCGGCCGAACCGTAGGACAAGTGTCCCGGCTGGTTCTTCAGCAGTCGCTTGAACTCGTCGATGTTCTGTACCGGCAAGGCACTGTTCACCACCAGCACGTTGGGCGTGCCGCCGATCATTCCCACCGGGGTGAAATCGCGCAGCGCGTCGTAGGGCAGCTTGCTGCGCGTGGCCGGGCTCGTGCCGTGCGTGGCCACGTAGCCCTGCAGCAAGGTGTGGCCGTCGGGAACGGCCTTGGCCACCGCCTGGCAGGCCAGCGCGCCGCCGGCGCCGCCGATGTTCTCGACGATGAAGTTCTGGTTCAAGAGCCGGCCCCAGCGCTCGCAGACCGTGCGGCCGACCAGGTCGCTGCCGCCGCCGGCGGCGACCGGCACGATGTAGCGGATGGGCCGTGATGGAAACGATGGCTGGCCGAGCGCTGCCGTGCCGACCCAGGCGGCGGGACAGGCGCCGAGCAGCAGGCGGCGTCTCATGGCTCGAATCCGGCGGCGCGGCGCGCGGCGGCCGTGGCGTCGCCGCACAGCAGCGCGATGAAGTCTTCGGCCAGTGCCGGCGAGGCCGCTGCCGACGCCACCGCCGCTGCATAGGGGGTGGCCAGCTCGAACCGTGACGGCAGCGCGCCGACCAGCGCCACGCCGTCGGCGTACAGGATCTCGCTGACCTGTGTGCAGCCGATCGCGCCGGCCGGTCCGGCGGCGAGTTCGCGCATCGCAATGGCGCCGTTCGGATGCTGGCGCAGCCGCTCGCGCAGCGTTTCGTTCACGCCGAGCGCGGCCATCACCTGCGCGAAGTGGATACCGGCGGTGGCGCGCTCGGGGTCGGGGAAATACACCGCCGAGGCGGCGAGCAGGGCCGCACGCAGTGACTCGGGCGTGGTGATGTCGGGCAGCGGTTCTCCGCTGCGCACAGCCACTCCGGTGCGCACGCGGCCGAGCAGGCGCAGCGGCGTGCGTTGCAGCAAACCTTCGGCCATCAACTCGTCGACCATGCGTTGGGTGACCACCATCACGTCGCAGGCCTGGCCGGCGCGCAGCGCGTCGCGCATCGCCCCCACGGCGCCGAAGCGTTCTTGCAGCTGCGCACCGTGAGCGGCTTCGAAGCCCGCCCGCAGCCCCGTCACCAGTCCTTGCGCGGCCCCGGCGCACAGCAGCGACAGGTGCGTGGCCGGCATCATTCAGCCTTGGCCCCGGAGACCTTTACCACCTGCGCCCACTTGGCGATGTCGGACTGCACGTAGCGCGTGAATTCGTCGACGCCCATCGTCATCGCGGTGCTGCCTTGCGCGGCCCACGCGCGGCGAACGTCGGCGCTGCCGGTAATCTTCGCGATCTCGGCGTTCAGGCGTGCCACCACCGCTGCCGGCGTGCCCTTGGGCGCCAACACGCCCAGCCACAGCGTGGCCTCGTAGCCGCTCACGGCTTCGGCCATCGTCGGCACGTCGGGCAGGATCGGGGAGCGCTGCTGGCCGGTGGTGGCGATGGCCTTCACCTTGCCGCTCTTCACATGCTCGGCCATCGTCGGGATGGCGTCGAACATCATCTCCACCTGGCCGCCGAGCACATCGGTGCGCGCGCCCGCGCTGCCACGGTAGGGGATGTGCACGATGAACACGCCGGCCATCGACTTGAACAGTTCGCCGGCCATGTGATAAGGCGTGCCCGGGCCCGACGACGCGTACGACATCGCGCCCGGCCGCGCCTTGGCCAGCGCGATCAGCTCGCGCGGATGGTTGGCGGCCAGGCCCGGTTTGGCCACCAGCACCAGGTCGGAGAAGTTCAGCGGCGCCACCGGCACGAAGTCGCGCAGCAGCTGGTACGGTTTGTTCGCCAGCAGCGATTCATTGACGGTGTGCGTGTTCGACATCACCAGCAGCGTGTGGCCGTCGGGCGCGGCCTTGGCCACTGCGTCGGTGCCGATGATCGAGCCGGCGCCGGGCCGGTTGTCGACGATGACGCTCTGGCCCAGGCTCTCCTGCAGGCGCTGCGCGATGAAGCGGCCGAAGACGTCGGCCGAACCGCCGGGCGCGAACGGCACGATCAGGCGCACGGGTCGCGAGGGATAGTCTTGTGCAGACGCAGGCTGCGCGGCGTACAGCGCGGCGACGAGCAGACCGAGACCGGTGCGGCGAAGCATGGCGGGCAGCCTTCGAAGAAAGTGGCGCGCCAATGTAGCCACCCCCCCCCCGGCCCGGGTCAATTCCGGGGATCGCCCGGGGGCTTGCCGCTGGTGCTGCCGGCCTTGCGGATGCGCATCGTGGGTTTGCGCGCCGGTGTTGCCGGCGCGGTGGCCGCCGCTAGCGCCGCGCCAACGACGAACGCCGCGGTGGCATCCACGGCTGCCGGTGTCGCGGCGGGCGGCTCGGTGTCGGCAGCGCCGATGACACGCGTGTACGGCGCCAGCAGTTGCACGAGCTGCCCGTAGATCTTGGGCGAGCCCGCCACCACCTCGCGCTGGTACAGGTAGTCGGCCTCGCCGGTGAAGTTGCCGATCAGGCCACCGGCCTCGGTGATCATCAGCGAGCCGGCGGCCACGTCCCAGGGGCTCAGGCCCGTTTCGAAGAAGCCGTCGTACCAGCCCGCGGCTACGTAGCACAGGTCCAGCGCCGCGGCGCCGGGGCGGCGCAGGCCGGCGCAGCTGTGCATGATTTCCTCGAACATCTTCAAATAACGTTTGAAGTTGTCGCCTTTGCGAAACGGGAAGCCGGTGCCGATCAGCGACTCGGACAAGCGCGTGCGCTTGGAGACACGCAGGCGGCGGTCGTTCAGGAACGCCCCGCGCCCGCGCGAGGCGATGAACAGATCGTTGCGCGCCGGGTCGTAAACCACCGCCTGCTGCACTTGGTTGCGGTGCGCGAGCGCGATCGACACCGCGTAGACCGGCAAGCCGTGCAGGAAGTTGGTGGTGCCGTCCAGCGGATCGATGATCCAGGTGAACTCGCTGTGCTTGGCGCCATGCGCGCGGCCGGATTCTTCGGCCAGGATGCCGTGGCCGGGATAGGCCTCGAGCAGCACTTCGATGATCGCGGCCTCGGCGGCCTGGTCGACCTCGGAGACATAGTCGTTGGGGCCTTTGCTGCCGACCTTCAGCACCTCCAGGTCGAGCGCGGCGCGGTTGATGATCGCGCCGGCCTGGCGCGCCGCCTTGACGGCGATGTTCAGCATGGGGTGCAAGGCTTGCGTCATGGCGGGTGGAACAGCATCAAATGGAAAGAGCAGCGCCGTGACAATGCACGGCGCTTGATTGGCAGATTTTAGATGACCGACCGTACCCGTTTCGTGCTGATGCAGCCCAGCCACGCCGGCAACGTGGGCGCTGCCGCGCGCGCGATGAAGGTGATGGGCTTTGCCGACCTGGTGCTGGTAGCACCGCGCTGGAGCGATGTGCTTCAGCACGATGAGGCGCGCGCGATGGCCAGCGGGGCGCAAGAGCTGCTCGACACCGCGCGTGTGGTCGGCTCGCTGGACGAAGCCTTGCAGGGCTGCACCTTTGTCTGCGCCACGGCGATGACTCCGCGCGACTTCGGCCCGCCGACGCAAGCGCCGCGCCCGGCCTTCGCCGAACTGGCGGCCAGCGCGCACCGTGTCGCCTTGCTGTTCGGCCAGGAACGCACCGGCTTGGCCAATCACGAGGTCTATCGATCGCATGTCTGCCTGAGTATCCCCACGCATCCCGAGTACGGATCGTTGAACCTGGCGCAGGCGGTACAGCTGATCGCCTACGACTGGCGCCAAGCGCTCGGCGGCTTCGCCGTCGATGACCGCAGGCCCGCTCCAGAGCACGCCGACGACGCTGCCGTGCAAGGCACGCTCGACCATTGGCAGCACACGCTCGAAGGGATCGGTTTTCTCGATCCGGCTGCGCCGAAGAAGCTGATGCCGCGCCTGCGCCAGCTGCTCAACCGCGCCCATCTCACTGTCGACGAAGTGCATATCCTGCGCGGCATCGCGCACGACGTGGCGCGCGCCGCTAAACTGACTAGCCGATCCTGAAGGTTCCTCAGCATGTTCAGCCGCCTGCGTGAAGACATCGCCTGCATCCTCGAGCGCGACCCCGCTGCGCGCTCGCGCTGGGAGGTGCTCACGTGCTACCCGGGCCTGCATGCGCTGGTGCTGCACCGCCGCGCGCACTGGTTCTGGCAGCGCGGTTGGCGCTGGCTGGCGCGTTTCGTTTCGCATCTGGCGCGCTTCTTCACCGGCATCGAGATCCACCCCGGCGCAACGATCGGCCGGCGTGTTTTCATCGACCACGGCATGGGTGTCGTGGTCGGCGAGACCGCCGAGATCGGCGACGAGTGCACGATCTACCAGGGCGTGACACTGGGGGGTACTTCGCTCGCCAAGGGCAGCAAGCGGCACCCGACGCTGGGCCGAGGCGTCATCGTCAGCGCCAACGCGCAGGTACTCGGCGGCTTCACGGTGGGTGAGGGTGCGATCGTCGGCGCGAGCGCGGTGGTCATCAAGCCGGTGCCGCCCGGGGCCAGGGCGGTGGGCAACCCGGCGCGCATCATCCTGGCCAACGTCGAGGCCAAACGCGAAGCGGCGGCTGCGAAGATGGGCTTCTCGGCCTATGGCGTGACGCAGGGCGACGACCCGGTGTCGATGGCGATGAAGGGCTTGATCGACAACGCCAGTGGCCACGAGCACCAGATCGCGCTGCTCTGGCAGGCGATCGAGAAACTCTCGGCACGTTCGCGCGAACTGCCGGCCGGCGACTGCGTGCCGCAAGACGCGCAGACGACCGAGGTGTTCGACGCGGAACTTCTGAACCGCCTGGTCAAGTAGCCCGCGGCGCTCGCACAGCCGACTTCGGTCGGAACGCCTTGCACACCTCGTCGTTCGTTTCGAAGTACGCTCCGCCGATCAAGTCGATGCAGTAGGGCACCGCGGCGAAGATGCCGTGCACCGGCGGCGAACGCTGCGGCAGGCCTTCGAGGGTTTCGGCGATCGACTTCGGCTGCCCGGGCAGGTTGATGATCAGCGCCTTGCCGCGCACCACGGCCACCTGGCGCGACAGGATCGCTGTCGGTACGAACGCCAGGCTGATCTGGCGCATCTGCTCGCCGAAGCCGGGCATCGGCTTGTCGGCCACGGCCAGCGTCGCTTCGGGGGTCACGTCGCGCGGTGCCGGGCCGGTGCCGCCGGTGGTGAGCACGAGGTCGCAGCGCGACTCGTCGGCCAGTTCGCGCAGCGTGGCGGCGATCGTCGCTGCGTCGTCGGCGATCAAGCGTGCTTGCCACTCGATCGGGTTCTTCAGCGCGCGCGCGAGCCATTCCTTCAACGCCGGTATTCCCTTGTCTTCGTAGACGCCGCTGGAGGCGCGGTCGCTGATCGAAACCACGCCGATGCGCACCGTGTCGAATGTCGTCATGTCGTGATCCAGGGCTTGAGGAACTGGAAGAGCTCGCGCGCGCTCCTCGGCTGACGCTGCTCGACAACGCTGCCTGCGGCATCGCGCCGCGCGGCGCGCACCAGGCTGCGCAACTGCTGCGCATCGCTGTCCGGATGTTGTGCCAGCCAGCGCGTCAGCGCTTCGTCATCGGCGATCAACGCGTCGCGCCAACGTTCCACTTCATGCAGCAGCAGCGTCTCGCGCGCCGAGCCCAGCGTCGCCTCGGCCACCGCTTCGCGCAGCATGGCCTCGTCGGCGCCGCGCATCAGCTTGCCCACGAACTGCATCTGCCGGCGCCGGCCTTCGTGCGAGCGTGTCCTGCGGTACTCGAGGATCGCCTCGCGCAGCGCCTCGGGCATCTCGGTGCGGGCCAGCCGCGCGTCGGAGAGTGCTGCCACTTCGACGCCCAGCGCCTGCAGGTCGTGCGACTTCTCCTTCAGTTGGGTTTTGCTGGTGCGGGCATCGTCACCGTAGTGGATATCGATGCCGCGATGCGGGGCGGCGCGTCTGGACATGGCGACTATCATAGATTTGATGACCACCTCCTTCGAGCCCGACAGCGGATTTGCCCAGTCCCGAGAATCCTTTCAACAGATCGTCGAAGACACCCTGGCGCTGGCCAAGGGCCTGGGTGCCAGCGACGCCGGTGTCGAAGCGTCGGAGGGCGTGGGCCTGTCAGTCTCGGTGCGCATGGGCGAACTCGAAAACGTCGAGCGCAACCGCGACAAGTCGCTGGGCGTCAGCGTGTACCTGGGCCAGCGGCGCGGCAACGCGAGCACCTCGGACTTCTCCCCCGCGGCCGTCCGCCGCACCGTGCAGGCGGCGTATGACATCGCCAGGTTCACGGCCGAAGACCCGGCCGCCGGCCTGCCCGATGCAGAGAACCTGGCCAGCCGCGACGAAGCCGCGCGCGACCTCGACCTGTTCCACCCCTGGGCCATCGACGCAGCTCAGGCTGCCGAACTGGCGCGGTGTTGCGAGGCCGCAGCGCTCTCCACCAGCCGCCAGATCACCAACTCGGAGGGTGCCGGCGTCTCGGCGCAGCAGTCGCACTTCTGGGCCGGCAATTCGCGCGGCTTTCGTGGCGGGTACGCCAGCTCGCGCCACTACCTGTCGGTCTCGCCGATCGCCGGGCGTGGCCGGAACATGCAGCGCGACGCCTGGTACAGCTCGATGCGCGACGCCGCCGAACTGGCCTCGCCCGAAGCAGTGGGCCGCTACGCCGCCGAGCGTGCGCTGGCGCGGCTGAAGTCGCGCCGCATGCCGACGGCCGAAGTGGCCGTGCTGTTCGAGGCGCCGGTGGCGGCCGGGCTGCTCGGCGCCTACGTGCAGGCCACTTCGGGCGGGTCGCTGTACCGGCAAGCGAGTTTCCTGCCCGACAGCCTGGGCAAGGCCGTGATGCCCGCGCATGTGGACATTCACGAAGACCCGCACCAACCCAAGGGCAAGAGCAGCGCGCCTTTCGACGACGAAGGCGTGCGCACGAAGTCGCGCCAGGTGCTCGAGGGCGGTGTCGTGCAGGGCTACTTCCTGTCCAGCTACTCGGCACGCAAGCTCGGCCTGCGCACCACCGGCAATGCCGGCGGGTCGCAGAACCTGTCGATGACGAGCCGCCTCACATCGCCTTCCGACACGCTCGACGCGATGCTCGCCAAGCTGCATCGCGGCTTCTTCGTCACCGAACTGATGGGGCAAGGCGTCAATCCGGTCACCGGCGACTACTCGCGCGGCGCCGCTGGCTTCTGGGTGGAGGGCGGGCACATCGCATTCCCGCTGCACGAGGTGACCATCGCCGGCAACCTGCGCGAGATGTTCATGGACATCGCCGCCATCGGTGCCGATGTCTACCAGCAAGGCGGCAAGAAACTCGGCTCGGTGCTCATGCAGCGCATGAAGCTCGCGGGTGCTTGAGCCGGCGCTTTGCGAGACGCCTAGAGCAAACCCCGATTTCAGCCGCCTCCAAAGCTGCGTTGCCACACTGCGCGCGGATTGATTCGAGCGGGAAAACCCGCTCGGGAGCCGTTTTCATCGACTCCTAGAATCTTTGCGGTTTGCTTCTCAGCTGTCTATCCACCCAGGAGATTTCGCATGGAACGTCGTTCCTTTGTACATGGTGCAGGCTTGGCGGGCGTGTTCGCCGCGGGCGTGGCCCCGGCCATCGTGCATGCCCAGGCCAGCCTGCGCTGGCGTCTCACGTCGAGTTTCCCGAAGTCGCTGGACACGCTGTTCGGCGTCTCCGACGTGTTCGCCAAGAAGGTCGGCGAGATGAGCGGCGGCAAATTCGTCATCTCCACGCATGCCGCCGGTGAAATCGTGCCGGCGTTCAATACGGTGGACGCCATTCAGGCTGGCACCGTCGAGATGGCCAGCACGGCGCCCTACTACTTCTTCGGCAAGGATCCGACCTTCGCGCTGGGTTGCGCCATTCCCTTCGGCCTGAACAGCCGTCAGATGACGGCGTGGATGTACGAAGGCAATGGCCTGAAGCTGATGCGCGAGTTCTATCGGCCCTTCAACATCATCAGCTTCCCGATGGGCAACACCGGTGCGCAGATGGGCGGCTGGTGGCGCAAGGAGATCAAGTCGTTGGCCGACATCAAGGGCGTGAAGTTCCGCACCGGCGGCTTCAGCGGCAAGGTCTTCGAGCGCCTGGGCGGCGTGGCGGCGAACATCCCCGGCGGCGAGATCTACGCCGCGCTGGAGAAGGGCACCATCGACGCCGCCGAATGGGTCGGCCCTTATGACGACCAGAAGCTCGGCTTCCACAAAGTGGCGCAGTACTACTGCTACCCGGGCTACTGGGAAGGCGGCCCGCAGCTGGATCTGCACGTCAACACCAAGTCCTACGATTCGCTGTCGGCCGAGTACAAGGCGATCATCGAATGTGCGTCGGCCTACGCTCATACCGACATGCAGGCCAAGTACGACGGGCGCAACGCCGCATCGCTGAAGCAGCTGGTTGCCGGCGGCACCAAACTGGTCCGCTTCCCGAAAGACCTGATGGATGCAGCGTTCAAGGAGTCGATGGCCCTGTACAGCGAGCTCTCGGCAAGCAATCCGAACTGGAAGAAGGTCTACGACGACTTCTCGGCCTTCAGGCGCGACGTCAACCTGTGGTTCCGCTTCACCGAAGCGGGCTTCGACGACTACATGCAAAGCGCGAAGCTGTAGTCGTTCTCTCCACGAAAGGGGGCCGCGGCAATTGCCGCGGCCCCCTTGCCTTGTGCGCAACTACTTCTTCACCTTGTCCTGATCCAGCGCGCGCTTCACGGCTTCCATCGGATCCTCATCGACAGGCGCTCCGCTGGCGGGAGCCGATGCGGCGCCGGGCGCCGACAAGCCTTGCGCCGGATCGACGGCAGGGGCACGCGGGCCTCGGCCGCTGTCCATCTGCTGGATCATCTCGCCGGCCTTGTCCAGATCGAGCACCTTCTCCTTGTCGAGAAAAATCGTCACCGTCTGCGGGAAGAAGATGACGATCGCCACCAGCACGAGCTGGATCACGATCCAGGGGATCGCACCCATGTAGATGTCGCGCGACTCCACCTTGCGAGGCAAGGACTTGTTCTTGAACAGCGTGTCCGCAATGCCGCGCAGATAGAACAGCGCGAAGCCGAACGGCGGGTGCATGAAGCTCGTCTGCATGTTCACGCAGATCATCACGCCGAACCACACCAGGTCGATACCGAGCTTGGCCGCCACCGGTGCCAGGAAGGGGATGATGATGAACGCGATCTCGAAGAAGTCGAGGAAGAACGCAAGGAAGAAGATGAAGATGTTCACCGCGATCAGGAAACCCAGCTGACCGCCGGGCAAGCCGGCCAGCATGTGTTCGATCCAGATGCCGCCGTCCACGCCCTGGAAGACGAGCGAGAAGACCCGCGATCCGATCAGGATGAAGACCACCATCGCGGTGATGCGCATCGTGCTCAGCAGCGCCTGCTTCACCAGGTCGAAGCTCAAGCGCTTGTGCATCGCCGCCAGGATGAAGGCACCCACCGCGCCCATCGCGCCGGCCTCGGTGGGTGTGGCGATGGCGTGGTTCATGCCGGGCAGCCCGCCCATGCTGCCGAGCACGGTGAAGATCAGCACGGCCGAGGGCACGATGCCGCGCAGACACTTCGCCCACAGCGCCCAACCATCGAGCGTGCGGCCTTCCTTGGGCACGCCGGGCACATGCAGCGGCTTAATGCGCGAGAGCATAAAGGTGTACAGCGCGAACAGCAGCACCTGCAGGATCGAAGGACCCCAGGCGCCCTTGTACATGTCGCCCACCGGCTTGCCGAGCTGATCGGCCAGCACGATCAGCACCAGCGAAGGCGGCACCAGCTGCGTGATGGTGCCCGAGGCCGCCAGCACGCCGGTGGCATAGCGCATGTTGTAGCCCCAGCGCACCATCACCGGCAGCGAGATCATGGCCATCGCGATGACCTGCCCGGCCACTGTGCCGGTGATCGCGCCGAGGATGAAGCCGACGATGATCACCGAGTAACCCAGGCCGCCGCGCATCGGGCCGAACAGCTGGCCCATCGAATCGAGCATGTCTTCGGCCAGGCCACAGCGTTCCAGCAGCGTGCCCATCAGCGTGAAGAAGGGGATCGCCAGCAGAAGATCATTGGACAGGATGCCGAACACGTTCAGCGGCAGCGCAGTCATGAACGAGGCCGGGAACCAGCCCATGTAGACCGCGAAGAAGCCGCAGCCCAGGCCGAGCGCCGTCAACGAAAACGCCGCCGGGAAGCCGATCAACAGGACAAAGACAAGGCCCGCGAACATCAGCGGGGCGAAGGTGTCCATCGTCATTGCAACGGCCTCTCGTAGTGGAAATCGGCCTCGTACTTGTGCGCCAGCCAGGCGACACGCTTGATGGCCTCGGAGACCCCTTGCGCGAACAGCAGCGAAAAACCCAGCGGCAGCATCAACATCGCCGGCCAGCGAATCAGGCCGCCGGCATTGCTGGACATCTCACCGCTGACGTACATCTTCACGAACAGCGGCCAGGCGTAATAGACCATCACGGCCATCGACGGCAGCATGAAGAACAGGAATCCGACCAGGTCGATGAGCGCCTGGGTTCGGCCGGAATACTGGCCGTAGATGACGTCCACGCGCACATGCTCGTTGACGCGCAAGACCTGCGAAGCCCCCAGCATCACGCAGGCCGCGAACAGGTACCACTGGATCTCGAGGAACGAGTTGGAGCTGTAGTTGGCGACGTAGCGCACCACGGCATTGACCGCGCTGATCAGGCAAGAGGCGAACACCGCCCACTTGGCAACAGTGCCCAGTCGGTCGTTGATCCAGTCGATGAACCGGGACAGTTGAAGCAGTTGAGACACAGCGATTCCCTTCGCGTGATCACTTCTCACGCACTGTACGGAAACGCTGCTGAGCCGCGCCCGAAAGTTACCCGAGGTTCAGGGAAAACCCCGGCGGCGGGCTACGTCTGCTGCGCGGCGACGATCAGACGCGTCGAGCGTGCGCCCGAGCGGCAGAAGGCGAGGATCGGCTTGGGCAGCTCACGCATCAGTTGCGCGAACGCCGCAATCTCTTGCGGCGACTGGTGGCCGCCGTCCACCGGCAGGAAGCGGTATTCGAGGCCAGCTGCGTGCGCGGCGGCTTCAATATCGGCGTTGGTCGGTTGCCCCGGGCCATGCTCGAAGTCGGGCCGGTTGTTGATCACGCTGCGAAAGCCTGCCGCGGCGGCTTCGGCCATTGCGTCGGGCGCGAGCTGCGGGGCGACACTGATCTCGGGCGTTACGGCGCGGGCGGGCAGCAGGGTGCTCACTGGACTACCCTTCGCGCTGCGCGCGCCGGGATGAACGCTTTGGAGCGGCCATGCGCGCTCATGTTGCCCCCAAGGCCCTGGGGGCCGTCCACCCAAGGGGGAGGCGCCTCTGGAACGGCCGCGCGCCGTTCATGCCTTCCCTCCGAGTGCTGCCTTCACCGCGGCCGAGACCTGGCCCATCTCGGCCTTGCCGGCGAGTTGGGCCTTCGCCGCGCCCATCACGCGCCCCATGTCGCCGGGTCCGGCGGCACCAAGCTGCACGACGATGCTCTGCACGGCCACCTGGATCTCGGCCGCCGACAAGCGTTGCGGCAGGTAGGCTTCGAGCAGCTTGACCTCGGCGCTTTCTTTGTCGACCAGGTCGCTGCGCCCGCCTTGCCGGAACGCGACGATCGAGTCCTTGCGCTGCTTGATCAGCTTGTCGACGATGCCGATCACTGCCGGGTCGTCGAGCACGATGCGCTCGTCGACTTCGCGCTGCTTGCATGCGGCGAGCAGCATGCGGATGGTCAGCAGCGTAGTGCTGTCCTTGGCGCGCATCGCGGTCTTCATGTCTTCGGTGATGCGGTCCTTGAGGCTCATGAACGGGGACTCCAGAAGCGGCGAAGCCCGCAACGGGCTTCCGCGCGGGCTCGGACAAGGGGGTTCGGCGCGATCAGTACAGCTTCTTCGGAAGCTGCATGCTGCGCACTCGCTTGTAGTGGCGCTTTACCGCGGCCGCCTTCTTGCGCTTGCGCTCGGAGGTGGGCTTTTCGTAGAACTCGCGGGCGCGCAGTTCGGTGAGCAGGCCGATCTTCTCGATCGCGCGCTTGAAGCGGCGCAGTGCAACATCGAAAGGCTCGTTCTCTTTGACGCGGATCGTGGTCATCGGTCTTCTTGGACGGTGGTAGGGCGGAAAAGCCTGTGATTCTAGCTCGATTGCGACGGGCTCGCCAAGGCGCAGCTGTCGCGTGGTTCGACAGGCGGGCTTGGGTGGATACTTCCTGTTGCTTGTACCCTGACCAGCCGACTTTTCCGATGGGCGACCCGCCAACCTCCACGCCGACGCCTGGCGATCTACAGGCCGTGCTCGGTGCGTTGCTGCCGGACCTGCTGGCGCGTGAGGGGCGGTTGTTGGGCGTGAAGAGCGCGAACAGCGGGCGCTATGTGCATGTCAATGCTGGGATGGCGACGTTCCTGCGCCGTCCCGCCCCTGCGCTGATCGGCCTGGCCGATGCCGAACTCTTCGATGCGCCGCTGGCCGCGGCATTGCGTTCTGCCGATCAGACCGCGCTGGCCCAAGACGGTGCGCTGCTCAGCGAGCACCAGTTCGAGCACCAGGGCGCGCGCTTTGCGTTTTCGGTCCTGCGGCAGGTCGTTGCCGGGTCCGTCGGCCAGCGCTATCTGTGCGCCGTTTGGTGCGACCAGTCTGCCGAGCGGCGGCGCGAGCAGCAACTTGCAGCGGCGCTGGCGCAGATCGAGCAGCAGCAGCATGCCCAGGGCCGGCTGGAGCGCGAACTGGCCGAACGTGCGCTCAATGAAATGGCCTCAGGGCTGCACAGCCGTGCCTTGTTCGAGGACCAACTGCGCCGCGAGCTCGACCTCTCGACGCGCGAGCACCGCGAGTTCGCACTGGTCGATATCGAGGTCGACGCGCTGCCCAGCGGTTTCGACGCCGATGCCGGCGCGGCCGAGCGCGTGCAGGACAGCATCGGCCGCCTGCTGCGCAGCGGCACACGGGCGATGGACGCCACGGCGCGGCTGGACGGGCGCCGCTTCCTGGTGCTGCTGTCGGGCGTGGGCCTGGCCACCGCGCATTCGCGCATGGAAAGCTTGCGCCGCCAATGCGCCACGCAGATCGTGCCCATCCAGGGCCGCGAACTGCGCTTCACGGCGTCGATGGGCGTGGCCAGCTTCCCGCACACCGCCACCGACCGCGAGCAACTGCTGTCGGCCAGCCAGGCGGCATTGGCCGAGGCGCAGCGCCGCGGCGGCAACCAGGTCACGCTGGCGAGCATCCGCTTCGATCGCGGCTGAGAGCCCGCAGCCACCGGTGCTCAACGGCCTGGCACCACCGGTCGCTCAGCGGCCGATCACTTTCAGCACGGCGCGCCACTCGGCGTCGCTCACCGGCGTGATCGACAAGCGGTTGCCGCGTTGCAGCACACGCAGCGTCTGCAGCGTCGGCTCGGCGCGCATCTCGGCCAGTGCCAGCAGGCGCGTCTTGCGCACCAGGCACACGTCGATCTGCACCCAGCGCGGCTTCTCGGGGGCGGATTTGGGGTCGTGGTAGGGCGAGGCCGGATCGAACTGCGTCGTGTCGGGTGAAACGTTGCCCGAGATGCGCGCCAGCCCGACGATGCCCGGTGCCGGGCACGACGAGTGGTAGAAGAGCACGTCGTCGCCGACGCGCATCGCGTCGCGCATGAAGTTGCGCGCCTGGTAGTTGCGCACGCCCGTCCAGGGCAGCGTCTGCTGCGGCGCCGCGGCGAGATCGTCGATCGAGACCTCGTCGGGCTCGCTTTTCATCAACCAGTGGCCGGGCATCGTGGGTCGGGGTGAATAAGGTGTCCGCCGTGAACCGTGGGCCGCATTCCTGAACCCTCTGGGAAGTTCAGGTGGGCGAGGTCAGCCTGGCTTCGGGTTCGTCTGACGCGAGACGCTCACGCCCGCCAAGCAATGTTCCAAGCCCTTGCTCATAGAGCATCGGTTCAAGGAAATATTAACCCACGCATCCACGACGGACGAAGTCATTCTAGGCCTCGCGCACGCCCAGCGGGACGTGCCACAACGTTCATCCCGTCACAACAAGTGGCCGTCGCTGTCGAGCACCGAGTCGATGCGGTGCAGCAAGGCGGCGACATCGATGCTGCCGTCGTCGCTGGCGATCACCGGGGCCGCTCGCACAGCCGGCGCATTGCGGCGCCGTTCGGCCAGTTGGTAGGCAAGATTGAGCGCTGCCAGCACCGCGATGCGTTCGCGCGCCTTGACCTTGCCGGAGTCGCGGATCACACTCATCTCGCGGTCGACATCGGCAACCGCCGAAGCGAGCAGCGCCTCGCTGCCTTCGGGGCAGCCGAGTACGTAGCCCTGGCCCATGATGGTGACTTCGACTTGCTTCAAGAGGGCTTACCGGTCGAGGCCGTTTCGCCGGGTAGCCGCGCCAGCAAGGTGTCGATGCGCGTCCGCGCGGCCGCCAGCCGCGACTTCAGGCTGTCGCGTTCAACGCTGAGCGTGGCGATCTGCCGCTCCATCAGCACACGGGTGCGCTGGAGTTCTTCATGCCTCACCACCAGGCGCTCGATGCGATCGGCGAGGTCTTGCAAGGTGGGCATGAAAGGCTGACTCCTCCGACTTCATTCTAGGCGGCCGTGGTCGCAACACGAGCGCACCGAACAGTGCGCGCAATCCGGCTGCCGTGCCTTGCAGACGTAGCGCCCGTGCAGGATCAGCCAATGGTGCGCATCCACCGCCCAGCGTGCCGGCACGCGGGCCAGCAAGCCGCGCTCGACGGCCAGGGGGTTGCGCCCGGGCGCCAGTCCGGTGCGGTTGGCGACGCGAAAGATGTGCGTGTCCACGGCCATCGTCGGCGCGCCGAAAGCGACATTCAGCACCACGTTGGCGGTCTTGCGGCCCACGCCGGGCAGCCGCTCGAGCGCCTCACGCGCTGCCGGCACGCGGCCGCCATGTTCGTCGACGAGGATGCGACAGGTCTCGATCAGGTGCCTGGCCTTGGTGCGGTACAGGCCGATACTGCGGATCGACTCGGTCAGCTGCTCGAGCCCCAGCGCCAGCATCTGCTGCGGGGTTCGCGCAATCGCGAAGAGCTGCCGCGTGGCCTTGTTCACGCCGGCGTCGGTGGCTTGCGCCGAGAGCAGCACCGCAGCGAGCAGTTCGAACACGCTGGTGAATTCGAGCTCGGTTCGCGGCGCCGGATTGGCCTGCGCCAGCGTGGCGAAGAAATCCTCGACCTCGGCGTCGGTCATCAGAGAGCTTTCGCGCCACGCACGACGGCACTCGGCTTGGGAACGGACAGGCGTCTCATGGCCCTGACTTGCCGCGCTGCTGGCGTGCGCGGGCGAATCGCTCGTTGCTCTCGCGCTGGTCGCGTGCCAGGCGCTGCTGGTGCAAGGCGTAGCGGCCGCGCGCCTCGTCGGCTTGCTCGGCGCTCCAGGCGGCCCAGCCCGTGTGCTCGCCGGTAACCGGCTGCATCGCGATGCAATCCACCGGGCACACCGGCACGCACAGCTCGCAGCCGGTGCATTGCGCGTCGATGACCGTGTGCATCAGCTTGGACGCGCCGACGATGCAATCCACCGGGCAGGCCTTGATGCACAGCGTGCAGCCGATGCACCAGTCTTCGTCGATCACCGCCAGCAGCCGGGGGCCTTCGACGCCGCGTGCCGGGTCCAGCGGCAACACCGCGCGGCCGCTGATCGTGGCCAGGCGCACGATGCCCTGGGCACCGCCGGGCGGGCAGCGGTTGATGTCGGCGGCGCCTTCGGCAATGGCCTGCGCATAGCCGCGGCAATCGGGGTAGCCGCAGCGCGTGCACTGCGTTTGCGGCAGCGCAGCGTGGATGCGTTCTTCGAGCGGTGCCGGCGGGGTCAACGTGTCTTTGGGCACGCCCCGATTATCGAGCGGCGGCCTTGCGCGCGGTCCGCTTGCGCGCCGGCGCGGCGCTGTCGGTGTCGTAGCGTGCGATGAAAGCCTTTACTTCGGGGTAGACCTGCTCGCGCCAGCGCCGCCCGGAGAAGATGCCGTAGTGCCCGGCACCCTTGGCGTCGTAGTGGAAGCGGCGGGCCTCGGGAACGCCGGTGCACAAGCCATGCGCGGCCCGGGTCTGGCCGGCGCCGGAGATGTCGTCGAGTTCGCCTTCGATGGTGAGCAGCGCGCTGGTGCGGATGTCTTGCGGGCGCACCGGTTCGCCGCGCACGACCCAGCTGCCGTGCACCAAGGCGAAGTCCTGGAACACCGTCTTGATGGTATCCAGGTAGTACTCGGCGGGCATGTCCAGCACCGCGTTGTACTCGTCGTAGAACTCGCGGTGCGAATCGGCGCTGTCGCCGTCGCCGCGGATCAGATCGAGGAAGTAGTCGTAGTGCGACGACAGGTGCCGATCCGGGTTCATCGCCACGAAGCCGGCATGCTGCAGGAAGCCCGGATAGACACGCCGCCCGGCGCCCGGGAAATTCGGCGGCACACGGTAAACGACGTTGTTCTCGAACCAGTTGTGGCTCTTGTTCATCGCCAGGTTGTTCACCGCCGTGGGGCTGCGCCGCGCGTCGATGGGGCCGCCCATCATCGTCAACGAGCGCGGCGTGAACTCGCCGCGGCTGGCCATCAGCGCAACGGCGGCGAACACCGGCACGGTCGGCTGGCACACCGAGATGACATGCGCCTCCGGCCCGATGTGGCGGATGAACTCCTGCACATAGGCCACGTAGTCGTCGAGGTGGAAGGGGCCGGACTCGGTACTCACCATGCGCGCGTCGGTCCAGTCGGTGACGTAGACCTTGTGGTCCTGCAACAGACTCTTCACCGTGTCGCGCAGCAGCGTCGAGTGGTGGCCCGACAGCGGCGCCACCACCAGCACGGTGGGCTGCGTCTTCATCAGCTCCAGCGCTGCCGAATCGTCAGAGAAGCGCTTGAATCGAAGTAGCCGGCAGAAGGGCTTGGTGATCGGCACCTGCTCCTGCACGGCGACCTGAACGCCGTCGACCCCGTTCACGTACACCGTGACTGAACCGATGTCGAACTGTGGCTTTTCGTAGTCTTTGGCCAGCCGGTGCAACAGGTCGAAGCCGGCCGACACGCGCTGCGAGACCGGCGACTGCGCGAAAGGCGACAGCGGATGGCTGTACAGCTTGGCCGCGGCGCTCGCAAACTCCGAGAACGGGGACATCAACGCGCGCTGCGTCTCGTAGATCTGGTAGAGCATGCATCCTCTCCAAAGGGCCGTGGGCCGGGCACGGCGTTGTTACAACTTGTGCGGCGCAGCAAATATACGGCCGTTGCCTGAAGCATGCCTTGTGGTTGTTCCGTACCGGGGCCCGAAATGGGGTAGCTTTGCACCACATTCGGGCGAAGCGGGCCTACATGACCCGCGCCAGTGCCGAAACCACCGCGTCGATGTTGCGGCTGTTGATCGCCGCGACACAAATGCGCCCGGAGTCGACGCCGTAGACGCCGAACTCACTGCGCAGGCGCTGCATCTGTGCCTTGCTCAGGCCCGAATAGCTGAACATGCCCTTCTGCCGTTCGATGTACGAGAGGTCGCCGGCCACACCGGCTGCGCGCAGCTTGTGCACCAGTTCGACGCGCGTCTGGCGGATGCGCTCGCGCATGCCGGCCAGTTCGTCTTCCCACATCGCGCGCAGCGCCGGCGTGCCGAGCACGCTGGCCACCACCGTGGCGCCGAAGGTCGGCGGGTTGGAGTAGTTGGTACGGATGACGACCTTCAGCTGCGACAGCACCCGGGCGCATTCGTCTGCGCTGCTGCAAACCACGCTCAGCGCGCCGACGCGCTCGCCGTAGAGCGAAAAGCTCTTCGAAAACGAGGTCGAGATGAAGAAATTCACGCCGCCTTCGACGAACATCTGCACCACTGCGCCGTCTTCGGCGATGCCGTCGCCGAAGCCCTGATAGGCCATGTCGAGGAAGGGGACGAGTCCGCGCTGTTTCACAGCGTCGACCACCTGCTGCCACTGCGACGCGATGAGATCGCAGCCGGTCGGGTTGTGGCAGCAGGCGTGCAGCACAGCGATGCTGCCGGGCGCCGCGCTCTGCAAGGCGCGCAGCATCTCGGCGAAGCGCACACCGCGCGTGGCGGCGTCGTAGTAGGGGTAGCTCTCGACGGCAAAGCCGGCCTGGGTGAACAAGGCGCGGTGGTTTTCCCAGCTTGGGTCGCTGATCAGCACCGTGGCCGCGGGCGAGAGTTTCTTCAGGAAATCAGCGCCGACTTTCAATCCGCCGGTGCCACCCAGTGCCTGCACCGTGGCGACGCGGCCGGCTTCCACCACCGGACTGCCAGCGCCGAAGACCAGGCCCTGCACGGCGCGATCGTAGGCCGCGATGCCGTCGATCGGCAGATAGCCCTTCGCCTGGGGCGACTCGAGCAGCTGTGCCTCGGCCGCGGCCACGCAGCGCAGCACCGGCAGTTTGCCTTGGTCGTCGAAATAGACCCCGACGCCGAGGTTGATCTTGGCCGGGTTGGGATCGGCAGCGAACTGTTCGTTCAAGCCCAGGATGGGGTCACGCGGGGCGAGGTCGACGGTGGCGAACAGTGAGGCTGTGGACATGACTGGCAGTTGCGAGTGGGGGAGGGAGCGAATGGCGGCGCGCTGCGCTACCCTTGCCGATTGGCCATTTTATGGGCCGCCTAGGGGTTCCCCTGATGAGTGACGCAGCAGGCGCGGCGGTGGTTGCCGACGCCGACCCGGATGTCCCACAAGGCGACTTCGTCAGCTTCGACGGCTCGCCGTTCCAGCTCTTGCAGGTCTACACGCCGGCCGGTGACCAGCCGACCGCGATCGCCCAGCTCGTCGAAGGGGTTCACGACGGCTTGAGCTTCCAGACGCTGCTCGGCGTCACCGGTTCGGGCAAGACCTACACGATGGCCCACGTCATCGCGCGGCTGGGCCGGCCGGCGATCGTCTTCGCGCCGAACAAGACGCTGGCGGCGCAGCTGTACAGCGAGTTCCGCGAGTTCTTTCCGAAGAATGCGGTGGAGTATTTCGTCAGCTACTACGACTACTACCAGCCCGAAGCCTACGTGCCGCAGCGCGACCTGTTCATCGAGAAGGACAGCGCGATCAACGAGCACATCGAACAGATGCGCCTGAGCGCCACGAAGAGCCTGCTCGAGCGCCGCGACGTGATCATCGTGGCCAGTGTCAGCGCCATCTACGGCATCGGCAACCCGGCCGACTACCACCGCATGGTGATGACGCTGCGCGTGGGCGACAAGGTCGGCCAGCGCGACCTCATCGCGCACCTGATCCGCATGCAGTACACGCGCAACGAGACCGACTTCTCGCGCGGCACCTTCCGCGTGCGTGGTGACACCATCGATGTCTTCCCGGCCGAACACTCCGAGCTGGCGCTGCGCATCGAGCTCTTCGACGACGAGGTCGAGGCGATGCAGCTGCTGGACCCGCTCACCGGCCGCGTGCGCCAGAAGATCCCGCGTTTCACGGTCTACCCGTCGAGCCACTACGTGACGCCGCGCGACAGGGTGCTCGCCGCGGTGGACACGATCAAGGTCGAGCTGCGCGAGCGGCTGGACGAATTCGTCAAGGCCGGCAAGCTCGTCGAAGCGCAGCGCCTGGAGCAGCGCACGCGTTTCGACCTTGAGATGCTGCAGGAAGTGGGCCACTGCAAAGGCATCGAGAACTACACCCGCCACCTGTCGGGCGCCGCACCGGGCGAGCCGCCGCCGACGCTGGTGGACTACCTGCCCGAGGACGCCATGATGTTCATGGACGAGAGCCATGTGCTGATCGGTCAGTTCAGCGGCATGTTCAACGGCGATCGGGCGCGCAAGACCACGCTGGTCGAATACGGCTTTCGCCTCCCCAGCGCGCTGGACAACCGGCCGCTGAAGTTCGAGGAGTTCGAATCGAAGATGCGCCAGGTGGTGTTCGTCTCGGCCACCCCGGCCGCCTACGAACAACAGCATGCCGGCCAGGTGGTGGAACAGCTCGTGCGGCCCACCGGCCTGGTCGACCCCGAGGTCGAGGTGCGCTCGGCGGCCACGCAGGTGGACGACGTGTTGCAGGAGATCCGCGAGCGGGTGCAGATCAACGAGCGCGTGCTCATCACCACGCTCACCAAGCGCATGGCCGAGCAGCTCACCGACTACCTGAGCGACAACGGCGTGAAGGTGCGCTATCTGCACAGCGACGTCGACACCGTCGAGCGTGTGGAGATCCTGCGCGACCTGCGCTTGGGCACCTTCGACGTGCTGGTGGGCATCAACTTGCTGCGCGAGGGGCTGGACTTGCCCGAGGTCTCGCTGGTGGCCATCCTGGACGCCGACAAGGAAGGCTTCCTGCGCGCCGAGCGCAGCCTGATCCAGACCATCGGGCGCGCGGCGCGAAACGTCAACGGCCGCGCCATCCTCTACGCCGAAAGGATCACCGATTCGATGCGCCGCGCGATGGACGAGACCGAACGCCGGCGCAATCGGCAGACTGCGCACAACGCGGCCATGGGCATCACGCCGCGAACCGTGGCCAAGCGCATCCGCGACATGATCGACGGCGTGGTCTCCGACAAGACCGCGCGCGACGACTTGAAAGCCGCCAAGGCCGCCGCCGAGGTCGAGGCGATGAGCGAGAAAGACCTGGGCAAGCGCATCAAGCTGCTCGAGCGCCAGATGCTCGACCACGCGCGCAACCTTGAGTTCGAGAAGGCCGCCAAGGTGCGCGACCAGCTGGCACTGCTGCGCGAGCAGGCGTTTGGCGCCTCATTGCACGATCAGGCCGACCCGAACGTGGTGCCGATCAGGCCGGCGGGCTTGCGCTGAGCGTGCTGCGGCGGCGCTGCCCAAGCGCTGCCGCGGTGCCTGCGTGACTTCGGATGCCCGCACGGGGACTCGAGCCTGTGTCGCTGCGTGGCTCGGCTATGCTGGCACCGATGTGGAAGTGGAGTCCCAGGCGCGTGAGCTACGAAACCAGCGTGTTGATGGTCTGCGCGGGCAACATCTGCCGATCGCCGACGGCGCAAATCGTGCTGCGCCAGCGGCTGCTGGAGCTGGAGCTGGACAAGCGGATTGCCGTCGACTCGGCTGGCACGTACCCGGAAATCGGCTCGGCGCCCGACCCGCGCACCGTCGCCGCGGCCAAGCGCCGGGGCTATGAACTCGCCAAGCTGCGCGCACGCCGCCTGGTGACCGAGGATTTCGAGCGCTTCGACCTGATCCTGGCGATGGACGACCACAATCTCCAGCGGCTGCGCGAGCTGTGCCCGCCGGTGCACCACGGCAAACTGGCGCTGTTGCTCGATCATGGGGAAGGCATCAGCGCACCGCGTGAGGTTCCCGACCCCTACTACGGCGCACCGGAAGGTTTCGAGCGAGTGCTGGACCTGATCGAGCCGGCCTGCCTGCATCTGGCGCAGCAGCTCCAGCGCCAATGCCAGCGATGACCCTGGCGTAAACTTGAGTACTTTTGTCAACTTATCATATAGTTGACTGCATTGGTGGGAATAGAGGCTGTCGCGAGGCGGCGGCGCTGCCCCACCGCACCCAGGAGCCATCCATGCGATTGACCACCAAAGGCCGCTTTGCGGTGACGGCGATGATTGACTTGGCCATGCGTTCAGGCGCTGGCCCCGTCTCGCTGGCAGCGATCAGCCAGCGCCAGCAGATTTCCCTGTCCTATCTGGAACAGCTGTTCGGCAAGCTGCGCCGCCACGAACTGGTGGAAAGCACGCGCGGCCCGGGCGGCGGTTATTCGCTCGGCCGGGCGGGCAGCGAGATCACGGTGGCCGACATCATCGTCGCCGTCGACGAACCCATCGACGCCACCGGCTGCGCGGGCAAGGACAACTGCATGGGCGAAGACACCGGCCGCTGCATGACGCACGACCTGTGGGCCAGCCTCAACGCGAAGATGATCGAGTACCTCGACTCGGTCTCGCTGAAGAAGTTGGTGGACGAGCAGTTCGCCAAGGGCGTGAGCATCGACGAGGCACCGGTGAAGCGAGCGATCTCCACGGTGCCGGTGGTCAAGCCGATCAAGATCACTGCGCCGAACTCGGTGTTCGCGCTCGGCAACAGCTTCATCAAGTAGGCCCATGACACCGCATCTGCCGATCTACATGGATTACGGCGCGACGTCGCCGTGCGATCCGCGCGTCGTCGACGCGATGGTTCCCTGGTTGCGCGAACACTTCGGCAACCCGGCCTCACGCAGCCACGCCTGGGGCTGGGAAGCCGAAGAGGCGGTGGAGAAGGCGCGTGCCGATGTCGCGCAACTGATCAACGCCGACCCGCGCGAAATCGTCTGGACCTCGGGCGCCACCGAATCGAACAACCTGGCGATCAAGGGCGCGGCGCATTTCTACAGCTCGCGCGGCAAGCACCTGATCACGGTGAAGACCGAGCACAAGGCGGTGCTCGACACGATGCGCGAACTCGAGCGCCAGGGCTTCGAGGTGACCTACCTCGACGTGCAGGAGAACGGCCTGCTCGACCTGGATCGATTCAAGGCCGCGCTGCGCCCCGACACGGTGCTCGTCTCGGTGATGCTCGTCAACAACGAGATCGGCGTGATCCAGGACATCCCGGCCATCGGCGCGTTGTGTCGCGAGCGCGGCATCGTTTTTCACGTCGACGAGGCGCAGGCCACGGGCAAGGTGCAGATCGACATGAAGACCTTGCCGGTCGATCTGATGAGCCTCGCCTCGCACAAGACCTATGGCCCGAAGGGCATCGGCGCGCTGTACGTGCGCCGCAAGCCGCGGGTTCGTCTCGAAGCCCAGATGCACGGTGGCGGCCACGAGCGCGGCATGCGCTCGGGCACGCTCGCGACGCACCAGATCGTGGGCATGGCGGAATGTTTCCGCATCGCGGGGGCCGACATGGCG
>JANNQO010000440.1:0-5678 GCA_031400795.1 Rubrivivax sp. | reverse complement strand
AGCCGTCGGGGTCGGCCGCGCGCCGGCGTTCGCGACAACGGGCGCTGCATGGCTTGTACGATGGGTCGGGGGGCCGCGGCGCCCCCGCCACTGTGGCTGCGCACATGCGCGAGCAGCCCGACCATGCACGCTGCGACATCGAACACTTCGATGCCTTGCTCGCCGGCTGCATCGAGCAGGCACCCTTGCTGGACGGGCTGATCGCGCCGCATCTGGACCGGCGCCTGGCGCTGCTGTCGCCGGTGGAGTTGTCGGCACTGCGCATCGGCGCCTACGAGCTGAAGTTCTGCGTCGACGTGCCGTACCGGGTGGTCATCAACGAAGCCGTCGAACTGGCCAAGGCCTTCGGCGGCACCGATGGCCACAAGTTCGTCAACGGCGTGCTCGACAAGGCCGCGGCCGAACTGCGCCCGCTCGAAGTGGCGCAGCGCGCCAGCGAGCGCACGCGCGCGAACACGGGCCTCGCGAAGTGAACGGCGCGCCGGCGCGTGTCGTGCGCACCGCGGGCCGCGTGCAGCGCATCGAGCCGTTCTACGTGATGGAGTGCGCGAAGTCCGCCGACGATGTGGCGCGCAGTGCCGAGTGCGACCCGGCGCGCGGTGGCGAGCCGATGATCTACCTGAACATCGGCGAGCCCGACTTCACCGCCCCGCCGCTGGTGCTGCAAGCCGCCGAGCGCTGCCTGCGCTTGGGGCAAACGCAGTACACCCAGGCCACGGGGCTGCCGGAGCTGCGCGAACGCATTGCCGCCTGGTACGGCAGCCGTTTCGATCTGGACATCGCGCCCGCGCGAATCGTCGTCACCGCAGGCGCTTCGGCAGCCTTGCAGCTGGCCTGTCTGGCGCTCTTCGAAGCCGGCGACGAGGTGCTGATGCCAGACCCGAGCTACCCCTGCAACCGGCACTTCGTGGCCGCCGCCGACGCGCGGGCGCGGCTGCTGCCTTGCGGGCCCGAGCGGCGCTTCCAGCTCGATGCGGCGCTGGTGCGCGAACACTGGACCGATGCCACGCGCGGCGTGCTGCTGGCCTCGCCCTCCAATCCCACCGGCACCTCGATCGCGCCGGCCGAGATGGGGGCTATCGCCCAGGCGGTGCGCGAGCGCGGCGGCGTGACCATCGTCGACGAAATCTACCTTGGCCTGTCGTATGACGAGCGCTTCGCCACCAGTGCGCTGGCGCATGGCGACGACGTGATCTCGGTGAACAGCTTCTCCAAGTATTTCAGCATGACCGGCTGGCGTCTCGGCTGGCTGGTGCTGCCCGAGTCACTGGTGCCGACCGTGGAGCGGCTGGCGCAGAACCTCTACATCTGCCCGTCGTCGCTGGCCCAGCGTGCCGCATTGGCCTGCTTCGAGGCCGAGTCGATCGCCGAGTACGAACGCCGGCGAGCCGAGTTCCGGCGGCGCCGCGATGTCGTGGTGCCGGCGCTCGAACAACTCGGCCTCGGCGTGCCGGTGCTGCCCGACGGCGCGTTTTACGTCTGGGCCGACGTATCGGGACAAGACGCCGGCAGCTGGGATTTCTGCGACCGGCTGATGCGCCGGGCGCATGTCGCACTGACACCCGGGCGCGATTTCGGCCCGGCGGCAGCCGAGCGGTTTCTGCGGCTGTCGTTCGCCACTGGGCTGCCGGCGCTGGAGTCCGCTCTGCAGCGGCTGGGCCGCGAAATCCGGGCCCGCTGAACCCGCCTGGGCCTGTCGGCGCGATTTACACATTGTTCGGCCGAAGCCGGTACCGGTGATGTAAATGATTGATTTGTAAATAGTTTTCAACCTGGCCCGTGGATTGCTTATAGGTCGTCAAGCAGCCTGCCGTCTTGTCCTCAACGGACTTCCAACGGCTCTGTTGGTCCGATTTCCTTCCTTGGAGGCCCCTGATGAAACTGAAGTCCCGAGCAACCTTCGCCGCCAGCCTGATCGCCGCCGCCTGCATGTTTGCAGCGGGTTCGGCTTACGCTGGAGCCACCATCTTCAACACCGCAGGAGGCGCCGGCACGAGTACGATCGCCCTCGGCATGAACGACGACGGCAGTCTGAACACGACGGTCGGCAGCGTCGCGGTGAACACCCCTGGCTTCACCGGCCTGGCCTACAAGTTCCCTGACGGCTCGTACCGCGACGCCACGGCGCCCGGCTGCCAGTGCGAAGGCTGGGGCGTTTCGACGAGTACCGGCGCGCACAGTGGTTTCGCCAATGTGTCGACGGACGGCGGTCCCAACAACCTCACCTTCGCTGGCATCGTGGCCGGCGTGACCACCGCGGTTTCCTCGGTGACGTTGACCTCGTTGCCCGGCCTGGCGGTCACGCACAGCGCCGCCCCCTCCGCCGCCGCTCCTGGCGCGCTGTTCGAGGTGAAGGTCAAGATCACGAACAGCACCGGCGGCGCGCTGAGCGACGTCAAGTACGTCCGTGTGATGGACTGGGACGTTCCGCTCACCGAGTTCGCCGAGTTCGTGACGATCGGTGGCACCGCGACGACGACGCTGCTCGAGCGCTCGCATGACAACGGCTTCAACACCGCCAATCCGTTGGGTGGTGACTCCTCGATCATCGCGGCCACCGAGGATGTGGACTTTGTTGACAGCGGCCCGACCGACCACGGCGCGTACTTCCGCTTCAACTTCGGCACGATCGCGGCCGGTGAGTCGTTCGAGTTCTCGATCTTCTACGGCGCGACCGGCACCGAAAGCGCTGCGTTTGCCGCGATGACGGCTGCAGGCATCGAGCTGTACTCGCTCGGCCAGAGCAGCCCGCCGTCGGGTGACCCGACCCTGGGCACGCCGGCGACGTTCATCTTCGGCTTCAAGGGCGTGGGTGGAGTGGCCCTGCCGACGCCGGGTTCGCTGGCTCTGGTCGGCCTCGCGCTGCTCGGCGCCGGTGCGCTGCGTCGCCGCCAAGCCTGAACGTTGGTTGAGACGGCCGCGGCGACCAGCCGCGGCATCACGAAAGCCCCTGGCATCCTGCACAGGGGCTTTTTTCATGATCGGGCGTCGGGCCGACCGGCCGGCGCCACCCGACAGGCGTTAGGCTTGGATATCACGTCCCACGATGCCACCGATGAACCGACTTCAATACCATCGCCCCTCGTTCGAGCTGGCCCTCGCGCTGGTCCTGTGGGCAGCACTTGCCACGGGCCCGGCCTTCTCGGGGCCGCTTGCCGTCAGCCCGCCGCCGGCCAAAGCCTACGAAGCGCCGCTCGGCGAAGCCTACCGTGCGGGCATCGCCGCACTCGCCGAGGGCAAGCTCGACGATGCGCAGCGCGCTTTCGAGCAGGCAGTGAAAGCCGACCATCGCGCACCGGCACCGCTGCTCGGCCTGGCCGAGGTAGCGTTCCAGCGCAAGAAGCCCTACGACGCGCTGGCGCGCATCAAGGAAGCGATCGACACCGATCCGAACTACAGCGCCGCGCATGCGGCGATGGGCCGCTATCTGCAAATCACCGGCAAACCGAAGGACGCCGAGGCGTCGTTGCGCAAGGCGGTGCAACTCGACGAACGCGCATTCCGGCCGCGCATCGACCTCGCTGACCAACTGGCCGGGCAGGGTCGCTGGGCCGAAGCGGTGCCGCTGTACGAAGCCTGCATCGCCATCGACCCGCAACATGGCGGCGCGCACTACGCCCTGGGACTGGCGTATTCGCAAGTCGGCAAGGCCGACCCGTCGCGGGCGATGCTCGAACAGGCGGCGCGCCTGGATACGAAGGCCCCGCTGCCCCACATCGCGCTGGCGCGCTGGCACGGCGGGCGCAAGGAGTACCCGCAGGCGCTGGCCGCAGTCGGCGAGGCACTGAAGCGCGGCTCGAAGAACCTCGACGCACTGCTGTTGCGCGGTGACCTGCTCGACGCGAGCGGCGACGCTGCCGCGGCGCTCGGCACCTACGACGAGGCTGCGAAGTCCGTGCCGCAATCCGCCGCTCCGCAGCTGCGCATCGCGATGCTGCACCACCGCACCGGCCAGGAAGCCAAAGCGCTGCCGGCGTATCTGAAGGTCGTCGACCTCGAGCCGAAGAACGGCCTGGCGCTGAACAACATCGCCGACATCTACTCGCGACGCAAGGACGGCCTGAACGAAGCTGAACAATGGGCCGTCAAGGCCGTGGCAGCAGCACCCAAGGCTGCTGACGCGCACGACACACTGGGCTGGATTCAGCGCGCCAAAGGCAACCTCGGCGCGGCACGCGCGTCACTGGAGAAGGCGAACCAACTCGACCCGCGCAGCGGCGAGACGCTGTACCACCTGGCCCAGGTCTACGCTGACCAGGGCGATCGCGCCAAGGCCAGGAAGACCATGCAGGCGGCGATGAAGGCGCCGCTCGCACCGGCCTCGGCCGAACCGGCGCGCAAGCTGCTGGCCGAGCTGGGCGGCTGAGAGCTGCGCGCTTCGCGTTGCAGGAAAACACAAAAGCCCCCCTAGATCTGGGGCAAAGGGTGACAAGGGGTTAACCCAACCGGGCCCGCGGCGCTTTTGATACGGGTGGGCGTGGGCCGCCACCTATGCTGCCGGTTGTGCCTTTCGACCCCTTCCTGCAACGCGGCGCCGACGCCGGCGCCTCGGCATTCGCCCCCACCCAGGTCAGCCCGCCTTCGGTGCAGCCGGCGCTCGTCGAGAGCGGCACGCCCGAATCGGCAGCGCCCGAGTCGGACGCGCCCGATCTGCTGATTGACCTCGGCTTCGATCCGCCGGCCGACGCCAGCGACCTGGCTTCGCGACCGACGCTCTCTCACATCGGCCGTTATTCGCTCAAGCGGCGCCTGGCCGAAGGCGGCCTGGGCGCGGTGTTCGAGGCCTGGGACCCGCTGCTGTCGCGCACCGTGGCGGTGAAGACACTGCAGTTCAGTGTCGACACGCCGTCGCGGCTGTCGCTGGATGGCCTGTTCCTCAACGAAGCGCGCACCGCGGCCGGCTTGAACCACCGCTACATCGTCACCGTGCACGACGCCGGTCTGTCGGCGCAGGGCGTGTACATCGCGATGGAGCGCCTGTACGGCCGCGATCTGCGCGACGCGCTGGCGCAAGGTTGGCGCCCCACGCCCGAGCGCACGGCACTGCTGGTGCGCCGCGTCGCCGATGCGCTGGCCTACGCGCACGCGCGCGACGTGGTGCATTGCGACATCAAGCCGGCAAACATTTTCCTGACGCGCCGCTTCCGGCCCAAGGTGCTGGACTTCGGCATCGCACGCGCGGCCGGGGTGGCCTCGCCGGCACTGGAGGGCCTGCTCGCTGGCTCGCCGCATTACCTGTCGCCCGAGCAGCTGCAAGGCGGTGACGTCGATGCGCGCAGCGATGTCTACGCGCTGGGCGTGGTGTGCTACGAGTTGCTGACCGGGCGCAAGGCCTTCGACGGCGGGTCGCTCGAACGCATCACCGAGGCCGTGCTGCAAGCGGATGTCGCGGCGCCGCATCAGCTGCACCCGCAGCTGCCGCCGGCGCTGTCGGCGATCGCCATGAAGGCCATGGCACGGGCGCCGCAGGATCGCTTCCAGTCGGCCAGCGAACTGGCGCAAGCGCTGCGCGCCTGGAGCGTGGAACAGGTGCGCCCGCCGCCCGTGCCCGCAAGCGGCACGGCAGCGCTGCGCCGGGCCTGGCCACTGTGGCTGGTGAGCGCAGCCGCGCTGGGTCTGGCGGCCTGGCTCGGCCTGGCTCCCAAAGCGGGTATCACACCGGCGCACGCACCCATTTC
>JANNQO010000439.1:0-4104 GCA_031400795.1 Rubrivivax sp. | reverse complement strand
CCCGAGAGACCGTGAAGGCCATCGCCGAGGAGCTGGATGTGTCCGAGACGCAGGTGGTGCACCTGGCGTTGTCGAAGTTCGCCTTCGAGGTGTTGCCCGCCTATGAACAGGACGATGGCCCGCTGACGCCCGGCCAATTGACGGCGGTTCGCAAGCAGGCCAGGAAGAGCTTGCCGAAGGGCAAAGTGCTTCACAAGCAGTCGCTCTTCGAATGAGTTCCTCCTGGCGAGCACCTGTCCCAGGTGAACTCGTCTGGTGCCGATTCCCCGAACTGCCCGATAGGTCGCCCGGCCCGAAGCCGCGGCCTGCATTGATCGTGGCGGTCGAGACCAGAGACGACGGCGTTGTCGTCAAAGTGGTCTACGGGACGTCACAGCGGGTGGAGCGCCTGAGGTTGGGCGAGTTCTCGATCGTCAAGTCGAGGCATCCGGACGCGTTCGCCCTCGCCGGCTTGTCTTACGACACCAAGTTCGACTTCAAGGCAATGGCCGATCTTCCCTGGTCCGAGGAGTTCTTCAAGGTTCCACCTCGGGCGCCGCTGGGCCCGACACCGAAACTCGGGACCCTGCATCCTTCACTGATGCGCGCGGCGCAGGCGGCGTACGACGCGGCAAGGGATCGCTGAAGGACCGGGAGATTTACCAAAATGCGCCTTTCCAACCCCCGCGAGCGAGGAGTTCGCCCATGCGCCTGACTGCCGACGCCCGCGGCGTCTACCCCATCGCGCCGACGCCGTTCTTCGACGATGGCCGCATCGACGGCGAGTCGGTTGACCGGCTGGTCGACTTCTATCTCGCGATCGGCTCGACCGGCATCACCGTGCTCGGCCAGCTCGGCGAAGCGCCCAAGCTGAGCCACGCCGAGAGCGTGGACGTGGCGCGCCGCATGATCCGCCGCGCGCCGGCCCTGCCGGTGATCGTCGGCGTCTCGGCGCCCGGCTTCGCGGCGATGCGCGAGCTGGCGCACGCGGTGATGGCCGAAGGCGCCGCCGGCGTGATGATCGCGCCGCCGAACACGCTGCGCACCGACGAGCAGATCGTCGGTTACTACCGGCAGGCGGTCGACGCGATCGGCGCCGACATCCCCTTCGTGATTCAGGACTACCCGCTGACCTTCACGGTGCAAATGACGCCGGCGGTGATCCGTCGCATCGTCGCAGAGCTGCCGTCGTGCGTGATGCTCAAGCACGAAGACTGGCCGGGCCTGGAGAAGATCTCGGCGCTGCGCCAATGGGAGAGTGAAGGCCAGATGCGCCACATCGCCATCCTCTGCGGCAACAACGGCCTCTTCCTCGACTACGAAATGGAGCGCGGCGCGGACGGTGCCAACACCGGCTACGCCTTCCCCGACATGCTGTGCGACGTCGTGCGCCTGTCGACCAGCGGCCAGCGTGAAGCCGCCCACGACCTCTTCGACGCCCACCTGCCGCTGCTGCGCTACGAGCAGCAGCCCGGCGTCGGCCTCGCGGTCCGCAAGTACCTGCTGATGCGGCGCGGCTTGCTGTCGAGCGCGGCGATGCGCAAGCCCGCGGCGGGCTTGAGCGCGACTGCGCGCGCCGAGGTCGAGCATTTGCTCGCGAGGCTGGCGCGGCACGATGCGCGGGCTCGGCTGGCGGCTGATTGACTCACATCGTCGCGCCCAGCACCCAGGGCACGAACTCGTTCTGCCCGTAGCCGTGCAGCTCGCTCTTCGTCGGCTGCCCGCCGGCGGTGGCGAGCATGCGGCGGAAGATGCGCTCGCCGACCTCGTCCACCGTCGCGCTGCCGTCGACGATGTCGCCGCAGTTGATGTCGATGTCGTCTTCCTGCTTCTGCCACAGCGCGGTGTTGGTGGAGAGCTTCAGCGACGGTGAGGGCGCGCAGCCGTAGGCCGAACCGCGCCCGGTGGTGAAGCAGATCAGGTTCGCGCCACCGGCCACCTGGCCGGTGGCCGAGACCGGGTCATAGCCCGGCGTGTCCATGTAGACGAGGCCGTGCGAGCGAACGGCCTGCGCGTACTCGACCACGTCGACGAGGTTGGTGGTGCCGCTCTTGGCAATCGCGCCGAGTGACTTCTCGAGAATCGTCGTCAAGCCCCCGGCCTTGTTGCCGGCCGAGGGGTTGTTGTCCATCGAGCCGTCGTTGCGCTCGCAGTAGCGCTCCCACCAGCGGATGCGCGCCATCAGCTTGTCGGCCACGTCCTTGGACACCGCTCGCCGTGCGAGCAGGTGTTCGCCGCCATAGATCTCGGGCGTTTCCGACAGGATCGCGGTGCCGCCGTGGCGCACCAGGCGGTCGACCGCGGCGCCGAGTGCGGGGTTGGCGCTGATGCCCGAATAACCGTCGGAGCCGCCGCATTGCAGGCCCACGGTGATGTGGCGCGCGCTGACCGCTTGGCGCTGCGCGCGGTTCGCGTCTTCGAGCATCCATTGCACGAGCTCGATGCCGTGGCGCACCGTCTTCGCGGTGCCGCCGGTGTCCTGAATGTTGAAGGTGTGCAGCCGTGCGCCGGTCGACAGGCTCTCCTGTTCGAGCAGCCCGCTGATCTGGTTCGTCTCGCAGCCCAGGCCCACCACGAGTACCGCGGCGAAGTTGGCATGGCGCGCGTAGCCGCCCAGAGTCCTGCGCAGGATCTGCAAAGGCTCACCGTCGCTCGCGGTGGCGCAGCCGGCGCCATGGGTGAGCGCGACCACGCCGTCGACGTTCGGGAATGCCGCCAGCGCCTCGGGGTGGATGTCGCGGCGGAAGTGGTCGGCAATCGCCCGCGCGGCGGTGGCCGAGCAGTTCACCGAGGTCAGCACGCCGATGTAGTTGCGTGTGGCGATGCGGCCGTCGGCTCGGACGATGCCCTGGAAGGTGGCCGGCTCAGGCACGTAGGCCGTCGGCACGACGTCGGCGCCGACCTCGGACGATCTGGCGAAGCTCGCGAACTCGAGGTTGTGCGTGTGCACATGCTGGCCCGGCGCGATGGCCGCCTTGGCAGTGCCGATGATCTGGTTGTAGCGCCGCACCGGCGTGCCGGCGGCGATGTGGCGCACCGCCACCTTGTGGCCCGGCGGAATCAAGCCGCTGACCGTGATGCCCTCACTCTCGATGAACGTTCCGCCGAGCAACTGCTGCCGCGCGATGACCACGTCATCGGCAGCGTGGATGCGGATCACCGGCTCAGCCATCGATCACCCGTCGATGATCGCCGGGTCCCAGGCGTGCACCGTCTGCTGCTGTTCGCCCAGCCCCTCGATGCCCAGCCGGATCACATCACCGGCCTTCAGGTACACGGGGTCGGGCTTCACACCCATGCCCACGCCCGGCGGCGTGCCGGTGGAGATCAGGTCGCCGGGGTACAGCGTCATGAAGCGGCTCACATAGCTGACGAGTTGCGCCACGCCGAAGATCATCGTGCGCGTGCCGCCGTTCTGGAAGCGGCGGCCGTTCACCTCCAGCCACATCGGCAGCGTCTGCGGATCAGGCACTTCGTCGGCAGTGACGAGATACGGGCCCACCGGGCCGAAGGTGTCGCAGCCCTTGCCCTTGTCCCAGGTGCCGCCGCGCTCGATCTGGTACTCGCGCTCGGAGACGTCGTTGACCACGCAATAACCCGCGACATGAGCGAGTGCATCCGCTTCGCTCACGTAGCGCGCCTTGCTGCCGATGACCACACCGAGCTCAACTTCCCAGTCGCCTTTCACCGAGCCCTGCGGCAGCACCACCGCATGGTTGCACCCGACGCGCGCGCTGATCGGCTTCATGAAGAGGATCGGCTCCTTGGGGATCGGCAGGTTCGACTCCGCCGCATGGTCGGCGTAGTTCAGGCCGATGCACAGGAACTTCTCGCAGCCGCTCCATGGCGGTGCGTACTCGCCAGGCGCAGCGATCACCGGCAGCGTGGACAGGTCCACGCTTTTCAGCTTGGCCAGACCGACCGGCGTGAGCGTCGCCGCGGTGATGTCGGCCAGCACTTTGGACAGGTCACGCAGCTGGCCGCTCTTGTCCAGGGCCGCGGGGCGTTCGGAGCCCTTCGGGCCCAGGCGCATCAACTTCATCGAGAAACCTCCTCGGGGAAAGTGAACTTCAGAGGGACCAGCCGCCGTCGATGATCTGCGTGGTGCCGGTGACGAAGGCCGAA
>JANNQO010000438.1:0-3170 GCA_031400795.1 Rubrivivax sp. | reverse complement strand
CCCGATGCGACGCGCGGCGTGGCCGTGGTGGGCAGCGAGCCGCCGCTGGCTGGCCTCGTCGTCGACAAGACTGTTCCGCTGTCGAACGGGCCTTGCGACGACTGGGCCGGCACGCTGAAAGCCTCGTTCAGCATCAACCGCGCACGATTTGCCGGCAGCTACCCGGCAGCGTGTGGCGAACAGATCTGGCCGCTCGCCGACGCGCAACCCGTCAGCTACGACCGCCGCTTGATCGAAGGGATGTGGCGCGAGATGGGCGGCAAGCTCGGCGGCACGGTGCGCGAGGGCGCGGCGCCGCTCGACCAGAAACCGAGCTTCGAACAGCGCTCGCCGCCGCTGGTGGAGGTGGTGCGCGAGATCAACAAGTTCAGCAACAACGTGATGGCGCAACAGCTCTTCTACACGCTGGCGCTGCAACGCCAGCCCGAACGTGCGGCCACGGCCGAGGCGGCGCGCGACGTGATCAAGCGCTGGTGGGTGGAGCGTGTCATGTCGGGTTCTGGCGACTGGCCCGTCGAGGCGGTACTGGACAACGGCTCCGGCCTGTCACGCGAAACGCGCATCAGCGCGCAGCAACTGGCTCGGCTGCTCGCTTTCGCTTTCGACAGCCCCTGGATGCCCGAGCTGATGAGTTCGCTGCCGATCGCCGGCGTGGACGGCACGCTGCGCCGCTCGCGCGCCACGCCGGGCCGCGCGCACCTGAAGACCGGTTCGCTGCGCGACGTGGCGGCGCGCGCCGGCTACGTGCTCTCGCACAGCGGCAAGCGCTATGTCTTCGTGGCGATGATCAACCAGGCCGGCGCGCGCGACGCGCGGCCGTTGTTCGATGCGCTCGTGCAGTGGGCACTTCGCGACGGCGTGCCGGCGCCACGCTGACGAAGCGCCCGCGCTGCCGGCACCGCGTCAGAACCTGTACCAGGCGCCCAGCGAATACGTGATCGGTTTGAAGTCGATGCTCGTCTGCAGCACCACGCTGGCCACCGCCACCACCTCGGTCTGCACGTCCACCCGCGCCACGCTGGCGAACAAGCCCATGCGTGGGTTGAAGGCATAGCGCAGACCGGCCTGCACCACCGGGCCCACCGAGTCGGTCATCTTCACGTCCGGCGCCAGGCGCGAGCGGATGCTCTGGAAGCGCGTGTAGTTCAGACCCACGCCGAGATACGGCCGCCAGGTGGCGCTGGCGTCGCCGAAGGTGTAGTTCATGATCACCGTCGGCGCGACGTTCTTCGCCGAGAGCACGTCGTCGCCGAGGAAAGCCACCGATCCGGTGCCTTTGGCCTTCACTCGCGGGGGGATGCCGAGCACGCCTTCGATCGAGATGTTCGTCGTGAAGCTGTATTCGACGACAAAAATGGCGGTGGTGGCGCTGCCCACGTCGACATCAGCGCCCGGCGGGATGCCGATGCCGCGGATGCCGTCGGATTTGGAGTTCGGCTGGTACAGCGTAGCGCCGGCCTTCAGCGTGAGGCCTTGCGCCTGTGCAGCGCCCGCGGCCAGCAGCGTGGCGGCGGCAAGAAGACGAAGCATGTGCTGTTCGAAGTTCATGTTCGCCCTCTTCAGATCCAGCCGTAGGCGCGCAGCAGCTTGAGCACCTCGTCGCTGAAAGCCTTGTGGCCACCGGTGGTGGGGTGCACGCCGTCGGCGAACTGCCAGGTAGTGACGCTGGCGCCGGCGCGGATGCCGTTGAACGGCACGCCCGCCGTGCTGTTGCAGAACAACGAAGAGCCGTCGGTGACCTGCCCGCCGGTGATGGCGCTGATCTTGGCGGCGTCGCAGGCCGGTACGCTGGTGTTGACGAAGCCGTAGCGCGCCGGGTTCGCGCGCACGTCCTTGAACACCGCGAAGGTGTCGACGATCTGCACCGGCTGGCCACCCAGGCCTTCGCGCAGCCACAGGTTGAAGACCTCCGACAAGCTGCGCAGCACCGGCTGGGCGCTGGCCGCGATGCTGCCGCCGAACGGTGTATCGACGATGTCGGGCAGCGCCAGCACGGCCACGTACCGGCCGCCCTTGGCGAGGATTTCGCTCTTCACGTAGCCGGTGAGTTCCAGCGCCGCATTTTTCATCTCGCCTTGCGCGGCAAGCTGGGCGTCGAGCAGCTGGCTGTTGGCCTGGTCGGCGGTGATGCGCCCGGCCGCGGCGTTGGCCTGGATCTGCGCCGCGGCGGCGCCGAACACGCCGAATTGCGTGAAGGCATCGTTGGCGCCGACCAGCACGAGGATCAGATCGCTGTCCTTGAACGAAGCGAAGCGCGCCAGGTGGTTGGCTATCTGCGTCTTCACCGGCACGGTGAGCGCGCCGCCGGATTTGCCGATGCCGTTGGGATCGGTGACGCGCGAACCGCCCTGGCCGTAGGCGGTGCAGCTGCCGGCCAATGCGGCGCTCAGTGCTGCGGCCGGGCACTTCACCGACTGCCCGGCAAAGCCCACCTCGTGCGGCGTGAGCGGCAGCGCCAGGCTGGCCGCGATGTTCTCCACCCACACCGTGCTGGTGGCGCCGTTGTTGGTGAACTTGCCGCCGAAGTACGGCGCCTGGCCGTTGCCGGTGAGCGAGGTGGCCGGGGCGTAAGCGCCGGCGTCGCTCAAGCTGTCGCCAAACGACACCACCGCGCGAAAGCTGCCCTTGCTGCTTGGCGCGCCGGCCGTGGGTGTGCTGCCCGGTATGTAGGCCTCGCCGCCACCGCCGCAGGCCACCAACATCGCGCCGGCCAGCGCCACCCACCATCCACTGCGCCTGAAGTTCATGTCCACCTCGTCACTGCCCATGTCGAGCGGCAACAAAGCACGCTCGTTCGATAAAAGCTGGCAACTGTAGGTGGGAGCTTTGCGCGGGTTGCATGGGGCTAACCCACGGGCCTGAGTAACGAATTGAGGCCTGACCAGGGTTCTCCCTGTCCCCCTTCGATGTCCCTCTTTTGGGGGTGTCGATTCAATTCGAGTCCGGCTGGCGTTGGCAGCGACAAGTGGACTTCGCAATTGAGGGCCGATCATGAACGCGTTGAATTACGACTGCGACTCAATATCATAGTCAAGGCTTCCGGCATCTGCGATTGCGGTCACGCTGTTGCTCGTCGGGCCTGCCTTGGCTATGCGCGAGCAGCCGATGTCTATGCTGATCGCCTCAGGGGAAAGAATTGAGTTCAGCGCCGAGTTTCGACCTCATCGCGA
>JANNQO010000437.1:0-3288 GCA_031400795.1 Rubrivivax sp. | reverse complement strand
CGGTGCTCACTTGCCACGCCCACTGGCCTCGAGACGATCGAACTTGAAGTCCGCGGGCATTCGGCCGCGCAATCCGCGCAGCCGCTCGAGGGCCATGCGGTTGCCATCGTCGACTCGGCTGACACCGAGCCGCCTGGCTCCCGCCACGTCGACCTCGACGTCGTCGCCTTCTTTCAGGCCGAGCACCTCCACCACCGCTGCGGGCAATCGGATGGCGAGGCTGTTGCCCCATTTCGAGACTCGCATGTCCGAGCCCTGTTCCGGAGTGATCTACAAGCAGAAACTGTATATCCAAGGGGCGCGGCGTCAGACGTCGTAGGAGTCCCCGCCGCTGCCGAACGCGTTCAAGGCCTCGTTCATCGCCGTGATCAGACGCCGCTCGGCCTCGGAAAGCATCGGATGCCAGGTGTCGAAGATCAGCACCACGCGCAGCAGCTCGCTGTCGTTCCAGGCTTCGTGCTCGATCGTGTCGTCGAAGACCCAGACCTTGCCGCGCTGCCACTCGCGCACCGAATTGCCGACGCGAAAGCGGCACCCCGGCGGCACGATCAGCGGCAGGTGGCAGACCAGGCGGGCGTTGCTCGCGCCGACGTGCGGCGGGATGCGCGTCTTCGGTTTGAGCAGCGAGTACATCGCCACCGGCGTGCGGCCGGGCTGGTCGGGGCGCGGCGTGTTCATCCACGCCGCCACCGTCTTCGGGCAACGTTGCACGTTGGCGGGCACCGGCACGCCTTCCTTCCACAGGTGGAAGGCACTCCAGCGCGGCGAGTGGTTCAGCTCGGCCCATTGCGCCACCGGCTCGTCGCGGCCGTAGTGGATGTAGGGCTCGAAGCCGTGGTCGGCGCGGTGCACGGCGAGGAACTCCTCGGTGATGGTTTCGGTGTGCTCCTCGAGAGCCTCCATCCACGGGAAGTGGGCACGATCGAAGAATTCGATCACCGGCAGCTGCGGCAGGTAGTAGCGCATCGGCTGCGGGTCGAAGCGCTGCTTGCGGCCGAGCAGGATGTCGATGGAGAGCTTGAAACGATCCGCTTCGCTGGCGCTGCATTCGGCCAGGTGCGGTTCGAGAAAGCGGTCGACGTGTGCCGCCAGCTCATTCTGGTAGCGCTCGCGGAACTGCATCGCGTGGCTCACCGCGGGGCGCAATTCGGGGGTCAGCCGCTCCACCGGCGGCGCGACGGTGGCCGCGGCGCCGTAGGCCGACGCGGCACGGTGGGTGTTGCCGTGGCGCTCGTGGAACGAACCGCGGAGGAAGAGGGCCAGCAGGTCGCCGGGGTCGACGGTCAGGGCCTTGAAGAGCGCGGCTTCTTCGGCCGCTTCGTCGCCGAGCTTCTGGCAGGCCAGCGACAGGTTGACCCATTGCCGCGGGTCGCTGCCGTCGGCATCGGCGGCGCGCTGGAAGGCGTGGCGGGCGGAGGAGAAGTCGCCCTGCTTGAATGCGGCCTGGCCGAGCTGGGTCAGCGCGGTGGCGTGATTGGGCGCCAGCGCCAGCACAGCGCCCCAGGCCTCGATCGCCTGCTGCGCGCGGCCCTGCTGCATGGCCTCGATCGCCGCGCGCTCATGGTGGGCCACCTCGGCCGCTCTGGGGTCGTTACTCATGAGACTGGATTGTCTTCGCACGATGAAAAACGGCGAGCCGAAGCTCGCCGTTGGATGCGATCAGACCGTCTTCGGTCAGAAGTTGTAGGTCGCGTTGAAGAACACCTTGCGGCCGAACGTGTCGTAAACACCCGGGAAGGTGTTGCCGTTGCCGTTAGGGAGGGGAAGGTTGGCCGCGATCGGCGGATCCTTGTCGAGCAGGTTGTTCACGCCGACCAGCAGCGTCAGGCCCTTGGTCACGTTCCAGGTAGCGGCCAGGTCGAGGTAGTTGCGTGTCGGCAGCACGCGGTTGACGGGGTCGTCGCCACCGGCCAGCAGTGGGTTGCCGCTGGTCGACTGGTTTTTCACCGCCTTGATGTGCCGCCATGTCAAGGCCAGGTCGGCGTTCCAGGGTGTCTGCCAAGTCGCGCGAAGCTTGTGACGGTACTCCGGGCTCGGCGAGCCGCACCGGTTGGGCCCGTACAAGCCCACGCAGTCGTAAGTGCCGTCGCCGGGGATCTCTTCGGTCTCGAGCGTCTTCAGCAGCGTGCCGACGTAGCTGACGCCCAGGTTGCCCATCGCGCCGAGCTTTTGCTGGTAGCTCGCACCAATGTCGAAGCCGTTGGTGCGCAGGGTGCCGATGTTGACGTTGGTGCCGACGATGCGGCCATCATCGAACAGCCACAGCGTGCCCAGGCGGTCACGCGTGATCAGGCTGCAGAACGCCGGGTTGCCGGTGGTCAGGCACTTGTTCAGCGTGGTCACCGGGTCGACGATGCTGATCAGGTCCTTCACCTTGATGTCGAAATAATCAAGGCTGAAGTTCAAGTCCTTCATCGGCGACACGATGATGCCCAAGGTCTTGCTGTCACCGGTCTCGGGCTTCAGGCCGGGGTTGCCGCCTTGCAGGAAGTTGTACTGGCCGGCCGGGCTGTCCTGGATGGTGCCGTACTGCGCGCGGGTGACACCGGTTCTGGCGCACTGGTCGAACGTCGAAGTTGGCGTCGCGCCGGCGCAGGGGTCCGCGTCGTTGTCGTACAGGTTGTTGCCCTGCGCGAGGAACAGCTCCACCAGGTTGGGCGCACGCACGGTGCGCTGCGCACTGCCGCGCAGGCGCACGGCCTTCACCGGCGCCCACTCGGCGCCGATGCCCCAGCTGTCAGCGGTGAACTTCGAGTACTTGGACGAGCGTGCACTGAGGGTGGCAGCGAGCAAGTCGGCCAGCGGTGCCTTCTCCAGGATTGGAATGCGCACTTCGCCGAAGACTTCCTTCACCGCGCTGGAGCCACTCAGGGCTGCGGTCGGGCCACCCGATCCCGACAGGTTGCCGGCTGCGGTGTTCGCGTCGGTCTCCAGCGACAGCTTTTCTGAACGGTTTTCGAGGCCAAACGCCACGCCGATGCCGCTCTTCGAGGTCGGCAGCTTGATGCCGTAGTCGCCGAGATCGGCCGAGATCGTGATGCCCTGCATGCTGAGTTCGGTCGAGCCCTTGCGGAAGCCCGGTGTCTGCAGGTAGTCGAGCTGGGCTTGCGTCACGCCGCCCAGTCGCCAGGGGTTGTAGGGCAGGCAGGCGGCGTCGCTGCCATCGACCACCGATTGGCAGGTGGCCACGCCATTGACGTTGACCACGTTCATCGCACGGTCGATGCGCTCGTTCAGGAAGTAGTTCCGCTCGTTCTGGCTGTAGATCACGCGGCCTTCGATCAGGAA
>JANNQO010000436.1:0-6975 GCA_031400795.1 Rubrivivax sp. | reverse complement strand
CGCATTGGCGAAGTGCGGCATGCCGATGCGCCGCCCGAGATAGTCTTCGAAGGTGCTCCGGGCACCGTCTCCGAAACGGTAGTTCATCTGGCCGAGCATGCGATCGGAGATCGACAGCAGTTCGTCTCTCGAGTAATCCGGGAAATCGAGGTGGTGCGCGATGCGCGAACTCATGCCGGGATTGGACTGGAAGAAGGTATCCATGCGGTCTTTGTAGCCGGCCAGGATCACCACCAGGTCGTCGCGCTGGTTCTCCATCACCTGCAGCAGGATCTCGATCGCTTCCTGGCCGTAGTCGCGCTCGTTCTCGGGGCGGTACAGGTAGTAGGCCTCGTCGATGAAGAGCACGCCGCCCAGCGCCTTCTTCAGCACCTCTTTGGTCTTCGGCGCGGTGTGGCCGATGTACTGGCCGACCAGGTCGTCGCGCGTCACCGCCACCAGATGCCCTTTGCGGCAGTAACCCAGCCGGTGCAGGATCTGCGCCATGCGCATCGCCACCGTGGTCTTGCCGGTGCCGGGGTTGCCGGTGAAGCTCATGTGCAGGCTGGGCGTGTGTGCTTGCAGGCCCTGTGCTAGGCGAAGCTTGTCGATGACGAGCAGCGCGGCAATGTCGCGGATGCGCTGCTTCACCGGCGCCAGGCCGATCAGGTCGGCATCAAGCTCGTCCATCACCGCTTCGACCTGGCTCTGCGCCAGCACCTCGCCCACGGTGCGCGGGCCGGGGCTCGCCGCAACGGTTTCGGCAGGCGCTGCTGGGGCAGCACCCGGTATCGCGTAGAGCGGCGTGCCCATCGCCGGCGATCAGTAGCGCTCGCCTTCGGGCCGCTGGTGCGTGTAGCCGGCCACGCTGTACTGGATGTTGCGCCCGCCACCTTCCTGGCGCTGCAGCCCGAAGCCCGGCTCGGTGGGCGGGCGCTGCACGATGAAGCTCATCGCGATGCTTTCCACGCCGCGCGTCGAATCGAAAGCCATCAGCCGCACATAGTGGTGCGGAAAGGTCTTGCGGCACTCGCGCAACTCCATCAACACGCCGGCGGCGTCGGGGATGTCGAACATCGGGTTGCCGAACATCTCCCAGTAGGTGTTGCGCGGATGCGGGTCGTCGGAGTATTCGATACTCCAGGCATAACCGCGCTTCAGGCCATAGGCGATCTGCAGGCCGATCTCTTCGTCGCTCAGGTCGGGCAGGAAGCTGAACTGGCCTTGCGTGATGCGGCCGGTGGGGTTGTTCATCATGATGATTGGCCTTCGAGTCAAGCGACAGACGGCGTCACCGCGTAGTCGCTGGTGTCGGTGCTGGCGTAGTTGAAGCTCACGTCCTTCCACACGTCCAGCGCTTGTTTCAGCGGGGTGCAGAAGCGCGCGGCGGCGGCCAGGATCGCCGGGCCTTCATTGGCGATGTCGCGGCCTTCGTTGCGCGCCTTGACCATGCATTCGAGCGCGACGCGGTTGGCCACCGCACCGGCCTGGATGCCGGCCGGGTGGCCGATGGTGCCGCCGCCGAACTGCAGCACCACGTCGTCGCCGAACAGGTCGAGCAGCTGGTGCATCTGCCCGGCGTGGATGCCGCCCGAGGCCACCGGCATGACCTTCTTCAGGTCGGCCCAGTCCTGGTCGAAGTAGATGCCGCGCGGCAGGTCTTGTTTGTTGAAGCTCTCGCGACACACGTTGTAGTAGCCCTGCACGGTGGCCGGGTCGCCTTCGAGCTTGCCCACCGCGGTGCCGGCGTGGATGTGGTCCACGCCCGCCAGGCGCATCCACTTGGCGATGACGCGAAAGCTCACGCCGTGCGCTTTCTGCCGTGTGTAGGTGCTGTGGCCGGCGCGGTGCGGGTGCAGGATCATGTCGTTCTTGCGCGCCCAGTTGGCCATGCTCTGGATCGCCGTGTAGCCGATCACCAGGTCGATCATCACGATCACGCTGCCGAGCTGCTTGGCGAAGTCGGCGCGCTCGTACATGTCTTCCATGGTCGCGCCGGTCACATTCAGGTAGCTGCCCTTCACCTCGCCGGTGGCTGCACTGGCCTTGTTCACCGCGTCCATCACGTAGAGAAACCGGTCGCGCCAGTGCATGAAGGGCTGCGAGTTGATGTTCTCGTCGTCCTTCATGAAGTCCAGGCCGCCTTTCAGCCCTTCGTAGACCACGCGCCCGTAGTTGCGTCCCGACAGGCCGAGCTTGGGCTTGGTGGTGGCGCCCAAAAGCGGCCGGCCGAACTTGTCCAGGCGCTCGCGCTCGACGATGAGCCCCGTCGGCGGCCCCTTGAAGGTCTTCACGTAGGCCACCGGGATGCGCATGTCTTCCAGGCGCAGCGCCTTCAGCGGCTTGAAGCCGAAGACGTTGCCGATGACGCTGGCCGTCAGGTTGGCGATCGAGCCTTCTTCGAACAGCACCAGGTCGTAGGCCACCCAGGCGAAAAACTGGCCCGGGTTGCCGGGCACCGGTTCCACCTGGTAGGCCTTGGCGCGGTAGGTGTCGCAGGCGGTCAGCCGGTCCGTCCAGACCACCGTCCAGGTGGCGGTGCTCGATTCGCCGGCCACCGCGGCCGCGGCTTCTATCGGGTCCACGCCCTCCTGCGGCGTGATCCGGAACAGGCAGATCACGTCGGTGTCCTTGGGCACGTAGGCGTCGTCCCAGTAGCCCATCTGGCGGTACTTCAGCACCCCGGCGCTGTAGCGGGTTTTTTTATCGAGTGGCGCGTCCATCACGGTCCTTGTCGAGGCGATGGAGCAACTCTAGGCAGCGCTTGAAGTTTTGGAAAGTTAGACTTTCGGCGATTTTGGTTAAGCTGGAGCTAAACGATGAACCTGACTTTCCGGCAGCTGCGCGTCTTCAGCGAAGTGGTGCGCCTGGGCAGCGTGACGCGTGCCGCCGAGGCTTTGCACCTCACACCCCCGGCCGTCTCGCTGCAGGTGAAAGAGATCGAATCGCAGGTCGGCGTGCTGCTCTTTGACCGCAGCGGGCGGCGCATGTCGCTGTCCACCGCCGGCGAGTACTTCGTCGTGCACGCGCGGCGCATGCTGGCCGCGCTCAAGGAGACCGAAGACGCGATGGCACGTTTTGCCCGGCTCGAATCGGGGCGGCTCGTGATCGGCATGGTCAGCACGGCGAAGTACTTCCTGCCGCAGCTGCTGGCACGCTTTCATGCCGAGCACCCGGCGGTGGACGTGCGCTTGCGCCTGGGCGGCCGCGAGCAGCTGGTGACGCTGATGAAAGCCAGCGACGTCGATCTGTGCGTGATGGGCCGCCCGCCGGCCGACTTCGCCTGCCGCGCCGATCCGTTCGCGATGCACCCGCATGTGCTGGTCACCGCGCCCACGCACCGCTTCGCGCGCGCCGAGAGCGTTCGCGCCAAAGCGCTGGCCGACGAGCCCTTCATCGTGCGCGAGGTCGAATCGGGCACGCGCAACGCGATGCAGGAGTACCTCGACCGGCATGGCGTGAAGCCGAGCTACGTGATGGAGATGCCGAGCAACGAAGCCATCAAGCAGGCGGTGATGGCGGGCATGGGCGTGAGCCTGCTGTCGCTGCACACCATCGCGCTCGAGTTGCGCACCGGGCTGATCGCCACGCCGCAGGTGGAAGGGCTGCCGCTGGTGCGCCGCTGGCACCTGGTGAACAGCGCCGGCAAGCACTTGTCGCCGGCGGCCGAGGCGTTTCGCTACTTCATGCTCGAGGCCGGCGAGGCGCACCTCGCGGCGATGTTCAGTGGTCCCCCCCCGTAGCGCCTTCGGCGCTTCCCCCCCAGGGGGCGGCGCCAGCGGACCCGCGGAGCCGGATCCGCGGCGCCTGCTGAGTGGCAGCAGAATCTTTCGATCTACCGAAGGCGCAGCTGCAAGCCGCGGATCGTCACTTCCAGCCCGTCGGCGCCATGGCTGGTGCGCACCGACAGGTCGCCGTCGACCTCGGCGATCGCGTGGCCGCGGCTCACCGCGCTGAAGAGCCGTTCAAGCAGCGCGCCGCCCGGTTGCTGTGGGGCCGGCAGGGCGGTGGGCACGCGCGCCTGTGGCATCGCGCGGCGCAACAGCGCCAGCAGATGCGCACACAGGCGCCGCGCGGGCAGCGGGCGCGCCAGGTACAGGTCGGCGCCTTGTTCGAGCGCCTCGATCTCTTCGCGCGGGTCGGCGCCGCTGCCCACGATCAACAGCGGGCAGGCCAGGCTTTCGCGCAGGCGGTGAATCACGCCGGCGGTGCCGGCGCCCAGCGTGGTGGTGTCCATGCACACGGCGTCGAAAGTGGCGAGTTGCGCGGTGCGCACGGCTTGTTCGGTGCTGGCGCGCCACAGGCAGCGCACGCCGTCACGCGCCAGTTCGGAGGCCAGCGCGCCATCGGGCCGCAGCGCGGCGCCGACGAAGAGCACCAGCCGCGACGTGGTCTCGTGGTCGAACGGGTCGCCGGGGCGGTGTCGCCCGTTCGCGCTCAGCATGGGCCGTCGCAGGGTGTCGAAGCGCGCCGAAGCGGTGAGCATGGTGTGCAGTCTCCTGAGTGCCTCCAGGGCCGGGCTGCGCCCAGCCCGCCCCCCGCGGGGGTCAAGGAAAGTGGCGAAGCCACATTTCCTCGAGAAGCCATTGTGGTCAGCGCCGGCATCCGAATCGCCTCACTGCGACAGACCGCGGATGGCTGCGATGAACGGCAGCCGCGGTCATATCGCCACCTTCACCACCCGCCAGGCAGGAAGGCGTAGCCCAGATTGCGCACGGTGCGGATGCGCGGGCCCAGCGGCGATTTCCGGCGGTCGTTGTCGCCGAGCTTGGCGCGAATGCGGTAGACCCGGCTGTCGATCGAGCGGTCCATCGGGTGGTCGTCCAGGCCGCGCACGCGGCGCAGGATGTCGCGCCGCGGCAGCGTGCTGCCGGCATGCGTGGCGAGCAGCCACAGCACCGCGAACTCGCCTTCGGTGAGCGGCACCAGGCGCTCGTCGAGCCACACCTCGCGTTCGTGTCGCGAGAGGCGCAAGCCGCCGAAGCGCAGCTCGGGCGGCTCGCCGCCATCACCGGCGTTGCCGGCGCGGCGCCACAGTGCGCGCAAACGCGCCGCGACCACCGGCGCCGAGACGCCTGCGTCGACCACATCGTCGGCACCCATTTCGAGCGCCAGCACCTGGTCCAGATCGCGCATGCCACGCAGCGCCACCACGAGCGGCGGCGTGGGCGCCATCGAGCGCAAGGCGCGCAGCCGCGCCAGGTTGGCGGCCAGGCCGGTGGTGGCGTGCAGCACCCAGGCATCGGTGTTCACCGCAGGCGGCGTGCTGGCCTCGCTAGACTGCACCAGCAATCCTTCGGCCGCCAGCGCCAGCGCCCAGTGGCGAGGCGCTTCGCGGTCGTCGCCCCACACCATCACCGCGCGCGTGGCCGGCAACGCCTGCGCCGGCGGCTGGCCCGGCATGGCCGGCAGTGGCAGCGGTGATTTCAGCTGTTCCATCATCTCGGAGCGCATCGTCGTGATGCGCGGCCGAGTGCGCAAGGGCCATTCTGGTGCGCCCCACCGGGCCATTGCCTCCAGCTCCCTCCCCTGGAAGGCCCAGCCAGGGGAGGGCCGGGGTGCGGATCGAATGCGGCGCTGACTCGTCGCCTTCAGCCCCCATCCCGACCTTCCCCCTGGGAGGGGAAAGCAGGAATGCGCCGCTCTTTGTCGAGCATTGCTTTCAATCGATACAACGCGTCCAGCGCTTCACGCGGGCTCAAGCGATCGGGCTCGATCTGCGCCAGTTGACGTTCGACCTGACTCGGCTCGGGCGCCGGTGCCGCGGCCGGCGCGTCGAACAGACCGACCTGCGCGCGCGACGCCTCGGCTTGCGACTCCAGCGCTTGCAGCGCGCCGCGCGCCTGGCGGATCAGCGCTGCCGGCATGCCCGCCAGCCGCGCCACCTGCACCCCGTAGCTGCGGCTCGCCGGGCCGGGTTCGATCTGGTGCAGGAAAACGATGTCGTGTCCGCTTTCCACTGCGCCGACATGCAGGTTCACCGCGTGCGCATGGCGAGTGGGGAACTCGGTGAGTTCGAAGTAGTGCGTGGCAAACAGCGTGAACGAGCGATTGCGGTCGTGCAGCTGCGCTGCGATGGCCGCGGCCAATGCCAGACCGTCGAAGGTGCTGGTGCCGCGTCCGATCTCGTCCATCAGCACCAGACTCTGTTCGCTTGCGCCGTGCACGATCGAAGCCGCCTCGGTCATCTCGAGCATGAAGGTCGACTGCGCGTTGGCCAGGTCGTCGGCGGCACCGATGCGTGTGTGGATGGCGTCGATCGGGCCCAGCCGGCAGCCCGTGGCGGGCACGAACGAGCCCATCGCCGCGAGCAGCACGATCAGCGCCACCTGGCGCATGAAGGTGCTCTTGCCGCCCATGTTCGGGCCGGTGATGATGAGCATGCGCGTCTTCGCGTCGAGCCGGCAGTGGTTGGCGATGAACTCCGCGCCACCGGTCTCGCGCAGCCGCGCTTGCACCACTGGGTGGCGGCCGGATTCGATGTCGAGGCAGGGGTAGGGCACGAACTCCGGGCGGCACCAGTTCAAGGTGATGGCGCGCTCAGCGAGCGTGGCCAGCGCGTCCAGCGCCGCCAGCGCGCGCGCCAAGGCACTGAGCGCGGCCAGGTGCGGCTGCAAGGCATCGAGCATCTGCTCGAACAGCAGCTTCTCGCGCGCCAGCGAGCGCTCTTGCGCCGACAGCGCCTTGTCCTCGAAAACCTTCAGCTCCGGCGTGATGTAGCGCTCGGCGTTCTTCATCGTCTGGCGGCGCTGGTAGTCGGCGGGCACCTTGCTCACGCCCGAACTCGTCACCTCGATGTAGAAACCGTGCACCTTGTTGAACTGCACGCGCAGGTTGGCGATGCCGGTGCGGGCGCGCTCGCGCGCTTCGAGGTCGAGCAGGAAGCTGTCGCAGTTCTGGCCGATGGCGCGCAGCTCGTCGAGTTCGGCATCCACCCCTGCGGCGATGACACCACCGTCGCGCAGCAGCGGCGCGGGCTCGTCGGCGATGGCGCTC
>JANNQO010000435.1:0-23815 GCA_031400795.1 Rubrivivax sp. | reverse complement strand
GCGCCTGCGCCCGCCGCCGATCGGCCTGCCGACCGAGGCGGCCGCGCTGCTCGACGAGGTGCGGGCGGTGCAGGCCCGGGTCCGCAGCGTGCAGGGGCAGGCGCGGGTGACGGTGGACGGGCCGCAGGGCGCCGGCGGGGTGGACCAGTTCCTGGCGGCGGAGCGCCCGGGGCGCCTGCGCGTCGAGAGCCACGACTTCTTCGGCAACGTCCTCTCGGTGCTGGCGGTGGATGGGCCGGACCTGGTCCTCTACGACGCCCAGGCGCGGGTCTACTACCGGGGCGCCGCCACCGCCGAGAACGTCGGCCGGCTCCTGCCGGTGCCGCTGCCGCCGGCCGACCTGGTGGCGCTGCTGTGCGGCTCGGCCCCCCTGCTCGACGGCCAGCCCATCGACGCCTCCCCGGTGGACGGCGCGCTGCGCCTCACGCTGCGGCGGGGCGAGGCGCTGCAGCGGGTCGACGTGGGCGCCGGCGGCGTGGTGGTGGGCGCCCGCTCCAGCCGGGCCGGCGTGGTGGGGCTGGAGGTGTCGCTCTCCGGCCACCGCGCCCGCGGCGACGCGCTGCTGCCCACCGAGGTGGTGGCCCGCGCGCCCGGGGCGGCGCTGGCGCTGTCGCTCCGCTGGAAGGAGGTCGAGGTGAACGGGGCGCTCGACCCGGCCCTCTTCCGCCTGACCCCGCCGGAGGGGGCGCGGCTCGTGGACCTGGAGCCCGCCCCCCGTTAAGTTCAGCGCACGCGCCCCACCGGAGCCTCCGTGGACCAGACCCTCTACAGCCTGCTCAAGACCAGCTTCTCCCTCTGGGTGATCGGCGCCTGCTCGGTGGTGGCCATCGCCGCCGCGCTGGAGCGGGTCATCGCCCTGTGGGGCTTCGGCGACAAGGCGCGGGCCCTGGCCGACGCGGTGGGCCGGGCGCTCTTCCGCGGCGACCTGGAGGACGCCCGGGCCCAGTGCGAGCGCTCCGGCTCGGCGGCCGCCGACGTCTTCCTGGCGGCGCTGGTGGCGCTGGCGCCGCGGGCCACCCCGCTGGCCGGCCGGCCCGCCCCGGCGTCGACCCGAAAGCGCTCGATGCCGCGGCCATGAGCGCCTACGTCGACAACGCCAGCAAGCTCACCGGCGGCGGCACGGTCGAGTTCCTGATGAAGCTGATCCCGACCACGGTGGTGAATGCCTTTGCCACCGGCGACGTGCTTCAGGTGCTGCTGTTCGCGGTGCTGTTCGGCTGCGCGCTGGCGATGCTCGGCGAGCGCGGCGCCCCGGTGGCGAACTTCATCGACACGCTGAGCCATGTGCTGTTCAAGATCATGGGCATCATCATCAAGCTCGCGCCGCTGGGCGTGCTGGGTGCGATCGCCTTCACGGTCAGCAAGTACGGCATCGGCTCGCTCAAGCAGCTCGGCATGCTGGTGGTGCTGTTCTACGTCGCGGTGATCGTCTTCGTGGTCGTGGTACTCGGCGCGATCATGCGCATCTCGGGCTTCTCGATCTTCAAGCTGCTGCGCTACCTGCGCGAAGAGCTGATGGTGGTCTTCGCCACCACGTCCAGCGACAGCGTGCTGCCGCAGATCATGAGCAAGTTGAAGCGCATGGGCATCCGCGACTCGACGGTCGGCCTGGTCATCCCCACCGGCTACTCGTTCAACCTCGACGCGTTCTCGATCTACATCACGCTGGCCGCGGTGTTCATCGCGCAGGCCACCAACACGCCGATCACGATGACCGATCTGCTGACCATCCTGGCCATCTCGCTGGTCACCAGCAAGGGCGCGCACGGCGTGCCGGGCTCGGCGATCGTCGTGCTGGCGGCCACCCTGCAAGCCATACCGGCGATCCCGGCGATCGGCCTGGTGCTGGTGCTGTCGGTGGATTGGTTCATGGGCATCGCCCGCGCGCTGGGCAACCTGATCGGCAACTGCGTGGCCACGGTCGCGGTGGCGGCGTGGGAAGGCGACATCGACCGCGAGCGCGCCCACGCAGTGCTCGACGGCCGGCCGGTGCCCGCCACCGAGGACGATGCCGATGTGATCGTCACCGGCGTGCCGGCACGCGCTTGAAGCCGGCGCAGCCGCTACAGTCGGCGCCAGCATGTCCAGCCAGACCGAAATCGCCCAGCGCGTCGTCGAATCCATCCTGGCGCAGAAACTCTCGCCCGGCGAGCGGCTGGGGGAACAGGCACTGGCTGACCTGTTCGGTGTCAGCCGCACCTTGGTGCGCGAGGCGCTGATGCAGTTGCAGGCGCGCGGTTTCGTCGAGGTGCGCACGCGCAAGGGTTGGTACGTGGTCGAACCCTCGATCGAGCAGGCGCGCGATGCCTTCGCCGCACGGCGTGCCGTCGAGGGCGGCATGCTGCGCCAGATCGAGGGCCGGCCGCTGCAGGCGGTGGTGCGCAGGCTGCGCCAGCACATCGGCGAAGAACAGCGAGCGGTCGAGGGTGCCGACGCCGCGACACGCGCCTTCCTGCTCGCCGACTTCCACGTCTGCCTGGCCGAATGCCTGGGGCACCGTCTGCTTGCCGACATGCTGCGCGACCTGACTGCACGCACCACGCTGGTGGCCACGCTGTACCAGAGCCGGCACGATGCCGCCGAGTCCTGCGCCGACCATGCCCGCATCGTCGGCGCGCTCGAGTCGGCCGACACGGCGCTGGCCGAAGCGCTGATGCTGGCGCACATCGGCAACGTCGAATCGGCGCTCGGCATGACCATCGCGCGCGAGTCCGACCCGCGCGAGAAGTTGCGTGCGACGCTGGCGCCGCTGGCCCGGCCGGCTCTCGCGCCGCGTTGACAGGTCCTGGGCCGACGCCGCTGATTTCGCCCGCGCCGCGCTACGCCGCGCCCAGCCACCACGCGCCGGCCAGGCCTTCAGCGCCTGTCGAAGTTGACAGTTCCCGGCGCGCGCACGGCACCTACACTGCGCCGCCGATGAACACCCCGCATGCCCTGTTGCGCTGGCGGCGATGGCTCACGCTGTCGCTGCTCGGGCTGTGCTGTGCCTCGACGACGGGCCTGGCACAAGCACCGCATCGGCTGCGCATCGTCGGCGGCCTGGCCGGCCTGAACCAGTACACGCGCCATGAAGAGCCGTTCTGGGCCCAGGAGCTGCAACGCCTGAGCAGCGGCCGCTACAGCGCCGAGATTGCCCCGCAAGACCGCGCCGGCATCCGCGGCCAGGAAATGCTGGCGCTGCTGCAGCAAGGCGTGCTGCCGCTGGGCACGGTGATCCTGAACCTGGCCGCCAGCACCGCGCCCGAACTCGGCGCGCCCGACCTGGCTGGGCTCAATCCCGATATCGCCGCGCTGCGCAAGACGGTCGGCGCCTTCCGGCCCTACCTCGAGACGCTGCTGCGCCAGCGCTACGGCATCAAGCTGCTGGCGATCTACACCTACCCCGCGCAGGTGGCCTTTTGCAACCAGGCCTTCGCCGGGCTGCGCGGACTGGCCGGGCGGCGCGTGCGCACGTCGAGTGCCACGCAGTCGGACTTTTTCCAAGCGCTTGGAGCGCGCGCCACGCCGACCGCGTTTGCCGAGATCGTCTACAACCTGCGCGCCGGCAGTATCGATTGCGCGATCACCGGCACGATGTCGGGCTACACCATCGGGCTGCACGAACTCACCACGCACGTGCACGGCATGGCCGTGAACTGGGGCTTGTCGATGTTCGTCGCGCACGGTGCCACTTGGGAAGCGCTGCCCGACGATCTGAGGGCGCTGCTGCAACGCGAGCTGCCGCTGCTGGAAGAACGCATCTGGGCCGAAAGCGAGCGCGAGACGGGTGCCGGCCTGGACTGCAACACCGGCAGCGCCGCCTGCGGCAGCGGCCGCCCCGGGCGGATGAGCCTGGTCGGCACCAGCGCCGACGACGAGCGGCTGCGCCGAGAACTCTTTGCCGGCACGGTTTTGCCGCGCTTCATCTTGCGTTGCGGCGCCGCCTGCGCCGAGATCTGGAACCGTACCATCGGCCCTTCCTCGGGCTTCGAAGCGCGCGCGCGTTGAGTTGATCGAATCATGACCCTGGCGTTGCCCCGCCGCACCTGGGCCATCCTGTGGGCGCTGGTGCTGGCCTTTGCGTGTGCCCTGGCGCTGTCGGCCTGGGAGCTGACACGCACCGGCGAAGCCGACACGCAGCGCGAAGTGCGCGCGCGTGTCAGCCGTTATGCCGATGGCGCCGAAGCCACGCTGAACCGCACGCTGTTGTCGGTGGACCTCACGCTCACCGGCATGACCGAGCTGCTGCACCCGGCTTTCGCCGCGCCGGGCCGCTTCGACGAACGCGCAGCGAGCCGCCTGCTGGCGGCGCTGAACGAGCGCAACCTCACGATCAGCGATGCCGTGCTGCTTGCCAGCGACCTGAGCGTGCTGGCCGCCAGCTCGGCGCAGGCGTCGCGCATCGCGGCCGAGCTGCCGCCGGGCATCGCGAGCGAGATGCTCGAACAGATCGTGCCGCAGATGTCGATCATCGTGCCCGTCAACAGCGCGCGCAGCGCCGACCGCTCGCTGTTCATGGCACGCGCTCTCAGCCTTCAGGATGGGCAGCGGATCGTCGCCGTGGTCGAGACGCCGGTCACGCTGCTGCTGAACATCATGGCGCAGGCCGCCGGCAATGCCGACCTGGTGGCCACCTTGGAGCTGGGCAGTGGCCGGCTGCTGGCCAGCGTGCCGCCCAATGACCGGCTGGTCGGCCGCGTGCGCCCGTTCGGCCAGGCCGAAGAGCGCAGCGCCGGCGCTGTCTTCGAGGGTGTGGACCGGCTCGAAGGCCGCCCCGCGCTGGTGGTGGTGCGGCGCATGCTGTACCGCAACGTGCTGGTCAGCACGGCCGCGCCGCTGGACGCCGCGCTGGCGCAGTGGCGGCGCGACCGCGACGCCATCGTCGCGGTGGCCAGCGGCTTCGTGCTGCTGACGCTGGTCATCGGCGCGCTCAGCCACTGGCAGCTCGAACGGCTGGCGCGAGCCCGCCTGGACCTGGCGCGCTCGCAAGAGACACTGGACCAGGCGCTGTCGGCGATGGCCGATGGCTTTGTGCTGTGGGGCGCCGACGACCGCGCGCTGCGCTGGAACCAGCGCTACCTCGAACTCTTCCCCTGGCTGCGCGAAGGCCTCGAACGGGGCCTCGGCTTCGAAGTGCTGGCCGACACGGCCGCGATCGCCGTGCTGCCGCAGGGCACGGAGCAAGAGCGGCGCGACTGGGCGCGTCAGCGCGTGGCCATGCACCGGCGCGCTGACCGCACCATCGAACAAGACCTGGGCAACGGCATCGTCGTGCATGCCATCGAGCGGCGCACGCCCGAAGGCGGTGTGGTCGGCGTGTACCGCGATGTCTCCGCTGCCGAGCGCCGCCTGGCGCGCGCCAAGGCGCAGGCCGAAGCGGCCAACGAAGCGAAGTCGCAGTTCCTGGCCGCGATGAGCCACGAGATCCGCACGCCGCTGAACGCCGTGCTGGGCATGAACGGCTTGCTGCTCGGCACCGAACTCACGGACGAACAGCGCCGCTACGCCGAGCTGATGCGCAGCTCGGGCCATCTGCTGCTGGCGGTGATCAACGACATCCTCGATGTCTCGAAGATCGAGGCCGGCAAGATGCAGCTGGAGATCGTCGATTTCGACGCCGTGCAGGCGGTGCGCGAGGTCATCGCACTGCTTGCCGAGCGCGCCGAAGCGAAAGGCCTGAGGCTCGATCTGCAGATCGCTGCCGGCACGCTGCCGCTGCTGCGCGGCGACCCGAGCCGGCTGCGCCAGGTGCTGTTCAACCTGATCGGCAATGCCATCAAGTTCACCGAAGAGGGCAGCGTGCTGGTGCGCGTGGGCTGGCAGCCATCGGCGCTGGAGCGCTATTCGCTGCACGTGGCGGTGGAAGACAGCGGCATCGGCATTCCCGACGAGGTGCTGCCGCGCATCTTCGACCGCTTCACGCAGGCCGACAGCTCGACCGCGCGGCGCTACGGCGGCTCGGGCCTCGGCCTGGCGATCAGCCGCGAGATCGTCGAGCTGATGGGCGGGCGCATCGAGGCGGCGAGCCTGCCCGAACGCGGCAGCCGCTTCGAGTTCGTGCTGCCGCTGGACTGCGCGCTGCCGCCACCGGCCCCTGCCGCGCGCGCTGCGAACGTCGAAACCACGGCCGATGCAGCGGCCGCGGCGCGCCGCATCCTGGTGGCCGAAGACAACACCGTGAACCAGATCCTCATCAAGGCCGTGCTCGATCGGCTCGGCCACTACAGCGACATCGTCGGCAACGGCCGCGAAGCCGTCGACCAGAGCCGCAGCGCGATCTACGACCTGGTGCTGATGGACGTGCAGATGCCCGAGATGGACGGGCTGACCGCGACACGAGAGATCCGCCGCCTCGAAATTGGCCACGACCAGCACCTGCCGATCGTGGCGATGACCGCCAACGCGATGGCCGAAGACCGCGCCGCCTGCCTGGACGCCGGTATGGACGACTACGTGGCCAAGCCGATCGACGTGCCGCAGCTGGTGGCAGCGATCGAGCGCGCCACGCGGCGCGCTTCGGCGCATCTGTGAGGGGGGTGGCTGCGTAGTCGATGGAGCCGATTCGCTGCGCAGCGAGCAAGGCCGGCGTTGGGGTGGCCGACTGTGGTGACAATCGACCCGACACGCAAAAAAAGGAGACCCCCATGAACGGCCAGATGATGCAGCAGCCGCTGCTGATCTCTTCCCTCATCGTGCATGCCGAGCGCCACCACGGCGAGCGCGAAATCGTCTCGCGGCGCGTAGAAGGCGACATCCACCGCACCACCTACCGCGAACTCGCCGCGCGCTCGCGGCGCATGGCCAAGGCGCTCGCCGCACTCGGCGTGCACAGCGGCCAGCGCGTCGGCACGCTGGCCTGGAACGGCCACCGGCACATGGAGCTGTACTACGCGGTGTCGGGCTCCGGCGCGGTGCTGCACACGCTGAACCCGCGGCTGCACCCCGATCAGGTGGTCTACATCGCCGACCATGCCGAAGACCAGGTGCTGTTCTTCGACATGACCTTCTGGCCGCTTGTCCAGGCCGTGGCGCCGCGCGTGAAGACGATCAAGCACTGGGTGGCGATGACCGACCGCGCGCACATGCCCGCCGGCGCAACGCTTGCCAACCTGCATTGCTACGAAGAGCTGCTGGCTGCGCAGGACGATCGCTACGAGTGGCCCTCGTTCGACGAGAACCAGGCCTCGTCGCTGTGCTACACCTCGGGCACCACCGGCAACCCCAAGGGCGTGCTGTACAGCCATCGCAGCACGGTGCTGCACAGCTTCGCCGGCACGATGCCCGACGCGCTGAACCTGTCGGCCACCGACAGCATCCTGCCGGTGGTGCCGATGTTCCACGTCAACGCCTGGGGGCTGCCCTATGCCGCCTGCATGGTCGGCGCGAAGCTCGTCTTTCCGGGCGCTGCGATGGACGGCAAGTCGCTGCACGAACTCTTCGAAAGCGAAGGCGTCACGCTGTCGGCCGGCGTGCCCACGGTGTGGCAGGGGCTGCTCGCCTATGTCGAATCGATCGGCGGGCGCTTCAGCACCATGAAGCGCACGGTGATCGGCGGCTCGGCCTGCCCGCCGGCGATGCTGCGCGCGTTCGGCGACCAGTACGGCGTGCACGTGCTGCACGCCTGGGGCATGACCGAGATGAGCCCGCTGGGCACGGTGTGCAGCTTCAAGGCCGAACACGCCGCGCTGGCGGGCGACGAGCGCTACGCGGTGATGGCCAAGCAGGGCCGCGCGGTCTACGGTGTGGACATGAAGATCGTCGGCGAAGACGGCCGCGAGCTGCCGTTCGGCGGCGAGACCTCGGGCGACCTGTACGTGCGCGGCCCGTGGATCGTCGGCAACTACTTCAGGGGCGAAGGCGGCGATCCGCTGATCGACGGTTGGTTTCCCACCGGCGACGTGGCCAGGATCGACGCCGCCGGCTACATGCAGATCACCGACCGCAGCAAGGACGTGATCAAGTCCGGCGGCGAGTGGATCGGCTCGATCGACCTGGAGAACATCGCGATGGCGCACCCGGCGGTGGCGATGGCCGCGTGCATCGCCGCGCGGCATCCGAAGTGGGACGAGCGGCCGCTGCTGGTGGTGGTGAAGAAGCCCGGCGCCGAACTCACGCGCGAGCAGATGATCGGCTTCTTCGACGGCAAGATCGCCAAGTGGTGGACCCCCGACGACGTGGTCTTCGTCGACGCCATTCCGCTCGGCGCCACCGGCAAGATGCAGAAGAACAAGCTGCGCGAGCAGTTCAAGGACTACCAGTTGCCGACCGTATGAAGGCGCCGGCGATCCTTGGCATGCTGCTGATCCCGACCGCGCTGCTGGCCGCGCCGCCGGTGGCTGACGTGCGCGAGCAGCCCACCACGCACCACGGCGTGGTCGTTCCCGACCCCTACCGCTGGATGGAGGAGGTGAAGCAGCCGCGCGTGCAAGCCTGGATGAAGGCGCAGGGCGAGACTGCGCGCGGCCTGCTCGACCGCATCGACGGGCGCGAGCAGATCCTCGCGCGGCTCGTCGAACTCACCGATGCGCAGGGCGATGCGGTGTACCGCGTGCAACGAATGCCAGGCGAACGTCTGTACTACCTGAAGCGTTTTGTCGGTCAGGCGCAGGCCAAGCTGGTGATGCGCAGCGGCGTGCAAGGCCGCGAGCGGGTGCTGGTCGACCCCGAGGTCCAGTCGCGGCGCAGCGGGGTGCCGCATGCGGTGAACTACTTTCGCGCCTCGTGGGACGGCAAGTACCTGGCCTATGGCATGTCCGCCGGCGGCTCGGAAGACGCCTCGCTGACCATCATCGAGATCGCCAGCGGCAAGCGGATTGCCGGCCCGGTGCCGCGTGTCTACGATGTCGGCCTGCACTGGTTGCCCGACAGCCGCTCGTTGCTCTACTCGCAGCTGAGGAAGCTGAAAGCCGGCGCCGCCGATACCGAGGTCTACCTCGACAGCCGCGTGATGTGGCGCCATCTCGACCGCGCAGCGGCACGGCCGGTGTTCGGCCGGCACCTGAACCCGGCGCTGCCGCTCGAGCGGCTGGACATGGCGGAGATCCACACCGCACCCGGCAGCCGCTGGATGGTGGCGCGCACCACCGACACCACGGTGCCCGAAGGCAAGCTTTTCGTGGCGCCGTTGGCCACGCTGGGCCAGGCCGGCACGCCCTGGCGGCAGCTTGCCGACGCCGGCCAAAAGGTCTCCGACATCGTGCTGCACGGTGATTCGCTCTATGTGCTGCACCGCCTGAACGCGCCGCGGCGCGTGCTGGTGCGGCTGGATCTGAAGCGCGGTGACGGAATGGGCCAAGCTGAACTGATCGCGACGCCGCCCGAGGGTGGCGTGCTCGAAGACTTCGTCGTCACGCCGACGGCTGTGCTTGCCGAGGTGCGCCAGGGCACGTCGGTCGGGCTGCGCCGCTACGAGCGCGGCGATGCGGCCGGCCGCGCGCTGCAGATGCCGGCCGCCGGTGCTGCATCGCTGGCGCGCGCGCCCGGGCTGGACGCCGAGACCCTGCCCTACCTGTTCAGCCGCTGGACCGAGCCGTCGCGCTGGATGTGGCTGGACGGCAGCAGCTCGACTCCGGTGGCCTTCGGCGTGGAGCCCCGGCTGCCGCCGCTGCCTGAGATCGAGGTGCGCGACGTCGAATTCGCCAGCCACGACGGCGTGACGGTGCCGATGACCGTGCTGCACCGGCGAGGCCTGGCGCTGGACGGCCGCAACCCGGTGCTGCTGGAAGGCTATGGCTCGTACGGCTACTCGACCTCGGCCTACTTCAGCGCCGGCGCGATGGCCTGGCTGGAGCGCGGCGGCGTGGTCGCCCAGGTCAATCCGCGCGGCAGCGGCGTCTACGGCGACGAGTGGCACCGCGCCGGCTTCAAGACCACCAAGCCCAACACCTGGAAAGACGGCATCGCCGCGGCGCGCTGGCTGATCGCGCAGGGCTACGGCTCGGCGAAGACGATGACCATCAAAGGCACCAGCGCCGGCGGCATCTTCGTCGGCCGCGCCGTCACCGAAGCGCCCGAGCTCTTCGCCGCCGCGATCTTCGACGTCGCTGTGCTCGACGCGGTGCGCGCCGAAGACAGCGCCAATGGCATCACCAACATCAGCGAGTTCGGCACCGTGGCCGACCCCACGGAATTCAGGGCCTTGCTCGAGATGAGCACCTACCACGCCATCAAGGACGGCACGGAGTACCCGGCTGTGCTTCTCGTGCACGGCATGAACGACCCGCGCGTGGACGTCTGGAACAGCAGCAAGACCCTTGCCCGATTGCAAGCCGCGAGCCCCGCCAGCCGCCCGGGCGGGTCCAAGCCGTCGCTGCTGCGGCTGGACATGCAGGCCGGTCACGGCATGGGCAGCACGGTCACGCAGCGCCAGCAACTGGCAGCCGACGAGCAGGCGTTTCTGCTCTGGCAAGCGGGCAAGCTCGGGCTGCGTGACTGAATCGGCGCGCGAAGGGGTTTCCCTGGGTGGGTGGGCGCCTTCGCGCGCTGCATCATGGGTCGCTTCTGCCCCCCATGTGACTTCCCTCTTGAGTCGATCCGGCTCTGTCGGGCGACTCGACCCCCTCGGGGGGCGGCGGCGGTACTTCCGCCGCCTCGGGGCCCCTTTATCCAGGAGACAACATGAGCCGGATGCGCTGGAGCGCTGCGCTGCTCGCGTGCCTTGCCAACACCTTGCCTGCCTTTGCGCAGGGTTGGGCGCCCACCAAAGCCGTCGAATTCATCGTGCCCGCGGGTACCGGTGGCGGCGCCGACCAGATGGCGCGCTTCATCCAGGGCGTGGTGGCCAAGAACAAACTGATGGAGCAGCCGATCGTCGTCGTCAACAAGGGCGGCGGCGCGGGTGCCGAAGGCTTCCTCGACGTGAAGGGCGACAAGGGCAACCCGCACAAGCTGGTGATCACGCTGTCCAACCTGTTCACCACGCCGCTCGGCACGGCGGTGCCTTTCAACTGGCGCGACATGACGCCGGTGAGCATGCTGGCGCTCGACCAGTTCGTGCTGTGGGTCAACGCGGAATCGCCGCACACCACGCCGAAGGCCTTCTTCGATGCGCTGAAGGCCGGCGCCGACCGCAGCCTGAAGATGGGCGGCACCGGCAGCAAGCAGGAAGACCAGATCATCACCGCGATGCTCGACAAGGCGGCGGGCAAGAAGATGATCTACATCCCCTACGGCGGCGGCGGCCAGGTGGCCACGCAGCTGGTGGGCAAACATGTCGACGCCACCGTGAACAACCCGATCGAGGCCGAGAGCCACTGGCGCGCCGGCAAGCTGCGCGCGCTGTGCGTGTTCGACGGCAAGCCGCTGCCCTACAAGGACAAGGTCACCGCCGCGCTGGCCTGGGGCGACCTGCCCACCTGTGCCTCGGCCGGCATCCCGGTGGAGTACGTGATGCTGCGCGGCATCTTCATGCCGCCGGGCGTGAGCGAGGCGCAAATGAAGTTCTACGTCGATCTGCTCGCCAAGGTGCGTGCGTTGCCGGAGTGGAGAGACTTCATGAACAAAGGCGCCTTCAACCAGACCACGATGAGCGGGCAGGCCTACTTCGATTGGCTCGCCAAGACCGAACAGCAGCACCGCGTATTGATGCGCGATGCTGGGTTTCTGGCGAATTGATCGTTCGCTGCTATAGAGCGAGCAAGGCCGGCGGTGGGGTGGCCGGATTCTTTCAGCAAGTCTTCATTCACTACGCCGGCCACCCCAACTCCGGTCTTGCCGGCGACAACGAGGCAGATCGAATCCGATGAACACCCGCTGGGTTGAGTTGAGCGTGGCGGCCTGCCTGGCATTGCTGGCCGCGATCGTCATCACCGACAGCCTGCGTGTGGGCACCGGCTGGGCCGACGACGGACCACGCGCCGGCTACTTTCCGTTCTACATCGGGCTGGCGCTGCTCGGTGCGAGCGGGTGGGTGATCGTGCAGCAATTGCGCCAATGGCAGCAGGTGAAGGTCTTCGCCGAGCGCGTGCAACTGAAAGACGTGGTCACCGTCTTCGTGCCGATGGTGCTGCACGTGTTGCTGATCAAGTTCATCGGCATCTACGTCGCGTCGGCGCTGCTCATCGGCTGGTTCATGGCGCGCCACGGCGAGCACCGCCGTTGGGTCACGGGCGTGGTGGCGGTAGCTGTGCCGCTGGTGTTCTTCGTCGTCTTCGAGCGCTGGTTCATCGTGCCCTTGCCCAAAGGGCCGCTCGAAGCCTTCTTGGGGTTTTGACGCGATGGACGAGCTGGCCAGCCTGGTGCAGGGTTTCGGCATCGCGCTGTCGTGGCAGAACCTGGGCTTCATGCTGATCGGCCTGACGCTGGGCGTACTGATCGGTGTGCTGCCGGGCCTGGGCGGCGCCAACGGCGTGGCGATCCTGCTGCCGCTGACCTTCGGCATGAACCCGACCAGCGCGATCATCATGCTGTCGTGCATCTACTGGGGAGCGCTGTTCGGCGGCGCGATCACGTCGATCCTGTTCAACATCCCCGGCGAGCCGTGGAGCGTGGCCACCACCTTCGACGGCTACCCGATGGCGCAACAGGGGCGTGCCGCCGAGGCACTGACGGCGGCATTCACCAGCAGCTTCGTCGGCGCGATGTTCGCGGTGGCGCTGATCACCTTCCTGGCGCCGCTGGTGGCGCAGTTCGCGCTGCGCTTCGGCCCGGCCGAGTTCTTCGCGGTGCAGTTGCTCACCTTTTGCAGCTTCATCGGCATGAGCCGTGAGCCGGCGGCGAAGACGCTGGCGGCGATGATGCTCGGCTTCGCACTGGCCGCGGTGGGCATGGATTCGGTGACCGGGCAGCTGCGCATGACCTTCGGCGTCACCGAGCTGCTGAAGGGCTTCGACTTCCTGATCGCGGTGATCGGCCTGTTCGGCGTCGGCGAAATCCTGCTGACGATGGAAGAAGGCCTGTCGTTCAAAGGCAAGAGCGCGCGCATCAGTTTCGGCGTGGTGCTGCGCACCTGGAAGGAACTGCTCCAGCACTGGAAGCTCTTCCTGCGCAGCACGCTGGTGGGCTGCTGGATGGGCATCACGCCGGGCGGCGCAACGCCGGCGAGCTTCATGAGCTATGGCCTGGCGCGGCGTTGGTCGCGCCACCCCGAGGAGTTCGGCACAGGCCGCATCGAAGGCGTGATCGCGCCGGAGACGGCGGCGCATGCGGCGGGCACCTCGGCGCTGCTGCCGATGTTGACGCTGGGCATCCCCGGCTCGCCCACCGCGGCGGTGCTGCTCGGCGGGCTGCTCATCTGGGGGCTGCAGCCGGGGCCGATGCTGTTCGTCGAGCAGAAGGATTTCGTCTGGGGGCTGATCGCCAGCATGTACATCGGCAACATCGTCGGCCTGATCGTCGTGCTGACCACGGTGCCCTGGTGGGCGGCGATCCTGCGCATCCCGTTTTCGATCATGGGGCCGGTCATCATCATGATCTGCGCGATCGGCGCCTACACCGTGCACAGCTCGTACTTCGACGTGGTGATGATGCTGGTCTTCGGCGTCTTCGGTTATCTGTTCAAGAAGCTGAAGTACCCGCTGGCGCCGCTGGTACTGGCGCTGGTGCTGGGCGACATGGCCGAAGCGAGCTTTCGCCAGGCGATGCTCGGCAGCCAGGGGTCGCTGGCGGTGTTCTGGAGCAATCCGCTGGTGGGGTCGATCACCGGCCTGGCGATCTTCATGCTCGTGTGGCCGGTGCTCGGCGCGCTGAAGGCGGCGGCGAAGCGGCGCGAGATGGTGGTGGAGGGGCGGCTGAAGCCCTGAGCGGCCGCGCGAAGTGCGGTCAGTGCCCGTCGCGCGACTGAAGCTCAGCCACGCGCCTAGCGATTTCCTGCTTGCTCCGCCGCAGCAATTCGATTTCTGACGGTGTCAGCATCCTCGGCGCGGGTGAGGTACCGAGCTTCTGATTCAGTAAGCGCGTCGAAGGCGTGACCGAATCTGAGCTGCCACCAGGCTTCGAGTGCGCGTCCATGTCGGGTTCTCAGTGCTTGCAGAGATGGAGGCGTTAGCGCCAGCTTGGCCGAATGCGGCTTGCCGGTCAGTGCCACCGCCGCGATTGCACGGCCCCCGAGCGTTTCGATGTGACCTTTGAGGTTGGCGAGTGTACCGCCCATGCCAACGAAATCGTCCACCAGCACGTAGTCGGTTCCAGGGGACACCGGCCCGTCGAACGCCGCTTGGCGAGCCAATCGTGACCAGCCGTCGGCACCGGTGTGCGAGACCACATTCACCTGCAGGATTCCGGCGTCGACGGGCCACGCCAGTCGACGGCCCAGTACATCGGCGAAGGCCTCGGGGATGGTGTTCACGCCTTCACGCTCGTACGCATGGGCGCTGACCAGCGTGGGCCGAAGAGATCCGAAGGTGCTGACGAAGTCGGACAGGGTTCGGCACACTTCGCTGTTGAATCTGGAGACCACGAGTTCCGTTGCTGCATCGGTGTCACCAGACTTCGCAGCTCGGTAGCTCGCGTGCTGCTTCACTGCGGACTCACCAGCGTGGATGAACACGTCGGGGAAGTCGAGCCAGGCCGTGCGGGGAGGGAACACGATGTCAGGGCGCGGCCGCCACCGCCCGCGGCAGCTTCATGCCACGCCGCTGCATCTCGGCACGCACCAGGTCGGGGCGGTCGCTGATGATGCCGTCCACGCCCAGGTCCATCAGCCGCGCGATCTGCTCCGGGGCGTTCACGGTCCAGGTCAGAACCGTGAGACCCAGCGCCTTGGCTTCGGCGAGTTTGGCGGCGTCGAGATCGCCGAAGTACACCGACCAGATGCGCCCGCCGGCAGCGTGGATCATCTTCGGCACCGAGCCATGCGTGCCGTGTTGAAAGCCCGCCGTCCACGGCGACGGCTCGGGCTTGCCGGCGCCGATGTTGTCGAGCCAGCTCTGCTGCGCGCTCAGATACACCGTGCCGATCTCGGGGGCTTCCTTCTGCACCACCTGCAAGGTGCGCCAGTCGAACGACAGCACCGTCGAGCGATCGGCCACGCCGGCGCGGCGGATGGCGGCGATCACGGCGCGTGCGAAGACATCGGGAGCCAACGTGTCGGCCGGTGCGTTCGGGAAGACCTTGGTCTCGATCGCGAAGCGCACCTCGCGCGCGCCGGCCTTTTCCACCAGTGCGAACAGATCATCCAGCTTAGGAATGCGCGTGCCGTCGATCGGCTCCTGCGTCGCGAACGTGGTCGCGTAACGTGAGCCGGGCTTGATGCGGCCGATGTCGTAGCGCTGCAGTTCTTCGAAGCTCGTCTCCACGATGCGCGGCCCGCGCGTTTCGAGGAACTTGCCGTCGGGACCGCGCGTGATGTCGGGGTTCAGTGTCGGGTCGTGCGAGATGACGAGCACGCCGTCGCGTGTGATCGCGATGTCGAGTTCGAGCGTGGTCACGCCGATCGAGAGTGCCCTGGCGAACGAGGCCAGCGTGTTCTCGGGCAACAGGCCGCGTGCGCCGCGGTGGCCCTGCAGGTCGAAGGCCCAGGCTGTCGTGCTGAGCGTCAGCAGCAGCGCGCCGAGCGCGGCGCGGCCGGGGAGTCGGTGGTTCATCGGTTCAGCTGCGGCGAAAGCCGTGCCGATTGTCGCCCCGGCATCGCCGCCGAATGGTCGCCGCAACCGCCCCCCCCGCCTGTGGCCGCCGGCCTGGCCGCGATCACTGCGCCTGCTGCAACGCCCGGATGCGATCTTCGATCGGCGGGTGGCTGGACATCAGCGCCATGAAGCCGCTGGGCCGGCCGCTGATGCCCATCGCCGCCACCGCCTTCGGCAGGCTGCCCGGGTCCAGCCCGCCCAGGCGCGCCAGCGCGTTGATCATCGGCTGCTTGCGGCCCATCAAGGCGGCGGCGCCGGCGTCGGCACGGTACTCGCGCTGGCGCGAGAACCAGGCCACCACCACTGCCGCGGCGATGCCCAGCACGATGTCGAGCACGATCGTCGTGACGTAGTAGCCGATGCCCACGCCGCGCTCGTTGCGCAGGATGACCTTGTCGACGAAGTAGCCGATGACGCGCGACAGGAAAACCACGAAAGTGTTCATCACGCCCTGGATCAGCGTCATCGTCACCATGTCGCCGTTGGCCACGTGCGCCACCTCGTGGCCGATGACGGCCTCGACCTCTTCGCGGTTCATGCTTTGCAAGAGGCCGGTGGAGACGGCCACCAGCGCCGAGTTCTTGAAGGCACCGGTGGCGAAGGCGTTGGGCTCGCCTTCGAAGATCGCGACCTCGGGCATGCCGATGCCCGCCTTCTGCGCGAAGCCCTGCACCGTGCCGACGACCCAGCGGTGCGTCGGGTCGGCCGAGTCGTTGATGATTTGCGCGCCGGTGCTCCACTTGGCCATCGGCTTGCTGATCAACAGCGAAATGATCGCGCCGCCGAAACCCATCACCGCGGCGAAGCCGAGCAGCATCGGCAGGTTCAGCCCGTTGGCGGTGAGGAAGCGGTTCACGCCGAGCAGGCTCGCCGCGATGCCCAGCACGACCATCACGGCCAGGTTGGTGATCACGAACAGGGCGATGCGTTTCATGGCGAGCGGGCCGCGGGTGGCGGCAGGGATGGAGACGAGGCGCGCATCTTAGGGCGCGGTGGGGGCTTTCAAGCCATGACCGGAACGGATCTGGGGTCAGGAACGCAGGCGCACCTTGTTGGGCTGGTCGGCCGGCAACAGCTCGAAATGTTCGACCACCGGCGCGAAGAACTTGGTCGACGAGGCGCGCGGGCCGAGCAGACCGGCGTCACGCAAGCGCTCCGAAGCGACGCGCAGTTCGACCACCTGGCCGCGCGCCAGCTCGGGCAATGCCGCGAGGATCGAAATCACCTTGTCGGGCCGCACGGCGGGCTTGGGCGCAGGGGCTGACGCGGTCGAGCGCTTGCGCGCGGCGGGCTTCCTGGCGGGCCCAGGGGCCGCTTCCGCTCGCGTGCCGCGATGCGTCAGCACCGTGAACTCGTCGTAGGCCTGGCGTGTCTCGTCGCCGGTCTTGCCTTCCTGTCCGATGCCGCAGACGCGGCAGCCCTTCTCGCGCAGCCGGCTCACCAGCGGCGCGAAATCGGAATCCGATGACGCGATCACCACCACCTCGGGGCGTTCGGCCAGCACCAGGTCGAGCGCGTCGACGGCCAGCGCGATGTCGGTGGAATTCTTGCCGGCCGCCAGGTTCACCATCGGCTTGATCGACAGGCGCTTGAACACCTGCTGGTGCTTCAGCGCACTCTCGGCCGTGCAGTAGGCACGCCGCACATGCAACGCGCCATGCTCTTTCAGGAGCGTGGCCACGGCCTGCTCGATCACGTCCACCGAGACGTTGTCGGCGTCGATCAGCAGCATCACCCGGTCACCGCTCATTGAAGACTCCAGTTGAGGGTTTCGCCGCCACGCAGCGGCTTGATGATCGTGTCGCCGAACGGCAGCGACTCGGGCAGCACGCGCGGCTCTCGTTTCAAGGTCACGCTGCCGCGGTTGCGCGGCAGGCCGTAGAAGTCCGGGCCGTGGAAGCTGGCGAAGGCTTCGAACTTGTCGAGCGCCCCAGCCGCCTCGAAAGCCTCGGCGTACAGCTCCAGCGCCGCCGGGGCGGTGAAACATCCCGCACCGCACACTGACTGTTCCTTCAGTGCCGCAGCATGCGGTGCGCTGTCGGTGCCGAGGAAGAACTTCGCGCTGCCCGAGGTGGCGGCCTTCACCAGCGCCTGCCGATGTTTCTCTTTCTTCAGCACCGGCAGGCAGTAGTAGTGCGGGCGCAGGCCGCCGGTGAAGAGCGCGTTGCGGTTGTAGAGCAGGTGCTGCGGCGTGATCGTGGCGGCGGTGTGGGCGTCGCTGGCGGCCACGTAGTCGGCCGCGTCTTGCGTGGTGATGTGTTCGAAGACCACCTTCAACGCCGGGAAGTCGCGGCGCAGCGGCTGCATCACGCGCTCGATGAACACCGCCTCGCGGTCGAAGACATCGACATCCGCATCGGTCACCTCACCGTGCACCAGCAACAGCAGGCCATCGCGCTGCATCGTTTCCAGCGCGGCGGAGGTCTTGCGAAGATCGGTCACGCCGGCGTCGCTGTTCGTCGTGGCGCCGGCCGGGTAGAGCTTGAGCGCGACGATGCCGGCTGCTTTGGCGCGGCGGATCTCGTCGGGCGCGGTCTGGTCGGTCAGGTACAGCGTCATCAGCGGCTCGAAGTCCGAACCCGCCGGCCGCCGCACAAGGATGCGCTCGCGGTACGCCAGCGCCAGCGCGGTGGTGGTGATCGGCGGTCTCAGGTTCGGCATCACGATGGCGCGGGCGAACTGGCGCGCAGTGTGCGGCAGCACGGCGGCCATCGCGTCGCCGTCGCGCAGGTGCAGATGCCAGTCATCGGGGCGGGTCATCGTGAGTGTGCTGGGCATGCAGGCATTGTGCATTCCTGAATCCACGCGCCCGGCGGGACAGCGAAGCCTCGAGCGGCGCCAAAGCGCCCGGTTTCGATGAAGAATGGGCCTCCCGACGAGGAGCGCCCATGCCCGAATTCGAGTTCCCGCACATCGAGCGCACGCTGCGCTGCCCGGCCGTCTCATGAAGAGCCTGCAGGGCAAGGCGGTGGTCATCACCGGCGCCGCCTCAGGCATCGGCGAGGCGCTGACGATGGCCTGCGCGCAGCGCGGCGCGAAGCTGCTGCTCGCCGACGTCAACGCCGATCGGCTGCACGCGCTGCGCACCACGCTGCGCGCCAAGAACGTGGAGTGCAGCGTGATGCGCGTGGACGTGGCCGACCGCGACGCGGTCGAGTCGATGGCCGAACGCGCGCGCCAGCTCTGGGGTGCTGCCGATGTGCTGATCAACAACGCCGGCGTGGCCGTGGTCGCGCCGGCCGAAGCGATGAAGGAGGCCGACGCGCGCTGGCTGATGGACATCAACTTCTGGGGCGTCTGGCATGGCTGCCGCGCCTTCCTGCCGCAACTGAAGACGCGGCCCGAGGCTTGCATCGTGAACCTGTCGAGCATCTTCGCGATGATCTCGATGCCCACGCAGTCGATCTACAACGCGAGCAAGGCCGCAGTGCGCGCCTTCAGCGACGCGCTGCGACTGGAGATCGCCGACACGCGCGTGCAGCTGCTGTGCGTGCACCCCGGCGGCGTGAAAACCGACATCGCGCGCCACGCCAAGCTGGGCGACATCTCGATGATCGCTGACAGCCCGGCGGCGCTCGTGAAGTTCTTCGACGAACAATCGCCGACCAGCGCGGCGCAAGCAGCCGAGGCGATCTGCCGCGCCATCGAGGCGGGCCGCACGCGGCTCTTGATCGGCAACGATGCGCGGATTGCCGATTGGGTCTACCGCCTGATGCCGGCGGGCGCCTCGGCCTGGTTCACGAAGATGATGAAGCGCCGCCGCGGCGCTTGACGGCACTGCACGGGCTTGAAGCGGCGTCAAGCCGAGCGCGCCGCCAGGTGGTCCCACAGCGCTTGCGCCGCCGGCTTCACATGCCGCGCCGCCTCGGGCCGTTCGCGGTAGATGCGCACCTCCATCGTCAGCTGGAAGTCGCCGTGCGGCGCGGCGTGCACCAGGCGCCTGGCCTTCAGCTCCTTGCGCACCGAACTCACCGGCAGGAAGGCCAGGCCATGGCCTTCCAGCGCCATCGCTTTCAGGCCCTCGGCCATGTCGGTTTCGTAGATCGGCTCGAGATGCGCCGGCTCGCGGGCGTCTTTGAGAATCAGCTCCACCAGCCGCGCCATGTAGGCGCCCTCGGCGTAGCCGAGCAGCGGCACCCGCGCCTGCGCCGTGCCGGGCAAGCAGAACAGCGGCCGGCCCTCGCTGTTCGGCCGGGCATAGGGCGCGAGCGTCTCTTGGCCCAGGCTGAGCATCTGATAGCGCTCGGTGGAGAGTTGCAGCGGCTGCGAGGCGTGGTGGTAGGCCAGCAACAGATCGCAGCCGCCTTCGGTGAGTCGCAGCACCGCGTCGTGCACGTTCAGCGCAATGAGCCGGCTCTTGATCGCGCCGAAGCCGCCGCGCAGGGCCATCAGCCAATGCGGGAAGAACGAAAACGCCATCGTGTGCGGCACGGCGAAATCGATCATGTCCTGGGCGCTGGCCTGGTGGCTTCGCATCATGTTGCGCGCCGATTGCAGCGTGCCCAGGATGTCGTGGGCCTGCGACAGTAGCGTCTCGCCGGCGGGTGTCAGCCGCGTCGGGTAGAACGAGCGATCGACCAGATCGACGCCGGCCCAGGCTTCCAGCGCCTGGATACGACGCGAAAACGCCGGTTGTGTGACATGACGCAACTGCGCCGAGCGCGAAAAACTGTGCGTCTCGGCGAGACTTGCGAAGTCTTCCAGCCACTTGGTCTCCACGGGCCGAAGTGTAGGGCGCCGACGCACGGACGCTGACATGCGGGGGCCGCAGTGCCGCGTTGGCCCTGTACGATCGTCTGCGGCTGAAATCCTGAGGGCGCCGAGTCGGTCATGTCGCTTGTGTTGTCTGCTGCCTTGCTCGCTTCGACGGCGGTGACCCCGGTGTGCTCCTGGGACCGCCCGGGGCATCGCGCTTTCATGGGCGACGTGGTGGCCGCGGTCGATCGTTACCAGGACATCCCCGCCCCGGTGCGCTCGCGGCTCAAGCAGCGCATGGCCACGCGCCAGTTCGACGAGATGGCCACCATCGAACGCGATGCCATCCGCGGCCGCCACCGCTACGCCCCCGATTTGCGCGAGATGCATTTCGGGCAAGGCCAAATCTGCGCCACGGTGAAGCGCGACAAATGGCCCGCCGGTGCCCAGGAACGCGGACTCGTGTATTGCGAATCGGGGCATTGCCTGATCGTGCCCACGGTGTGCCGCAACGTCGCCCGCGTGACGCGCCTCGCCGACCGCGTGACTGCCGAGGCCCCGGGCCGCGAACCCGGCCAAAGCGGCATCGAGGTCGTGACGCTGCCGCGCGAACGCGCGGGCACCGCTGCCGAGCCGGGTTTGCCGGCCACCGGACTGATCGCCCTGCCGAGCCCGGGCCCGAGCTTCGAGCAGTTGTCCACCGAGCCGCCGCGTGCCGCGCTGCCGGGGCTGGCCGATCCCTTGGTGTTGCCCGACCCGGTGGCGCCGGAGGTGGTGGCGCTGCCCGCCAAGCCCGCCGATCCCGAAGGCGGCGCGGGTGCCGAAGTGCCGGCGTTGCCCGCGTTGCCGCTGATGCCCGACGCCGCGCCGGCCCTGCCGCCCGATGTGTTGGTGCCGCCCGCACCGATACCCGAGCCGGGGGCCTGGGCGATGTTGCTCGCCGGCCTGGCGCTGACAGGGCTGTTGCTTCGTCGTCGCGCCAGCGCCTGATCGTTGCACCCTGATCTGAGCGGCAATTGCGAGCCGTGGTAAGGTCGCGGCTAAATCAATAACATATTCCGCATGGGAGGCAGACGTCCATGGAAACACCTCGATGAGCAAAACTTACGCCGAAATCATTCAGCAAATTGAAGACTTGAAAAGCGAAGCTGATCGCATGCGCCGCGACGAAGTCGGTGGCGTGATTGCCCGCATCAAAGAAGCGGTCGCCGCTTATGGGCTGAAGCCCGCCGACCTGGGTTTCGGCGGTCCGCGCGCGAAGGCCAAAGCCAAGCCCGGCCCCAAGCCGCGCAAGGGTGCAGCCGCCAAGCCCGCCAGAAAGGTCAAGTTCCGCGATGCCGGCGGCAACGTCTGGGGCGGCCGCGGCCCGCGCCCGCGCTGGCTGCGCGAGGCGCTGAAGAGCGGCAAGACGCTGAAGGACTTCGCCGTCTGAGCGCTCCCAGGACGCCGCCTTGCGGCGCCCGTCCCCCGGGGGAATCGAGGGAAGCGGCGCAGCCGCATTTCCTCGAGAGATCGCTCACCGGCAGCGGCGCGGCGCGGCGCCACGCGCTGCGCGCGTGGGTGGGGGTCACGCTGGGCAGCGTGGTGCTGCGCGGCCGCGCACAGAACGCGGCGGCGGACTTGCCGCCGCTGTCACCCTTGCCGCTGCGCGAGCGCCGCCTGGCCAATGGCCTGCGCGTCATCGCGCTGCCCGATGCACGCAGCGCCGGCGTCGCGGTGCAGGTCTTCTACCGCGTCGGTGCAAAAGACGACCCGCCGGGGCGCTCGGGCTTCGCGCATCTCTTCGAACACCTGATGTTCAAGAGCACGCGGCACATGAAGAGCGAGATGTTCGACCGCCTCACCGAAGACGTGGGCGGCAACAACAACGCCTTCACCAACGAAGACATGACGGCCTACCAGAGCGAAGTGCCGGCGAACCACCTCGAGCGGCTGCTGTGGGCTGAGGCCGAACGCCTGGGCAGTCTGCAGGTCGATCAAGCGGCTTTCGAGAGCGAGCGCGCGGTGGTGCAGGAAGAGTTCCGGCAAACCGTGCTGGCCGACCCCTACGGCCGCCTCTTCAATGCGCTGCCCGGACTGCACTTCACGCGCCACCCGTACCGCCGCCCGGTCATCGGCAGCATCGAAGACCTGAACCGCGCCACGCTGGCTGACGTGCGGCGCTTCCACGCCACCTTCTATCGGCCCGACAACGCGGTGTTGATCGTCGCCGGGGGGTTCGAGCCGGCGGTTTTCGATGGTTGGGTGGATCGTTATTTCGGTCCGCTGCGGACTCCCAGCGCAAGCATCCCGCGCGTCACCGTGCAAGAGCCCGTGCGCCGTGCTGCACGGCGCGTCACGCTGCGCGCGCCCAACGTGCCGCTGCCCGCAGTGGCCCTGCTGTGGCAAGCACCCGCTGCACGTCATGCCGATGCGCCGGCGCTGCGCGTGGCGGCGGCGCTGCTGTCGGCGGGCGAGTCGTCGCGCTTGAACGAGACGCTGGTCTATCGCGAGCAGGTGGCGCAGCAGGCCGGTTTGGACGCCGGCCTGTATGCCGACGCCGGCATGCTCGCGGCCTACGCTTTCGCGGCAGCTGGCGCCACGCCGGCGCGGCTCGAGCAGCTGCTGCTGGCCGAGTTGCGCCGACTTGCCGACAGCCCGATACCCGAAGCCGAGCTCGACAAGGTGCGCACCCAGCTGTCCACGCGCGCCATCGTCTCGCGCCAGACGCCCGAAGGCCAGGCCGGCAAGGTCGGCCGCGCGGTGTTGCTGCACGGCGATGCGCGCCAGGCCGACCGCGAGCTGGCCGATCTGCAAGCCGTGCGTGCGGCCGATGTGCAGCGTGTGCTGCGCCGCTGGGTGCTCGGTGCGCCGCCGGTCACGGTGCAGTACTTGAACGAGGGACGGGCGTGAGTCGTTGCTTCGGTATGTTGTTGATGGTGCTGGCCTGCGCGTTGAACCCGCTGCACGCAGCCACCCCCGGCGTCGATGCACCGCCCGAGCCCGGCCCGCCGCAAGCGCTGGTGCTGCCGCCGATCATCGAGCAAGCCTTGCCCGGCGGCCTGAAGCTGCTGGTCGTGCAGCGGCCGGGTCTGCCGCTGGTCACCGCGGCGCTGTACGTGCGCGCCGGCCGCGAAGCCGATCCCGCCGAGCGCGCCGGCCTGGCCATCCTCACCGGCACCCTGCTGCCCAAAGGATCGTTGCGCGACGGCCGCGAGATCGGCGCGCCGCAGATCGCGCGTCAGGCCGAGGCGCTGGGCAGCTCGCTCGACGTGGGCACGAGCTGGCGTGTGACGAGCGTGATGATGACGGTGGCCACGCCCAAGCTCGACGCGGCGCTGGCCTTGATCGCCGAGGTGGTGCGTGCCCCGCTGCTGCGTGACGACGAACTCGACCGGGCACGCAAGCAGGCGCTCGACGGCCTGCGCGTCACATTGGCCAACCCCGGCGACGTGGCCGCGCTGGCGGCGCGGCGCGTCTTCTGGGGCGCCAGCCCGTTCGGCGCGTCGATGACGCCGGCCAGCCTGCAGCGTGTCCAGCGCGGCGACGTGCAGGCCTTTCATGCGCGCTGGTTCCGGCCCGAGAACAGCCTGCTCGTG
>JANNQO010000434.1:0-15659 GCA_031400795.1 Rubrivivax sp. | reverse complement strand
GTTGCAGCCACGAGTCCATCAGCATGTGCTGGTTCATCTCCTGCTGCACGCACGAGATGCTCTCGACGCCGCCGGCCACGTAGACATCGCCCTCGCCGGCGATCACGCGCTGCGCGGCCATCGCGATGGTCTGCAGGCCGCTCGAGCAGAAGCGGTTGATGGTCATGCCGCTCACAGTGACCGGCAGGCCGGCGGCCAGCGCGGCCTGGCGCGCGATGTTCATGCCGGTGGCGCCTTCGGGATTGGCGCAGCCCATCAACACGTCTTCCACGGCACCGGGGTCGATGCCGGCCCGCGCCACCGCGACCTTCACCGCATGGCCACCGAGTGTGGCGCCATGGGTCATGTTGAAGGCACCCTTCCAGCTCTTGGCCAAGGGCGTGCGGGCGGTGGAGACGATCAGGGCGGAAGTCATGGCGGGCGTCCTTCTCAGGTGAAACGTTAGGGGTTGGGAGCGCTCGAGGAGAGCTGCACCAACCGGTGGTAGAAGCGGATCATGTCGGCGAGCGAGTCGATCGCGATGCGCTCGTCGGTGCCGTGGAAGAGCTTGAGTTTCTCGCTGTCGGCACGGATCGGCGTGAAGCGGTAGACGTTCTCGGCGACGCCGTCGAAATGTCGCCCGTCGGTGCCGCCGAGCATCAGTCCGGGCGCGACCATTGCATCGGGAAAGACCTCGCGCACCGCGCGTTCGATGCGCCTGTAGGCCTCGCCGCTGCTCGACGACACGGGCGACGCGAGCGCCGCGTCGGGCAGCCGCTCGATCGCGATGCGCTCGTCGCCGATGGCGCGCTTGACATGCGCTTCGATGGCCTCGGGCGCATCGCCGGGCAGCAAGCGGAAGTTGACAATCGCCTCGGCGCGGCCGGGCAGCACGTTGTCCTTGTTGCCGCCGCTGACGATGGTCATCGCGGTGGTGGTGCGCATCAGCGCGTTGGTGCTGGCGCCCTTGCTGAGTGCGCCCTCGACGACCGGCTTCAGCAGCCACAGGTTGCTCATCGCCAGCCGCTGTCCGAACGGCAGCTCGGGCGCGAGGGTGGCGAACATCTCGCCGGCCACGCCCGAGATGCTGCCGGGCACCGGCTGCGCGTCGAGCTTCGCCAATGCAGCCGACAGCATGCCGATCGCGCTTTGCCCCGCCGCGGGCGGCATCGACGAATGCCCAGGCGCGGCCGTGGCCACGAGGCGCAGCGACAGGTAGCCCTTCTCGGCCACGCCGATCAGCGCGATCGGCTGCGCCACGCCAGGCAGGATGCGCTCGGTGACGACCAGGCCTTCGTCGATGACAGATTCGAGCTGGATGCCGCGCTGCTTGAAGGCCTGGGCGACCTTCACCGCGCCGAGCTTGCCACCCACCTCTTCGTCGTGGCCGAAGATCAGGTACACGGTGCGCTGCGGCTGGAAGCCGCTCTTCAGCAGCATCTCCACCGCCTCGAACTGCGCGATCAGGTTGCCTTTGTTGTCCCACGCGCCGCGGCCCCAGACCGCACCGCCTTCCACCTTGCCTTCGAAGGGCGGCTGCTTCCACAGCTGCTCGGTGCCCGGCGCGATCGGCACCACGTCCTGGTGCGCCATCAGCGCAATGGCCTTCAGCGCCGGCTGGCTGCCTTTCCACGTGTAGACCAGGCTGTGCTCGCCGATCACTTCGAGCGTTAACTTGTCGTGGACCAGCGGGTAGCGCTGGCGCAGGTGCGCGTGCAGTGCGGCGAACTCGGCCGCCACGCCCTTCGGGTCGAGTAGTCCCGAGACGGTCTTTGCGCGCACCGCGGCGGCGAGCGACGCGGCGGCGCCGTCCTGGTCGACCGCCAGCTTTGGCAAGGCCGGCACACTCATCTGCCGCGAGCCCTGGCGCAGCGTGTTGATCAGCAGCACCGCGGCCAGCAACAGGATGGCTGCCAGCAGCCAGAGCAAGAGTCGGCGAATCACGGCGCGTCAGCTGAAGCTCTTGCCCTCGGCGACCAGCCTGGCCAGCAGCGGCGCCGGCTGCCAGAAGCTCGGGTCGTCGTGCGGATTGGCGGCAAAGCGCTTCATCGCCTGCACCACGTTGAAGAGGCCTTGCGTATCGGCATAACACATCGGCCCGCCGCGGAAGAGCGGGAAGCCGTAGCCGGTGAGGTAGACCATGTCGATGTCGCTGGCCTTGCTGGCGATGCCTTCTTCGAGGATCTTCGCGCCTTCGTTGACGAGCGCATAGACGAGGCGATGCACGATCTGATCGTCGCTGATCTTGCGCGTCTTGACGCCGAGTTCAGCGCGGTGCTTCTCGATCATCTCCACGACCACCGGCGCGGGAATAGCATCGCGCTTGCCAGCCATGTAGTCGTACCAGCCGGCTTGTGTTTTCTGGCCGTAACGTCCCATCTCACACAGCAGGTCGGCGGTCTTGCTGTAGCGCATGCCGGGCTTTTCCTGGTAGCGGCGCTTGCGGATCGCCCAGCCGATGTCGTTGCCGGCCAGGTCGCCCATGCGGAACGGGCCCATCGCCATGCCCCACTTCTCCACCGCCTTGTCCACCTGCGCAGGCGTGCAGCCTTCTTCGAGCAGGAAGCCGGCCTGGCGCGAGTACTGCTCGATCATGCGGTTGCCGATGAAGCCGTCGCACACGCCCGAGACGACTGCCGTCTTCTTGATCTTCTTGGCGACCGCCATCACGGTGGCCAGCACGTCCTTGGCGGTCTTCTCGCCGCGCACCACTTCGAGCAGCTTCATCACGTTGGCCGGGCTGAAAAAATGCATGCCAACCACGTCTTGCGGGCGTTTGGTGAAGGAGGCAATCTTGTTCACGTCCAGCGTCGAGGTGTTGGAGGCGAGGATCGCGCCGGGCTTCATCACCTCGTCGAGCGTGGTGAAGACTTTCTCCTTCACGCCCATCTCTTCGAACACCGCTTCGATCACCAGGTCGGCGCCTTTGATGTCGTCGTAGGCCAGCGTGGTTGTCAACAGCGCCATTCGTGCGTCGTACTTGTCCTGCTTCAGCTTGCCCTTCTTGACCTGCGCCTCGTAGTTCTTGCGCACCGTGGCCACGCCGCGGTCCAGCGCGTCCTGCTTCATCTCGAGCATGATCACCGGGATGCCGGCGTTCAGGAAGTTCATCGTGATGCCGCCGCCCATCGTGCCGGCGCCGATCACGGCCACTTGCGCGATGGTGCGCTGGGGCGTGCCCTCGGGCACGTCGGGGATTTTGCTGGCGGCGCGTTCGCCGAGGAACGCGTGGCGCAGCGCCTTGCTCTCGGGCGTGAGCATCAGCGCCATGAAGACCTCGCGCTCGTAGACCATGCCGTCGTCGAACTTGCGCTTCATCGACGCTTCCACCGCATCGACGCACTTGGCCGGCGCCGGGAAGTTCTTCGCCATGCCTTTGACCATGTTGCGCGCGAACTGGAAGTAAGCGTCGGAGTTCGGGTGCGTGACCTTCATCTCGCGCACGATCGGCAGCGGGCGCACCAATGCCTTCTCGATCGCGAACGCGCAGGCGCCCTCGAGCAGATCACCGTCGATGACCTTGTCGAAGAGCTTCTGGCCGGGCAGCGACGCGAGCAACTCGCTCTTCACCGGCTCGCCGCTGACGATCATGTTCAGCGCGGTCTCGACACCCAGCACGCGCGGCAAGCGTTGCGTGCCTCCGGCGCCGGGGATCAAGCCGAGCTTCACCTCGGGCAGAGCGACGTTGCAGCCGGGCGCGGCGACGCGGTAGTGGCAGCCGAGTGCGAGTTCGAGGCCACCGCCCATGGCCACGCTGTGGATCGCGGCGACGATGGGCTTGGTGCAGTCTTCTTCGAGCTTGATCAGCGACAACAGATTCGGCTCGGCGATGGCCTTGGGCGAACCGAACTCGCGGATGTCGGCCCCGCCCGAGAAGGCCTTGCCGGCACCGGTGATGACGATCGCCTGGATGGCCGCATCGGCCTCGGCGCGTGCGATGCCGTCGGCAATGCCGCAGCGAGTGTCGTAGCCCAGACCGTTCACCGGCGGGTTGTTCATCGTGATCACGGCCACCGGGCCGCGCACTTCGTAGCTGGCGCTCATCGACAAATCTCCTCGGACTGAAAAGCGAACGATCGTTCTATTCTAGGGATCGTGCGACAGCGCGCCGTGTCCCTGCGGTGACAACCGGATCATGGAGCTTATGCTTTCCTGATGCGCCTGACTGCATCGTTGCGCGCCATGGAGCGGTGGTGGTGCAAGCTGACCTTCGCGCTGTCATTGCGGGCCTCGATACCCAACAGGTAAAACTTCCTGCGGGGCTTGAATGGCGGGCGTGCTGATCTCCACCAAGGGGCGGGTCGTGTTGCCGATCGCCGTACGCAAGGCACTCGGCTTGAAGCCGGGCATGCGCGTGAACATCAAGCTGAACGGCAAGCGCGCGCTGCTGACACCGGCGGCTGCGGCCGAGACAACGAGCCTTGAGGCCATCCAGTCCTTGTTGCACTACGACGGGCCCACTGTGCCCGTGAGCGCGATTCGGGTGACCGACTACAAAGGCTGATCGCCGTGCGTGCGGTGGACACCAACGTGCTGGTGCGGGCGCTGGTGCGCGACGACCCGGCGCAATCCGAGCGCGCAGCCGCCTTGTTGGGCGAGCACCGATCTACATCCCCGTGACCGTGATGCTCGAACTGGAATGGATGCTGCGGTCGCGCTACAGCTTCGAGCCCAGGACGGCGACCTCGCTCGCAGCGCCGCGCGTGCGACAGACGTGACGCCGACGATCGTCAAGCTGTAGCTGCGGCATCACGACGCACATGGCATCGGGGCGCACGCAGCGCCCCGATTGCATTGGAGGACATCCTCAGCCCGGAACTCAAACCTCCAGCCACTCGCGCCGAATATTGCCGTCGGCACGCAATTCCGCCGGCGTGCCCTCGAAGACGATCTGCCCATGCCCCATCACCAGGCAGCGGTCGGCGACTTCGAGCGCGATGGTGAGCTTCTGCTCGACCAAGAGCACGCCGATGCCGCGTTTCTTCAACTCGCGCAGATACTCGGCGACGAGCTCGACGATCTTCGGCGCCAGGCCCTCGGTGGGCTCGTCGATCATGATCAACTCGGGGTCGCCCATCAGCGTGCGGCACAGCGTCAGCATCTGCTGCTCGCCGCCCGAGAGCACGCCGGCTTCGGTGTGCTGGCGCTCCTTCAGGCGCGGGAACATGCCGTACATGTCGTCGAAACCCCAGCGCCCGTTCTTTTTCTTGCCGCCCTTCTGCCCTAACAACAGGTTCTGGTGCACGGTGAGCGTGGGGAAGATGTCGCGGTTCTCGGGCACGTAGCCGATGCCGCGGTGCGCGATGTCGAAGGCGTGGTGGCCAAGGATTTCCTGGTCGCGAAACTTGACTGATCCGGTGCCGTGCACCAGGCCCATGATGGTCTTCACCGTCGTCGAGCGGCCCGAGCCGTTGCGGCCGAGCAGCGCGACGATTTCGCCGGTGGCGACCTCGAAATGCACGCCGTGCAGCACATGGCTCTTGCCATAGAAGGCATGCACGTCCTCGAGCTTCAGCATGATCAATGTCCGGCTTCGGCCACCTGCGCATCGGCCAGCACCGAGCCCAGGTAGGCTTCCTGCACACGCGGGTTGGCGCGCACCGCAGCGGGCTCGTCGAAGGCGATCACCTCGCCGTAGACCAGCACCGCGATCTTGTCGGCCAGGCCGAAGACCACCCCCATGTCGTGCTCCACCGTGAGCAGCGTCTTGCCCTGCGTCACGTCGCGGATCAGGTTCACGAAGCGCCCGGTCTCGCTCTTGCTCATGCCGGCGGTGGGCTCGTCGAGCAGGATGACGCTCGCGCCGCCGGCGATCGTGATGCCGATTTCCAGGGCGCGCTGCTCGGCGTAGGTGAGGTTCATCGCCAGCACATCGCGGCGGCGGTCGAGCTTGATCATCTCGAGCACTTCCTCGGCCCGCTGGTTGGCGTCGCGCATGTCGGCCAGGAACTTCCAGAACGAGTATTTGTACCCGAGGCTCCACAACACCGCGCAGCGCACGTTCTCGAACACCGACAGGCGAATGAACAGGTTGCTGACCTGGAAGCTGCGCGACAGGCCACGGCGGTTGATCTCGAACGGCGAATGACCATCGATGCGCTGCCCGTCGAGCAGGATCTCACCCGAGGTCAACCCGAAGCGGCCGCTGATGAGATTGAAGAGCGTGCTCTTGCCGGCGCCGTTGGGTCCGATGATGGCCACCCGCTCACCGGCCTTCACGGCCAGGTTGGTCCCTCGAATGATCTCGGTCTTGCCGAAACTCTTGCGCAGGTCGCGCAGTTCGAGGGCGTAGGCCGCGGCACCACTCATGGGGCCTCCCGGCGCTGGATCTCGACTTCGATCTCTTCCTGGATGCGCCCCCATTCGCGCGCGAACTGGCGCCGCACGACTTCGAACAGCGCCAGGCCCGTGAGCAGCACGAAAGCCGCGCCGAACCAGCTGTCCAGGCCCTTGGCATCGAGCGTAGCGCCCATGAACTTCATCTGCGGCCCGAGCGCCTCGTTGAGCTGCAGGTGGTAGACCATCTCGATCATCGCGCTGGCGCCCACCAGCACCACCGCCGCCAATCCGGCCAGCGCCAGGTAGCTGGTCCACAGGCGGCCGAGCTTGCCGAACGAGGCCACGCGCAGGTTCATCATGATCAGGCTGGCGATGCCGCCCGGCGCGTACATCACCATGAACGTGAACACGAGGCCGAGGTAGAGCAGCCAGGCTTGCGTGAGTTCGGACAGCAGCACCAGCGCCAGCACCATCAGCACCGCGCCGATGATGGGCCCGAAGAAGAACACCGCACCGCCCAGGAAGGTGAAGAGCAGGTAGGCGCCTGAGCGCGCCGCGCCGACCACCTCGGCGGTGACGATCTCGAAGTTCAGCGCCGCCAGACCGCCGGAGATGCCCATAAAGAAGCCGCTGGCGATGAAGGCCAGGTAGCGCACGCGCTGCGTGCTGTAGCCGATGAACTCGACGCGCTCGGGGTTGTCGCGCACGGCGTTCAACATGCGGCCCAGCGGCGTGCGCGTGAAGGCGAACATCGCCACGGTGCACACGAAGGTGTAGATCGCGATCAGGTAGTAGAGCTGCGATTGCGGCCCGAAGGTGACGCCCAGGAACGGCGCTCCGGCAACACGGTTGCCGCTGATGCCGCCTTCGCCGCCGAAGAAGCCGGGGAACATCAGTGACATTGCCCACACCAGTTCACCCACGCCCAGCGTGATCATCGCGAACGGCGTGCCCGCCTTCTTCGTCGTCACGTAGCCCAGCAACACCGCGAAAAGCATGCCGAACACGCCGGCCACCAGCGGGATCAGGCTCACCGGCACGCTCAACTGCCCGCTGGAGACGAGGTTCAGTGTGTGGATCGCGAAGAACGACCCCAACCCCGAATACACCGCGTGGCCGAAGCTGAGCATGCCGCCCTGGCCGAGCAGCATGTTGAAGGCCAGGCAGGCGATGACCGCGATGCCCATCTGCGACAACATCGTCAGCGACAGGCTGCTCGTCCAGACCAGCGGCACGAGGAACAGCACCAGCGCATAGACGCCCCAGACGAGCCAGCGCCCGACGTTCAAGCGCCCCGGCCGACGCCAGGCGGCGACCGCCCCCTGCGGCGGGTCTGCAAGCTCGGGGCTGCCCGGCGGCGGCCGCTCTTCGTGGACATGTGACATGCGCTACTCAACCCTCGCGGGTGCCCAACAGCCCTTTGGGTCTGAAGATCAGGATCAGCACCAGCAGCAGGAAGGGCAGGATCGCCGCCACCTGGCTGATCTTCACGCTCCACACCGCGTAGCCGAAGGTCGCGGGCGTGACGCTCATGCTCAGCCACTTCATCAGGTCGGCGAGCGATCGGTCGCTGCCCACCGCGAACGATTCGATAACGCCGAGGCCCACCGATGCGATGAAGGCGCCGGCCAGCGAGCCCATGCCGCCGATCACGATGACGGCAAAGACCACCGCACCGACGGTAAGGGCCATCGACGGCTCGGTCACTCGCAGCGCACCCCCGATGACACCGGCGAGCGCTGCGAGCGCGGTTCCTCCGCCGAAGACGAGCATCAGGACCCGCGGCACGTTGTGGCCGAGCGACTCCACCGCGTCGGGGTGCGTCAGCGCGGCCTGGATCACGAGGCCGATGCGGGTGCGCGTGAGCAGCAGCCACACGGCGACCAGCATCAGCACCGCTACCCCCATTCCGAAGGCGCGGAATGCGGGGAAGGTCGTGCAGACCGCGCCGGCAATGGTCTTGCAGGTCTCGGGCGCTTCGCCCCAGGCAAACGACAGTCCGGCCGACATCTCGATGATCGTGAACAGCGACCCGCGCAGCGACTCGGGCGGCTCGAAGTTCACCGCCTGGCGGCCCCAGACGAGTTGCACCAGTTCGAGCAGGATGTAACTCAGCCCGAAGGTGATCAGCAATTCGGGCACGTGGCCGAACTTGTGCACACGCCGCAGCGCATAGCGCTCGAACGCGGCGCCCATCAGGCCGACGATCGGCGGCGCGAGCAGCAAGCCCCACCAGAAGCCCACCCCCTGCGTGACCGTATAGGCCACGTACGCGCCCACCATGTAGAAGCTCGCGTGGGCAAAATTGAGCACACCCATCATGCTGAAGATCAGCGTCAGGCCCGACGCCAGCATGAACAGCAGCAAGCCGACGGACAGGCCGTTGAGCAGCGAGATCAGGAAGTACGAGGCATCCATGGGGGTGTTGCAGGGTTCGAAAGAAGAACAGCGCGGCGCCGAGGGGCCGGCACCGCGCTGTTCGGCTCAGCGGCGCGTCGAAATCACGGCTGCTTCATCTGGCAAGACGTCGGTGTGCTGGAGACATAGGAGGGAATGGCCTTCACTTCCTGGAAGTTGAATCCGGTGTTCTCTACGCTGTACGGGTTCTTCGCGTCGACCTTGCGCCACTCGCTGATATACAGCCCTTGCTGCAGCTGATGGTCGGTCTTGCGCATCTCGACATCGCCCTGGAAACCCTGGAACTTCAGGCCGCTCATCGCCAGCGCGACCTTCACCGGGTCGGTGCTCTTGGCCTTGGCCATTCCTTCGGCGAGCATCATCAGGCCGTTGTAGGTGGCGCCGGTGTACCAGTCGTCGTTGAACTTCTTCTTGAAGTCGTTCTGGATGCGCTGGTACACACCGGGTACGCCGTTGTGGCTGTACGCGACCATGCGCACCTTGCCGCCCACGCCGGCCGCCATCGCCGTCGGCGTGCCGCTGACGACCGCGTAGTAGGTATAGAAATTGGCGTTCAGGCCGGCGTCCTTGGCGGCCTTGATCAGCAGCGTGAGGTCGGCACCCCAGTTTCCGCTGACTACCGAGTCGGCGCCGGTGGCCTTGATCTTGGCCACGAATGGCGCGAAGTCCTTCACTTGGCCGAGCGGGTGCAGGTCGTCGCCCGTGATCTGGATGTCGGGCCGCTTGCGGGCGATCGTTTCCTTGAAGTAGCGCGAGACCTGCTGGCCGTGTGCGTAGTTCTGGTTGATCAGGTAAACCTTCTTGATTTCGGGCTGGTCCTTCATGAAGCTCGTCAGCGCCTCCATCTTCATCGAGGTATCGGCGTCGAGGCGGAAGTGCCAGAACGAGCAGCGCTCGTTGGTCAACGTGGGGTCGACCGCGGCGTAGTTCATGTAGACCACTTCCTTGCCCGGGTTGCGCTCGTTGTGCTTGGTCACCGCGTCGGAAATCGCGGCGGCAGCGCCGGAGCCGTTGCCCTGCGTGACGTATCGGATGCCCTGGTCGATGGCGGCCTTCAGCGAATTCAGGCTTTCCTGCGGCGAGCCCTTGTTGTCAAAGGGTACAAACTCGAACTTCACGCCAGCGGCGTTTTTCTTGCTGAACTCCTCGGCCACGAACTGCCAGCTCTTCAACTGGTTCTGGCCGACGTTGGCAAACGGGCCCGAAAGCGGGTCGATGAAGGCGATCTTCACCGTCTGGCCGGATTGGGCCTGGGCGAAACCCGCGGCCAGTGCGAGCGAAGCGGCGACTGACAAGGCGCGGCGTGTGAACTTCATGTGGATGTCTCCGTGAAGGATGCGTACAACCGTGGCACGGTAGCGGAACCCGGCGCCTCCGGCCTTCAGGGACTACCCGACAACGATGTCTCCGGCGGGACAGGAGTGGGGAGAAGGCCAGGCACCGACAATCAGGCGATGAATGCTCGCCTGCCGCACGACCACGACGACCCGCGCTACGCGGTGAAGAAGAGCGACGCCGAGTGGCGCGCCCAGCTCGACACCATGCAATACCAGGTGGCGCGCCATGCCGCTACCGAACGCCCCTTCAGCGGCAAGTTCTGGGACCACTTTGCCGATGGCCACTACCGCTGCGTGGGCTGCGGCGAACTGCTGTTCGAGTCGGGCACCAAGTTCGACGCCGGCTGCGGCTGGCCCAGCTACTGGGCGCCGGTGAACAGCGAGGTCATCGAGCGCGTCGTCGACGCGTCGCTCGGCACGGTGCGCGTGGAAGTGCGCTGCAACCGCTGCGGCTCGCATCTGGGGCATGTGTTCCCCGACGGGCCCGAACCGACCGGCGAGCGCTTTTGCATCAACTCGGCGGCCATCGATTTCGAGGCGCCGAAGTGAACGCCCAGGACATTCGCGAGCGGCTGCAAGGGGCTCTGGCGCCGCTCGAACTCGACGTGCAGGACGACAGCCACCTGCACGCCGGCCATGCCGGCGCGCTCGAGGGCCGTCACTTTTCGGTGCGCCTGCGCAGCGAACGCTTCACGGGCCTGGCCAGGCCGGCACGGCATCGCCTCGTTTATGATGCTCTCGGTTCGCTCAGCGACCAGGGCATCCACGCATTGGCGATCGTTGCCCGCGCTCCCGACGAACCCTGATCCATTCAACCTCGGCCGCCTTTAGAGCGCCGCCGCTGCCTCGGCAGCCCCTCCTTTCGAGACCCCTGCATGAACAAGCTCACCCTTGCCGCGCTCACCTTGGCCATCGCCGCATTCGGCGCACCCGCCCTGGCGCAGAACATCGCCATCGTCAACGGCAAGGCGGTGCCCAAGTCGAGGCTGGATCTGCTCATCCAGCAGGCCGAAAAAGGCGGCCAGAAAGTGCCCGCCGAGATGATGGGCCGCGCCCGCGACGAGGTGGTGATGCGCGAAATCTTCGCGCAAGAAGCCGAGAAACGCGGCCTGCAAGGCTCGGCCGACTACCAGGCCAAGCTCTCGCTGGCGCGCCAGAGCATCCTCATCAACGAACTGCTCGACGACTTCCGCAAGAAGAACCCGGTGGCCGACGCAGACGCCAAAGCCGAGTACGACAAGTTCAAGGCCCAGTCCATCGGCACCGAATACAAGGCCAAGCACATCCTGGTCGAGAAGGAAGACGAAGCGAAAGCGCTGCTGGCGCAACTCAAGGGCGGCGCCAAGTTCGACGAACTCGCCAAGAAGCACAGCAAGGACCCGGGCTCGGGCGCCAACGGCGGCGACCTCGACTGGGCCAAGCCCGATGCCTACGTGCCCGAGTTCGGAAAGGCGATGGCCGAGCTGAAGAAGGGCGAGATGACCGAGGCGCCGGTGAAGACGCAGTTCGGCTTCCACATCATCCGCCTCGAAGACAGCCGCGAAGCCGCTTTCCCCGCGTTCGACGACGTGAAGGGCCAGATCAAGCAGCGTCTGGAACAGGGCAAGGTGCAGGAGTTCCAGGAGTCGCTGCGCAAGGCCGCCAAGACCGACTACAAGTTCGGCGCGGCGCCGCAGTAAGCGCTGCCGCGTTCGCTCTCGGTTCGCATCACCCGATCACCCCATCACCCCACCACCACCGGCACCTCGGTCGCCGGAGGTGTGTTGCGGCTGCGCCCGCAGCGCACGATGCCGTCGATCATCACCATGCCCACGCCGGGAATGTCGCCCAGCGCCACACTCTCCAGCATAGTGCGGCCGGCGCTGTGCTGCGCCCGGTCGAGGAACACGAAGTCGGCGCCGCGGCCGGGCTCGATCAAGCCGGCGTTGATGCCGCGCAGCCGCGCCGTGTTGCCGGTGGCGAAGCAGAACACCCGTTCGGGCGCGATGCCGCCCAGGCTCGAGAGCATCGCGATCAAGCGCAGCATGCCGAGCGGCTGAACGCCCGACCCGGCGGGCCCGTCGGTGCCCAGGATCACGCGGTGCGGACACTTCAGCTGCAGCGCCGCGCGCGCCGCGGCGATGGCCATCTTCTCGTTGCCGTTGTGCACGATCTCGATGGCGCGCACGCTCTTCTCGCACAGCTCGCACACATGCGCCTCGGGCAGCGCGGTGTGGCCGCCGTTGATGTGGCCGATGATGTCGGCATCGGCTTCGAGCACCACGTCTTTGTCGATCAGACCTGAGCCGGGGATGCTCGGCCCACCGGTGTGGATGGTGCTCTGGATGCCGTGTTTTCGCGCCCAGGCGACCATCTGCTTGGCTTCGTAGCCGGCCTTCACCGAACCGAGGCCCACTTCGCCGAGCAGCTTCACGCCGGCTTGCGCCAGCTCGGCGAAGTCTTGTTCGACCATGCCCCTCTCGATCACCGGCGCGCCGGCCAACACTTTCACGCCGCCGGGGCGGAAGTTGTCGAAGGCGCGTTGCGCGGTGATGGCCAGGGCCTTGAGCCCGACGATGTCTTTGGGCCGACCAGGCAGGTGCACTTCGCCGGCCGAGACCATCGTCGTCACGCCGCCGTGCATCGTGCTCTCGATCCAGCCGAGCTGATTCTGGCGAGGCGTCCAGTCGCCGAAGACGGGGTGCACGTGGCTGTCGATCAGGCCGGGCGCGACGCAGGTGTTCTTCGCGTCGATCGTGGTGCGGGCATGCGACAGGTCGATATCACTTTCGCGGCCGACCTGCGTGATCACGCCGTCCATCACGACGAGCGTGTCCGCGTCGAGCAGCGGCCGGTCGATGTCGCCCGACAGCAGCACGCCGATGTGGCGGATCACGACCTTGCCCGAGAGACCGTCTGCGGCTGCGTCTGCCATGGCTTGAACTCCTTCAGGTGCGGGCGACCGTGCGCCGCACGGCATCGATGAGGAAAGTCTCCCAATGCGCCACGGCCGCCGGCGCATCGAGCGCCTCGCCGAGAAACGCCGAGAGGGTGTAGCGGTTGCTCAAGTAGAAATAACCCATCGCCGCGATCATCAGGTAGATGTCGCGTGCCGCCACGTCGTCGCGGAACACGCCTTGTGCGGCGCCGCTCTTCAGCACGCGGGCCAGCACCGCGATGGCATCCGACGAGTAGTCGGATGCGCGCAGCGACTTGGCGATGTGTGTGCCGCGGTGCAGGTTCTCGGTGTTCAAGAGCGTGATGAATTCCGGATTCTTCTGGTAGTAGCCCCACATGAATCGCACCAGCGACTCGAGTGATTCGACGGGGCGCGCCAGGTCGGTCGCCAGTTCGGACTCGGCGGCGTTGAAGCGCCGGTAGGTCTCTTCCAGCACCTCGATGAAGAGGCCTTCCTTGCTGCCGAAGTAGTAGTAGATCATCCGGTCGTAAGACTTCGCGGCCCTGGAGATCTTCTCCACGCTGCCACCGGCGTAGCCGTGTTTGGCGAAGACCTTGATGGCGGCGCGCAGGATGCTGTCGCGCGTGGCCTGCGCGGCAGCGGCGCGGGAACGGGGACGCTTGGCCTTACTGTTCGGCAAAGGCCCGCTCGATCACGAAGTCGCCCGGCGTCGAGGTGTTGCCTTCCTTGAAGCCGCGCGCTTCGAGCAGATGCTTCAAGTCGCGCAGCATCGCCGGGCTGCCGCAGATCATCACGCGGTCGTGGGCGCGATCGAGTGCGGGCAGTTGCAGATCTGCGAACAGCTTGCCCTTGTCCACCAGCTCGGTCACGCGGCCCATGTTTCGGTAGGCCTGGCGCGTGACGGTGGGGTAGTAGCGCAGCTGGCTCGTCACCTGGTCGCCGAGCAACTCGTGGCGCGGCAAGTGCTCCACCAGCAGGTCGTGGTACGCCAGCTCGTCGACCTGGCGCACGCCGTGCACCAGCACGATCTGCTCGAAACGATCGTAGGTCTCGGGGTCGCGCACGATGCTCATGAAGGGGGCCAGGCCGGTACCGGTGCCGAACAGGTACAGCCGCTTGCCCGGCAGCAGGTAGTCGACCACCAGCGTGCCGGTGGGCTTCTTGCCGATGAGCAGCGAATCGCCCACGCGGATGTGCTGCAAGCGCGAAGTGAGCGGCCCGTCCGGCACCTTGATGCTCAGAAACTCGAGGTGCTCCTGGTGGTTGGCGCTGACGATGCTGTAGGCGCGCAACAAGGGCTTGTTGTTCACGCGCAGGCCGAGCATCGTGAAGTGGCCGTTCGAGAAACGCAGCGACATGTCGCGCGTGGTGGTGAACGTGAAGAGGCGATCGGTCCAGTGGTGGACGCTCAGCACCTGTTCTTCGTGGAAGGCACTCATGAAGAGGGGGGTGAAAGCAGGGTTGCGGGGCGGCGACGCTTCGGCTAGATTTCTCTTCGATGTAGTGTTTGCTACATCAACGTTCGGCGCATGCTACATAAACGCTTCTGTGCTGACAAGAATTCAACCCGCAATGACCGAGCACACCAAGACCGACGGGCTCCCGGTGTCACCAGCGCAGCCGGTGGTGCTCGACCGCGCCGCGCCGCGCAGCGCGCGCATGGCCAGCGACAAGATCGAATGCAACGCCTGCCCGGTGTTGTGCCAGATCAGCCCGGGCAAGAGCGGCGCTTGCGATCGTTATGCCAACGTGGAAGGCGCGTTGGTGCGCGTCGATCCCGTGGTGTTGCTGCGGCGCACCGTCGAGCAAGGCGACGCGACGCTCGTGCCCTTCGCAGACGCGGGCCCGGCGTGGGACGGTGCGCTGCTGCAGGGCGAGGTGCCTTTCATCACCGGCATCGGCGCTTCCACCACCTACCCCGACTACAAACCCGCCCCGTTCATCGTCTCATCGGTGGCCGGGGGGGTGGATCTGATCACCGTGGTCACCGAGGGCATCTTCAGCTATTGCAGCTTCAAGCTGAAGATCGACACCGACCGCTGGCTCGGCCCCGAACAGGCCGATGTGCGCTGCCGCGGCGAGGTGGTGGGCCATGTCACCACGGCCGAGTACGGCTCACAGATGTTGTCGTTGGGCGGCGTGCACCACGTCACCGGCGGCAGCAAGAAAGAAGGTCGCGTGGCGGTCGAGATGATGGAGGCGCTGGGCAACAAACAGATCGTGGAGCTGGCGATCGACGGCGGCGCGCAGCTGCTGGTGCAGGCCGGCGCCGCGCCGGTGGTGGACGGTGTGCGCGAAGAACGCATGCGCGTGGGCTGCGGCTCGGCCACGGTGGGCATCTTCGCCAAGCAGTTCTGGGGCGTGGCCGATGAAGTCGTGGTCGTCGACGACCACATCACCGGGGTGCTGACGGAACATCAAGCGGGCCGTTGTTTGGGCATGTTGCCATCCGGCCTGAAGATCCGCGGCCGCAAGAGCACGCCGGGGCGCTACTTCCAGGTGGCCAACCCCGGCACCGGCTGGGGCGGCACCGACCTCTTCGACCCGCTCTCGATCATCGAAGGCTGGGAGAGCGACGAGGCACGACCGGGCCTGCGCCTGTTGATGGTCTCGACCACCGGCGAACATGCCGCGTGGTTCGTACTCGACGAACAACTGTTGCCCGTGCCTGCGTTGATGCCTGCGGAGGTTGCCGCCGTGGTGGCCCGCATCGGCGAGAACTGCGAGCCGGCCCTGACCTCGGTGCT
>JANNQO010000433.1:0-38657 GCA_031400795.1 Rubrivivax sp. | reverse complement strand
TCGTCCTCGGGCCGGCTGCACGCCAAGACCGCGGTGGTCGACGGCGACAAGTCGTTCATCGGCACGATGAACCTCGACCCGCGATCGCGCACGCAGAACACCGAACTCGGCGTCTTCGTCGAGAGCCGGGAGCTGGCGCGCGAGATGCTGCGCGTGATCGACGCCAGCCGGCAGCAGAGTGCGTATCGCGTGCGCCGCGCGCCCGGCAGCGGCGAGCTGCAATGGCTGGCCCGCGACGGCGACCAGCGCGAGACCGTGCACGACAGCGAGCCCGAGTCGACGCTGTGGCTGCGGCTGCACAACCTGCTGCTCGGCGTGCTGGTGCCCGAACAGCTGCTCTGAGCGCCCCCTGGGCCGCGGGCTGGCCGACATCAGCTTGCCGCCGCTACAGTCTGCGCCATGCACGAAACACCGCTGACTGCGCTGGTGTTGAGCGGTGGTGGCGCACGCGCCGCCTACCAGGTCGGCGTGCTGCGCGCGCTCGCGCGCATGCGCCGCGAGGCGCTGGGGCCGCGGCTGCGGCTGGCGAATCCGTTCGGCGTGATCTGCGGTACCTCGGCCGGCGCGATCAACGCCGCGGCGCTGGCGGCGCACTGCGACCGCTTCGAAGGCGCGGTCGACGTGATCGCGCGGGTCTGGGAGAACTTCAGCGCCGACCAGGTCTACCGCGCCGACGCGCTGGGCGTGGTGCGCTCGGGCGCGCGCTGGCTGACGATGTTCTCGGTGGGCTGGCTGATCGCACGCTGGCGCAAGGTGCGCCCGCGCGCGCTGCTGGACAACAAGCCGCTGGCCGAACTGCTGCACCGGCTGGTGCCGGCCGAGCGCGTGCAGTCGATGCACGCCGGGCGCCACCTGCACGCGCTGGCGGTCACCGCTTCGAGCTACACCACCGGCGAGCACTACACCTTCTACTCGGCGGCCGAAACCATCCCGCCCTGGGAGCGCTCGAGCCGCGTCGCGATGCAGGTGCCGATCACCCACGCGCACTTGCTCGCGTCGTCGGCGATCCCGTTCGTTTTCCCGGCGGCGCGCATCGAACACGGCGGTGCCGCTGCCTGGTACGGCGACGGGTCGATGCGCCAGACCGCGCCCTTGTCGGCCGCGATCCACCTGGGCGCGCAGCGGCTCGTGATCATCGGCGCCGGGCGCATGCACGAGCCGCAGGAGCGGCGAGATCCGGCTTTGGTGGACGCCACGTATCCGAGCCTGGCGCAGATCGCCGGGCACGCGCTGTCCAACATCTTCCTCGACGCGCTGGCGGTCGACATCGAGCGCATGCGTCGCATCAACCGCACGCTGGCGCTGTTGCCCGACTCGGCGCTTGCCGACACGCCGCTGCGCCCGATCGAGGCGCTGGTGATCTCGCCCAGCCAGCGGCTGGACGACATCGCCGCGCGGCACCTGGCAAGCCTGCCCGTGCCGGTGCGGGCGATGCTGCGCGGCGTCGGCGTGGGCACCGACGGGCAGGGCAGCGCGGCCGGCGGCTCAGCGCTGACGAGCTACCTGCTGTTCGAGGCGCCGTACACGCGCGCGCTGATGGCCCTGGGCGAGCAGGACACGATGTCGCGGCGCGACGAGGTGTTGCAGTTCTTCGGCTGGGGCCGGCCGCCCGCGCCGCGGCGGCCGCTGGTGGCCGAGCCGGACATCGTGCTGCCGTGATGGCCGCTCGTCAGTCGTGTCACCGGCGTCACCGGCGTCACCGCGGCATGCGTTTGCGCGCGCGTCATCACGCATTGTCCGAACGCGCCGATTGCGGCATTCTCGATGCTTGGTTCGACCCACGACACCGAGGAACTGCCACGTGAAGCTCTACTACCACCCCGCGTCGACGACCAGCCGCCCGCTGATGATGTTCGTCGAAGACAACGCCATTCCAGTCGAGATGCAGGTCGTGGACCTGTTCACCGGCGAACACCACGGCGAGCCGTTCAAGGCCGTGAACCCGAACTGCCTGGTACCCGTGCTCGAGGATGGCGACTTCCGGCTCACCGAGAGCTCGGCGATCCTGAAGTACCTGGCCGACCTGATCGATTCGCCGGCGTATCCGAAGGATCTGCGGCAGCGTGCGCGCGTCAACGAGATGATGGACTGGATCAACACGCAGCTGAGCCGCGATCTCGCCTACGGCACCGTCTACGCGCAGATCTTCCCGAACCACAAGCGTCCCACCGAGGAGGCGCAGCGCATCACCGTGGCCTGGGGCCAGGAGCGCGCCAAGGGCTGGCTCGTCGTGCTCGACCAGAAGCTGCTCGGCCCCGACAAGACCTACCTGTGCGGCGACGCGGTGTCGATTGCCGACTACTACGGCGCCGCATTCGTGCACCTCGGCGAGGTGGTGGGCTCCGACCTTGCGGCGTACCCGAACATCAAGCGCTGGCTCGGCCGCATGAAGGCGCGGCCGACCTGGGACAAGGTGTACGCGGCAATCAATGGCTTTGCGAGCCAGTTGCCCAAGGGGCAGCTGGCGTCGGTGTGAGCGCGGTAACGGACAGGAGGCGGCGATGATCCAGGGCCTGCACCACAACGCCTATCGCTGCCGCGATTCCGGGCAGACGCGGCGCTTCTACGAGGACTTCCTCGGGCTGCCACTGGCCGGCACGCTCGAGATCCGCGAGACCAAGAGCGGCCGCAAGACCGACGCGCTGCACACCTTCTACCGCCTCGGCGATGGTTCGTACCTCGCGTTCTTCGAAGCACCGGACATGCCGTTCGAATTCAAGGCGCAGCACGACTACGACCTGCACATCGCGCTCGAGGTCGACCGCGGCACGCTCGACGCGATGTTCGCCAAGGGCCGCGCCAACGGCGTCGAGACGCGCGGCGTCTCGAACCACGGCTTCATCGACTCGATCTACTTCCGCGACCCCGACGGCTACGTGATCGAACTCACATGCAAACGCGAAGGCCACGACGCGACGATGGACCCGGCGAGTAACGGCGCGCGCGAGAAGCTCGAACGCTGGCAGGCGGCGAAGGTGGCGGCGACGGCTGGCTGAGCCGCATGCTGCGGTTGCCCTGGCGCCAGCAACCGGCCGCCTTCGCCCGCTCGGCGGCGGCGTCAAGCAGGGGCCGCGCTGTCGGCGCGTTTCAGGATCACCGCGTCCTGCCCTTCTTCGGCGGCGTCGCCGTGCAGGCCCGACCAGGACCCCTTGACGTAGGGCTGGTCGGTGGCCAGGCCGGCCTCGCGCATCAGCCGGCGCAACGTGGCGTCGGTGTAGGCCACCGCACCGCGCGGGTAGTCGGGGTCGTTGGCATAGACGCCGTCGCTGAGCGGGATCGCGAAGGTCGCCTTCCACGCCGTGGTGCCGAGCTTGTGTGCCGCCTCGATCGCTTCGCGCGAATAGAGGAAGAACGACGCGTGCACGCGGCCTTCGGGCTTCAATACGCGCCGGAACTCCTTCATGTAGTGCAACACCTCGTCTTCGAGCAGGTGCGTAAACACCGAAGCCAGCCCGATGCGGTCCACTGACGCATCGGGGCTCGGCAGCCTGAAGTCCATCGTCCGGTGCCGGCCGAACGGGTTGTAGAGCTCGTTCACCGCATCGAAGTGGTGGAATGTGAAACGTGCATCGCGCGGCGTGATGTGGCGCTGGCACCAGGCAATCGAATCGCGCGTCACGTCGATGCCGACGTAGCGGCCGTTCGCATCGAGATGGTCGAGCAACTGGAACGCATCACGCCCGATGCCGCAGCCGACGTCGACGAAGCTCATGCTCGGGGGTAGGCCCATCGCTCGCTGGTAGTTGCGGATGTGCGCGCTGCCGATCCAGTCCAGCGTCTCGGAGCCGGCACCGGTCAAAGTGATCAGATGCTCGGGGATGCGGAAGCCCTTGAACTCGAACAGCTTCCAGACCTCGGGCACGCGGATCGCACGCCCGGCTAAATCTCGACATGGCGGTCGCCCCAGGAGAAGGGCAGCTTCGCCGCTTCGGCGGCGGGCAGCACGGCCAGGCGGTCGCCGTCGGCAAACTCGAAGTGATCGAATTGGGCTGGCGTGAGCTGGACGACGCGGCCGTCGCTGCGGCGCACTTCGATGTGGATGGACATGGCGCCCCCTGATGCGGATGCCGCCAGTTTACGAACCGTCGTTCTCGACCAGAATTCCTGCTCCGGCGCAGCGCCCAATCTGCCCAAGGAGACAGCTCACATGGACTCGCGTCTGTTCGCACGGCGGGCCATCTACTGCCTGGCGGCCTGCGTTCTTCTGGTGGCCTGCGCCCACCGCGACGCCGCGCCGCCGGCCGCGGTGGTTGAACGGCTGGAGATCACGCTGCGCAAGCCGGCTTTCGGCGGTGCTCGCTTTGGCGAGGTCGGCGAGTACGAGATGGTTGCCGCCATCGCCCACGTCAGGGTCGACCCGCGACATGCGGCCAATGCCGACGTTGCCGACCTGGCCGCGGCAGCTGATGCCGACGGCACGGTGCGCTACCGGGCCGATGTGGTGCTGCTGCGTCCGCGCGATGCTGCCAAAGCCTCCGGTGCGATGGTGTTCGATGTTGCCAACCGCGGGCGCAAATTGATCTTGCAGCTCGTCAACGACGGCGAAGTGCAAGCCGATACCGCGGCGCAGTCCGGCAATGCCTGGTTGATGCGCCAGGGGCATGTGCTGCTGTGGGTAGGCTGGCAAGGCGATGTTGCGCTGGGCAGCTCAGGGCAGACGGTTGGCATGGCGCTGCCGGTGGCCACCCGGCAGGGTGCGCAGATCACCGGTACCAGCCTCGAAGAGACCGTATTCGACGCGCCGGGCACCGTGGGCAGCCTGACGCTGTCGTACCCGGCGGCATCGCTGGATCCCGCAGTTGCCGAACTGACGGTGCGTGCCAAGCCAGGGTCGCCGGCAGCTGTTTTGCCGGCCAGCGCGTGGCGCTACAAGCATGCGAGCGAGATTGAGATCACACGCCCGGCGGCCTTCGATGCCGGCGCGATCTACCAGTTTCGCTACCCAGCGCGCGACCCGCGACCGATGGGCTTGGGCATGGCCGCCGTGCGCGACATCGTCAGCTTCCTGAAGGCCGCGCAGCCTGATGCGGCCGGGCAGTCGCACCCGCTCAGCGATATCCGGCCCAGCGTGGTCGTCGCCCTGGGAATCTCGCAGTCGGGGCGCTTCCTGCGTGATTTCATCTGGCAGGGCTTCAACGCCGCGCCGAGCGGCGGCCGTGTCTTCGATGGCGCGATGCCCACGATTGCCGGCTCGCGCAAGAGCTATACGAACGTGCGCTGGGCGCAGCCGGGCCGTTATTCGCGCCAGCACGAAGACCATTGGTTCTTCGGCGACCAGTTCCCGTTCGGCTACGCGACGATCACCGACCCGCTCACCGGCAGCACGGACGGCATCTTTCGCCGATGCCGCACCAGCAACACCTGCCCCAAGCTGATGCATCTGGACAGCAACCTGGAGTTCTGGCAGGCGCGGTCGTCGCTGGTGGTGACTGATGGCGCGGGCCGAGACGTGCCACAGCCTGACGACGTGCGCACCTATCTGATGTCCTCGACGCAGCATGTGGCGGCAGCGCTACCCAGCGCCGGAATCTGCCGCATGCCGAACAACCCGGCGCGCCAGTCTTCCACCTATCGCGCGTTGCTGGCGCGGCTGATCACCTGGGCGCGCGACAACCAGGCGCCGCCGCCAAGCCGCTTCCCTTCGGTGACCGCGGGCACCTTGGTCGCGCCTCATGCAACGGCGATGGGGTTCCCCGATCTAGGCGCTGCGGGCCTGCAGCTGCCGCCGGCGCTGAACGAGCTGAACCCCGTCGATCACTCCGCCCAGCCCGCGCGGGTGGATGAGCAGCGCCGGTACACGGTGCTGGTGCCGAGTACCGATGCCGATGGCCATGACGTGGCGGGCGTGCGTGTCCCCGACATCGATGTGCCGCTGGCCACGCATACCGGCTTCAATGTTCGCCGAGCGGGCTTTGCCGAGGGCCAGTTGTGCGGCCTCAACGGCAGTTGGCTGCCGCTGGCCAAGGACGCGCAAGAGCGCGGCAGCCCACGCGACCCTCGGCCTTCGATCGGCGAACGCTACCGGACACGAACGGAATATGTGCAGCGTGTTCGGGCCTCGGCCGAGCGGCTGAAGGCAGACGGACTGATGCTGGACGAGGACGTCGCGCGTGCCGCAGCCAACGCGGCCAGGGACCCGCGGGTGCAAACGCTGCCGCCGTAGCGCGGCGCGGAGGCTGACCGGTCCTCGCCGCCCACTCAGCTTAGTTGCCGTCCGCCCCGATCACCTCGCCGAAGCGCACCCAGCTCTTGCCGTCGAACCGCATCAACTGCACCGACTGGATCGGCGCGAAGTCGCGCGCGGAGGTGTTGATCTTGATGCCCGGCAGCAAGGTTGCAGGCGCATGGTCCTTGAGGCTCGCCGCCTGCTTCATGACGTTCTCGCGCGTCAGGTTGTCGCCGGCCTGCTTGAGCACCTGCACCAGCGTCTGCGCCACCGTGTAGCCGTAGACGTTGGAGTTGTCGATCAGGCTGCCCTCGGGGTAGTACTTCTTCATGAAGACGGTCCAGTCCTTGATCGCCGCGTCGTTGATCCATTGCGGATCCAGCGGGTCCTTGATGTAGGCCGTCGAAATCAACCCCACCGACTTGTCCAGGCCGGCCGGCGTCAGCACCGAGCCGATCTGCGTCGAGACGTTGTTCAGGTAGTGCGCCGGTTTCCAGCCGATATCGAAGGCCTTGCGAATCGCCTGCGCAGCGAATTTCGGGGTTGTGATGTTGACGAAGACATCCGCCCCGGAGCCCTGCAGCTGGACGATCTGCGAATCGACGGTCGGGTCGCTGACTTCGTACGAGACCTCGGCGACGATCATCTTGGCCTTGTCGCCCAGCCCGTCCTTCAAGCCCTTCAGGTAGTCCTTGCCGTAGTCGTCGTTCTGGTAGAGCACGCCGATCTTCGCGTTCGGCTTCTCCTTCAGGATGTGCCTGGCATAGATCGTGGTCTCGGTCTGGTAGTTGGGCTGCCAGCCCATCGTCCACGGATTGCCGCTGGCATCGTTCCACTTGGTCGCACCGGTGGCCACGAACAGCTGCGGCACCTTCTTCGCGTTGAGGTACTTCTGGATCGCGGTGTTGGACGGCGTGCCCAGCGTCTGGAAGACGAGCAGCACCTCGTCCTGCTCGACCAGGCGGCGCACCATCTCCACCGTCTTCGGCGGGCTGTAGCCATCATCGAGACTGATGAAGTTGATCTTGCGGCCGTTGATGCCGCCTTGTTCGTTGATCATCTTGAAGTACGCCGCCTCGACCTTGCCGATCGTGCCGTAGGCCGACGCGGGGCCGCTGTAGGGCATGGTCTGGCCGATCTTGATCTCGGTGTCTGAAGCGCCCGGGTCGTACTTCTTCTGCGCCGCGGCAGGAATGACGGCGATGGCCAGCGCGATCGCGGTACTGGCGCCGGCAAGCAGGTGTTTGACTGACATGATGTGTCTCCGAGTGGTGGCGGCAGCTCAGCCGCCTTCTCGCTGGGCTGCCTTGCGATGGCGAAACCGCGCCCAGCCGAGGCGGATCGCACCGTTGATGCCCATCGGCATCAGGAACATGAAACCGATCAGGAAGATGCCGTAGATCGCCCACGGCGCGGCCTTCGAGAGATGGTCGGCGACGTTGGGGATGAACTGGATGAACAGTGCGCCGTAGATCGCGCCCTGGATCGACGCGAGGCCGCCGATGACGATGCCGATCAAGAGGCTGATCGACAGTCCGATCACGAAGCTGTCGGGCGCGACGAACTGCACCGCGATGGCGCCCAGCGCTCCCGCGATGCCGGTGTACATCGCGCTCACGCCGAAAGCCAGCGACTTGTACAGCGCGGTGTCGATGCCCATCGCCGCAGCGGCGATCGGCTGGTCGCGGATCGCCACCAGCGCGCGGCCGACCTTGCCGCGCAGCAGGTTCCAGCCGATTACGAACATCACGACCGTGATCGCCAGCGTGAACAGGTAGAGCCACTGGTCGGGGCTCAGCTTCAGGCCGAAGGGCGCGTCGGGCTTGACGATCACGATGCCCTGCACACCGCCGGTCCACTGCTCGACATGTTTGTTCTTCAGCAGTTGCGGCATCGTGACGCCGAGCGCGAAAGTGGCCAGCGCGAGGTAGTGCCCTTCCAGGCGCAGCGCAGGCAAGCCGAACAGGAAGCCGACCACCAGGCACAGCGCACCGGCCAGCGGCACGGTCGCCCAGTACGGCACACCGAAGCGGTCCATCAGGATCGCCGCGACGTAGGCGCCGATGGCATAGAACGCACCGTGGCCGAGCGAGATCTGGCCGTTGTAGCCGGTCAGGATGTTCAGGCCCAGCAGCGCAATGGCATAGACGAGCACCAGCGTGAACTGGAAGGTGCGGTAGTTGCTCAGCACGAAAGGCAGTGCACAGGCGGCGATGAGCAGCAGCGCCAGGCCGATCAGGCGCCAGCGGCGGCCGTCGGCGGGCGTCGCGCCGATGGCAGCGGTCGGGGGGGCGATGGCGCTCATCCTGTCCTCACACCCGCGTCACCTGCACCGACCCGAACAGGCCCGAAGGCTTGACGAGCAGCACGCCGATGATCAGCACCAGCGCCACGCCGAGCTTCAATTCGTTGCCGACCACATAGGCGCCGAGCACGTTCTCCAGCACGCCGACCAGAAAGCCGCCGAAGACGGCGCCGCCCGGGCTGTCGATGCCGCCGATCAGCGCCGCGGCGAACGCATAGAGCAGGATGCCGGCCATCATGTTCGGATCGAGATAGACGATCGGCGCGACCATCATGCCGGCCACCGCGCCGACCGAGGCCGCCAATCCCCAGCCGAGCGCGAGCATCCAGGCGACGCGGATGCCGACGAGCCGGCTCGACGCCGGGTTCTGCGCCGCCGCGCGCATCGCCAGGCCGAGCGAGGTGAAGCGGAAGAACGCCCACAGCAAGCCGAGCACGATCAGCGTGACGATGATCGCTCCGAGCTCGTGCGACGAGACGTACTTCTGGCCGAACAACGGCTCTTTCGGGAAGGGGCTCGGAAAGACCTTGATGGTGTAGGTGAAGATCCAGCCGGCCACGCTGTTGAAGATGACGAGCAGGCCGATGAACACGATCACCAGCGGCAGCACCGAAGTGCTGCGGATGTTGCGCATCACGAAGTGCTGGATCGCCAGGCCGAGCACGAATGCAAAGGCAATGGTCAGGAAGAAGGCGGCCCAGTACGGCACGCCGGCGTTGATCAGCGCCCACGCGATGTAGGTCGAGAACATCGCCATCTCGCCCTGTGCGAAATTGAGCAGGTGCGTCGCCTGGTGGATCATCACCAGGGCCAGCGCGACGCTGGCGTAGATGCCGCCGGTGGCCAGGCCCGCGAGCACTTGATGGACGAAGGTTTCCATCGTCAATAGCCGAGGTAGGACGCGCGCACCGCGTCGTTGCGCTTGACTTCTTCCGCGCTGCCCGAAAGCACCATGCGCCCGGTTTCGATCAGGTACGCGTGATCGGCCAGATCGAGCGCCATCGCCGCGTTCTGCTCGACCAGCAGGATGCTCACTCGCTCGCGCTGGTTGATCGTGCGCAGGATGTCGAACAGCTCGCGCACGATCAACGGCGCGAGGCCGAACGAGGGTTCATCGAGCAGCAGCAGCTTCGGGCGCAGCATCAGCGCGCGCGACACCGCGAGCATCTGCTGTTCGCCGCCCGACAGCGTGCCGGCCTGTTGATGGCGCCGCTCCTTCAAGCGTGGGAAGTAGCCGTAGATGCGCTCGAAGTCCTGCTCGACCCCGGCCTTGTCGTTGCGCACGTAGGCGCCCAGGCGCAGGTTCTCTTCGGTGGACAGGTGCACGAAGGTGCCGCGCCCTTCGGGCACATGCGCGATGCCCAGGCGCACGATGTCCTCGGTGGCCTTGGCGTCGATGCGCGCGCCGCCGAAGCGCACCGTGCCCTGCGGCTTGACCATCGCGCACAGCGCGCGCAAGGTCGTCGTCTTGCCGGCGCCGTTGGCGCCGAGCAAGGTGGTGATCGATCCTTCGGCCATGGCGAAGCTGATGCCGTGCAGCACGCGCGTCAAGCCGTAGCCGGCGTGCAGGTTCTCCACTTCGAGGAGGTTCACCGGTGCACCCTAAGGCACGGGATGAGCGCTTTGGAGCGGCCATTCGCGCTCATGCCGCCGTCCCGAGGTAGGCCTGGATCACCTGCGGATGCGCGCGCACCTCGGCCGGCGTGCCGTCGGCGATCTTGCGGCCGAAGTTCAGCGCGACCACCTGGTCCGAGACGCTCATCACCAGGCTCATGTGGTGCTCGACCAGCAGCACTGTCGTTCCCAAGCGATCGCGAATGTCGCGAATCAGCCGGCCGAGCGCGCCGACTTCGTCGTGATTGAGACCGGCGGCCGGCTCGTCGAGCAGCAGCAGCTTCGGATCGCTGGCCAGCGCTCGCGCCAGCTCGACGCGTTTTTGCAGCGGAAACGGCAGCGACGCGGCCACCGAGTCGGCGAGCGCGTCCAGGCCGACGAAGTGCACCAGCTCGCGCGCGCGCTCGGCCGTCGCACGCGCCTCGGCGGCCACGCCCGGCAAGCGCAGCGCGTTCGAGAAAAAACCGCTCGCGGTGCGGCAATGCCGCCCGACCATCACGTTTTCGAGCACGCTCATCTTGGCGAACAGCGCCACGTTCTGGAAGGTGCGGCCGATGCCGAGCGTGGCGATGCGGTGTTTGGGCTGGGCGAGCAGCGGCTGGCCGTCGAAACTGATAGCGCCGTCGTCGCATTCGTAGAGCCGCGACAGGCAATTGAAGAGTGTCGTCTTGCCGGCGCCATTCGGGCCGATCAGCCCGGCGATCTGCCCCGCCTGGACGTCGAAACTGACCCCGTCGAGCGCGACGATGCCGCCGAAGCGAACCGACACCCCGGCCACGCTGAGCAGCGGCGGCGCACCGGCACGCTTCGATCCTCCATCGGCGCTGGGCATGGTGTTGTGATGGTCGAACGTGCTGGGCTGCTGCTTGCTGCGTCGATCATGCGCCACGAGCCCTTGTCGGAGAACCCCGTTCTTTCCCCATTCATCGCTGCAGCGTCGACGGGCGCGCCCTTGCGCAGAGCAGCATCACTCAGGGAAAACGTGGGTGTTCCGCGCCGAGCGTCCGAGCGGCCATCTGCGCAAGACAAGTCCCGCACAAGCAGCCCCGGTAGCGGGTGCGCAGCGCCACCAGCACCTCAGGTGGAACGTTGATCGCCGTGCACGGGCACGGCGCGGGGCTCTCGGCGCCGCAGTGGAACGAGCGGCCGCAGCGCGGGCAAGAGACGTTGGTGCACGCTGAAGGGCTCATCCCGAAGCGCCCGCCCTCTTCGTCTCCCACAACGCGCGCAGCGGCACTGCGTACAGCCTCTCGCCGAAGCGCAGCGCCAGCTCGCCGTCGTACAACACCACGCCACAAACGAGGCGTTGGCCGGCCGCGCCGCGCAGCTTGCGCAGGCCGCGGAAGTCGGCGTCGGTGACGGTCGCCGAGGCTTTCACCTCGACGCCGGCCAGTTCCTGTGCACCACGCTCGAGCACCAGATCGACCTCGACGCCATCCTTGTCGCGGAAGTGGTGGAAGGCGATCGGCTGCGCTTGCCAGCTCGCCATGCGTTTCAACTCCTGCGCCACGAAGGTCTCGAGCAGTTGGCCGAGCAGCGTGCGGTCGCGCCACAGCCCGGCCGCGTCCACGCGCAGCAGCGCCGCCGCGAGGCCGGTATCGCACAGGTGCAGCTTCGGTGTCTTGACGAGACGGCTGAGCCGGTTGTTGTGCCAGGGCGGGATCTGTTCGACGAGAAAGACGCGCTCCAGCAGCGTCACGTAATCGCTGATCGTCGGGCGCGTGAGCTGGAACGGCCCCGCCAGCGCGGCCACGTTGATGAGGTGTGCAGTCTGCCCTGCGGCCATCTCGAGCAGGCGCGGCAGCGCATCGAGCGCGCCGATGCGGCGCAGGTCCTGCACGTCGCGCTGCACCAGGGTCTCCAGATAGGCGCGGTACCACTCGCGGCGGCGATGCGGCGCGCGCGCCAGCGCCGCCGGGAAGCCGCCGGCGGCGATGCGCTCGGCGAGCTCGGTACCCAGCCGCTCGTGGCTGCGCATCGCGAAGCGCCCCGAAAACAGCGCATCGAGGAAGCCGCTGTCCTGCCCGGCCAGCTCGCACTGCGCCAGGGCATGCAGCCGCAGCGTCTGCAAGCGTCCCGCCAGCGAATCCGCCAGCCGCGGCAGCAGCAGCACGTTGACCGAGCCGGTGAGCAGGAAGCGGCCCGGCGTGCGATCACGGTCGACCAGGCGCTGGAGCGAGGTGAAGATCTCGGGCACGCGCTGCACTTCGTCGAGCACCATGCGCGGCGGCAGCTCGGCGAAGAAGCCCGCCGGGTCGGCGAGTGCCGCGGCGCGCAGCGCGTCGTCGTCGAAGCTCAGGTAGCCGTAGCCGGCCGGCTCGCAGGCGCGCCGCGCCAGCGTCGTCTTGCCGCATTGGCGCGGGCCGTGCAGCAGCACCACCGGCGTGTCGGACAGCGCCTCCAGCAGCGGCCCGAGGGCGAAGCGGGGGTAGCCGTCGGGGCGGGCGGGCGGGGGCGGGAACATCGGCCGATCGTAAATGACGTGATCGTCCAAATGAAAGCAAGCTGGTCGGCCAATCGAAAATAGCTGGGTCGTCCAAACGAAACCGCTCAAGCCCCGAACAAGCCCTTGTGCTGCTCGCGCAGCAGGTTCTTCTGCACCTTGCCCATCGGATTGCGCGGCAGCTCGGGCACCACGAAGACCCGCTTGGGCACCTTGAAGGCGGCGATCTTCGCTTTCAGCGCGGCGGTCACCGCGGCAACGTCGACGGCGGCGCCGGGCTGGGCCACGAGCACCGCCACCACCGCCTCGCCGAAGTCCGGGTGGGGCACGCCCACCACCGCCGACTCGGCCACGCCGGGCAGCTCGTTGACGAAGCCTTCGATCTCGGCCGGATAGACGTTGTAGCCGCCGCTGATGATCAAGTCCTTGCTGCGGCCGACGATCGTGACGAAGCCGTCGGCGTCGATCTTGCCCACGTCGCCGGTCTTGAACCACAAGTCGGTAGTGAACTCGTCGGCGGTCTTCTCCGGCATTCGCCAGTAGCCCTTGAAGACGTTCGGGCCCTTCACCTCGATGCCGCCCACTTCGCCCTGGCGCAGCGGCGCACCTTTGTCGTCGTGCACGCGCAGGCCCACGCCGGGCAGCGGCAGGCCCACCGTGCCGCCGCGGCGCGCGGCCTCGGGGCGGTAGGGGTTGGAGGCGAGCATCACCGTCTCGCTCATGCCGTAGCGCTCGAGCAGCGTGTGGCCGGTGCGCTCGCGCCAGCTGTCGAAGGTCTCGGCGAGCAAGGGCGCCGAGCCGCTGATGAACAGCCGCACCGGCGTGCAGGCCTCGCGCGTCAGTGTGGCCTCGGCGAGCATGCGCACGTACAGCGTCGGCACACCCATGAAGACCGTGGCTTCGGCGAAGCGGGCGATGGTGGCGCGCGCATCGAATTTGGAGAACCAGATCATCTTGCTGCCATTGAGCAGCGCGCCGTGCGACGCGACGAACAGGCCATGCACGTGGAAGATCGGCAGCGCGTGGATCAACACGTCGCCTTGTTGCCATCCCCAGAAGTCTTTCAGCACCCGCGCATTGGAGAGCAGGTTGCCATGCGTCAGCATCGCGCCCTTGCTGCGCCCGGTGGTGCCGCTGGTGTAGAGGATCGCGGCCAGCTCGTCGGCGGCGCGTGCCACCGGCTGCTGGCGGTCGTTGCAGTACGCGGCCCGGTCGAGCAGCGTGCCGCTGCGGTTGTCGTCCAGCGTGTAGACCTGCTGCACGCCTTGCGTGAACGCGAGCCGGCTGACCCAGCCGAAAGCCCGGCCGCTGCACACCACCACCGCCGGCTCGGCGTTGCCGATGAAGTAGCCGACCTCGCTGGCCTGGTAGGCGTTGTTCAGCGGCAGGTAGACATGGCCGGCGCGCAGCACGGCCAGGTACAGCATCAGCGCCTCCACGCTCTTGTCCACCTGCACGGCGATGCGCGAGGCCGGCGGCAGCTCCAGTGCGCCGAGCAGGTTGGCCAGCATCGCCGAGCCGCGCTCGAGGTCGCGCCAGGTGTAGTGCTGCGGCGTCGGGGTGTCGGCCGTTTCGACGGCGGTGCTGTCGAGGTCTGCCGGGAAAGCCCCACGCAACGCGGAATAGAGGTTCATCGGTCGATCATTCGAGCTTGGCCCCGGACGTTTTCACCACCTCGGCCCAACGTTTCACCTCGGCGGAGACGAAGCGCCCGAACGCATCGCCCCACAGGTCGGGCGTGGCCGTGCCCAGGCCGGTCCAGATGGCGCGCAGCTCGTCGCCGGTCAGCGCCCGTTTCATCTCGGCCTGCATCTTCTCGACGACGTCACGCGGCGTGCCTTTGGGCGCCCACAGGCCGTACCAGGTGGCCACCTGGTAGCCGGGCACGCCACCGTCGGTGCTGGTGGGCACGTCGGGGAAGCCCGGCGCGCGCTGCGCGCTGGCCACCGCGATGGCTTTCAGTCGCCCGGCCTTGATGTGCGCCGCCGACGAGCCCAGGCCGTCGAACATCAGATCCACCTGGCCGGCGATCAGGTCTTGCAGCGCCGGCCCGGCGCCGCGGTAGGGGATGTGCGTGATGAAGGTCTGGGTCTGCAGCTTGAAGAGTTCGCCGGCCAGGTGGTGCGAGGTGCCGTTGCCGGCCGAGCCGTAGTTCAGCTTGGCCGGGTTCTTGCGCAGTGTCTCCAGCAGCTGCGGCAACGTCGTCGCCTGCACGCGCGACGGATTGACCACGATCACCTGGGGCACGCTGGAGATCAGGCCGACCGGCACGAAATCGGTCTCGATGTTGTAGTCGAGTTTGGGGTACATGCTCGGCGCGATGGCGTGGTGCACGGCGCCCATGAAGAAGGTGTAGCCGTCGGGCGCAGCCTTCGCGGCAAGCGTGGCGCCCAGCGTGCCGCCGGCGCCGCCCTTGTTGTCGATGACGAACTGACGGCCCAGGTTCTTCGTCATCGTCGCGAAGAGCGGCCGCGCGAAAGCATCGGTGCCGCCGCCGGGCGGGAAGGGCACGACGATGGTCACCGGCCTGGCCGGCCAGGCCGAGGCCTGCGCCAGTACCGCCGGGCAGCTGAAAGCGAGAGCGAACGTGGCCAGCAGCGCGCGCCGCACCGGGAAAGAGGGAAAGGGCATATTGGTCTCCATCATGTGAATGGTTGTCAGAGCAGCGCCGCGACTGCCCGGGACCGCACCACCTCGCCGGCGCGAAAGCGCGCGTGGCTGGCCTCGATCTTCTCCAGATCGTAGAGGTAGTTCACCATCAGCCCGAAGCTCTGCCGCAGCCCGGTAGGGGACAGGTTGGCCGACAGGTTCAGCCGTTCCAGGCGTGCGCCGTTGTCGAGGTGAAAACGCGCCACCGGGTCGCCCTGCGGCGTGGTGGCGAGCAGCCCGAGGTAGGCCGCGCCGAGCAACAACAGCGCCTGGTGGTCTCCGTCGTCGAGCCGCTCGTGCAGCGATGCAGCCTGCAAGGCGCCCAGGTCACCGTCAGCGCGCACGAGCAGCCGCTCGCGCGCTGCGTGCAGGGCGGCCGCCTGCCCTTTGCGCAGGCCGGGCATCGCCGCCAGGTCAGGTCCGCCGAGCAGCCAGGTCGCCAGCCGCGGGATCGGTGACAGCGTGCAGAAGGTCTTCAGCCGCGGCAGCTCGCGCTTCAATTGCAGCGCCACGCTCTTGATCAGAAAGTTGCCCAGCGAGACGCCGCGCAGGCCCGGCTCGCAGTTGCTGATGCTGTAGAAGGCGGCGACGCGAAAGCGTTCGCTCGCCAGCGGTGTGGAGCGCTTGTCGATCAGCGGTGCGATCGAGTCCGGCATCTCCGGCAGCAGGGCCACCTCGACGAAGATCAACGGCTCGTCGGGCAGCTGCGGGTGGAAGAAGCCGAAGCAGCGCCGATCCGGCTGCAGGCGCCGGCGCAGGTCCTCCCAACCATCGACCTGATGCACCGCTTCGTGGTGGATGATTTTCTCCAGCAGCTGCGCGGGCGATTGCCAGTCGACCCGTTGCATGCGCAGGAAGCCGGGGTTGAACCACGACGACAGCAGATGCAGCAGGTCGGCCTCGATGCCACCGAGTTCGGGGCGGCGGGCGAGCCGTTCGAGTAGCGCGCGGCGCAGCCGCAGCACCGCCGCCGTGCCGCCCGGCGCGCGGTTCAGCCGGCGCAGCAGCTCCTGGCGCGGCGGCTCCACGGCCATCGTCAGCGCGGCCAGGTGCGGCGGGTCGGGCGTCTTCTCGTAGGCCTGGGCCAGGCGCAGCACGCGGGCCGGGTCGGGGCTCAGATCGTTCGCCAGGTGGGCGAAGAAGGCGTCAAGCCATTCGTCGTCCAGGTCCACCAGGCCTTCGATGACCTGCAGCGCGACCGGCAGGCCGCCCATCTCGCCACGCCCGGAGAGCAACTGCTTGCAGCCGCGTACCAGCGCGCGCAGTTCGCGCGCGCCACGCTGCCGGCGCGCAGCCTGTCGCAGTTCGTCGAGCATGTCGAGCGGTCCTCGGGCAGGTGGAGCGCGGCATTGTGGAGCCGGTGTACGCTCCCGGGCCGTGCCCACGCCACCCCCACCCGCGAACCCGGTCTCGGCGCTCGACGCAGCGAAGGTCTTGCAGCTCGCCGCGCGCAGCATGTTCGAGACCTTCGCGCGCAGCGCAATGGGCACGCTGCTCGTCGCCGCCGGGCACGAGGCGCATGCGGTGACGCTGAGCGGCGACGGCGATCGTGCGCACCTGCGCCACGCGTCGATCACGCTGCACACGCATGTGCAGGACGTGCTGGCGTCGGCGCGTTGCCGCCGGTGGACCCGGCGTTGTTCGGCGTTCAAGGCAGTGACCGCGACTGGCTGCTGCGCCGGCAAGTGCCACATCCTTTCGGCCCGTACCACGACGTCTTGCACTACGACGCAGCGCGCCCGGGCGAGCTGCCGCGCACCTACATCGCCTGCACCGCGCCGGTCCTCGCGACTGCCAAGCTGCACCACGAGCGCGTGCGCAGCCTGCCGGGCTGGCAGGTGGTGGAGATGGCCACCGGGCATTGCCCGATGGTCAGCGCGCCGCAGGCGCTGGCCGAGTTGCTGCTGCACGCGGCACGCTGAAGGGCCTGTCCGCTTCCGGCCGTTGTTCTCGTCTTTCCAAGCGAAGGCACCTCGCCTTCGCTGACGCAGGAAGCAGACGATGAACCACCCCATTCCTTTCGTGGCCACCTGGGCCGCCGTGCGCCGGGCTGGCGTGCTCCAAGGGCCGGGTGACAGCGAGTCGCCACCCCCTAACAACGATGTTGGGGATTGAGTCTGCCGGCCGGGACGGATCGACTCGGCGGTGCCGACGGCCGACGTCGTCCAGCGCAGGGAGAGACCATGAGACGCCACGCCGAAATCGACCTCGAGACCGGGCTCGCGCATGCCCACCGCGTGGCCGTGCCCGCGCTGCTGTGGGTCGCTGCAATAGCCTTTGCGGTGGGCACCGTGCTGTGGGAGTCTGACACTGCAGCGCCGGCCGAGTCGGCGGGCGCTGCTGGCGCAGCGCCGCCGGCATCGCCGCTGGCGCAGCGCTGACTCAGCGCAGCGGCCGCTCCGGCCACACCCAGTGCACCAGGCCCAGGAACAGGCTGGCTTGCAGAAATCGGCGCATTTCCAGCGCCGTCACGCCGGTTTGTCGCTGCAACTCGGCCGGGGTGATCGTGCGTTGCGGTGCTTCGAGTACGCGGCGCGCAAGATCGAGGTAGCGTGGCAGGCGCGTGAAGCGCCTGATATCGATCTCCAGCGCCATCGACGCAGCTTCGCCGCCGCTGACGCTGGCGGTGAGCGGCTGCGCCCACCAGTCGGGCGCGGCGCCGAGCAGCCTGAAGCTGCCGCAGGCGATGCCGATGTCCCACACCGCCTCGTCGAGTTCGCGCACCGTCGCGTCATCGCCGGGTGTTGCCACCGGCTGCGGCTTCGGCAACGTGCGGCGCAAGCGCAGGAACTGCTGCGCCATCGGATCGAGCTTGACCAGGCGCATCGCGAAATCCACGTGCAGATCGGCACCGGGGCCATAGCTGGCCGACAGAGGCTCCTGCGCCGGGTCGTTCATGCCGCGCAACAGATGCACCACCAGGCGCAAGCGAGCGGCGTCCAGCGGCGGCGGGTCGACTTCCAGCGTGTCGGGTTCGGACAGCGGCGCCGCGTCGGGCACAGACGGCGCGGCGCTGTCGTCATCGCTGTGCTCCCAGCCGCTGCTTTGCCATCGCGACGACAGGCGCTGCACCAGTTTCAAGGCCTGCAGCTGCGTCTTCAGCCCGCGCTGGTTGCGCTCGATCAATGCTTGCCGATCGCCCGGTTCGATGCGGCCCAGCGCCGACAGCGCCACCCAGACCAGCGGCCGGTCTTCGGCCCATGCCGCCAGCGCCTGCGGCGACATGTTCGCCGCGAAGAACTTCTCCGCCAGCACCAGGTCGCCCTGGTGTTCGTCCAGCGTGAACTGCAAGCCCAGGCTGTCGGCCACCGGCGCCAGCACCTGGCGCAACAGCCCCCAGTCGCTCTTGGCGATGCCCAGCGTGTGCAGTCGCAAGGCAGGCTGGTTGTGCGCCCGGGCTGCGAATCTGTGGCGCAGCCCCTTCCACCAATATTGCAGCTTCATCGCCCCACCCGGTGACATCTGGTTGCTTGTCATGCTGCGCAGGGTAGGGCGGTGGTCTGCGCGGCACCATCCGGGCGCGGCGGAATCGCCCGGGGAAAGGCCCCCAAAGACGGCTCAGGGATTCCCTGATGTCGTCTCAGGCGCCGGCCCGGTTTCGGGCATCGATTGCAGCTCGAGCACCAGGCGCGCGCCCGCCTGGCTCGATTCGGCGCGCAGCCGTCCGCCATGGCGCGCCGCCACCTGCTGCACGAATTGCAGGCCCAGCCCCACGCCGCGCGCATGGCCCAGCGGCAGGCCGCCGCTGCCCTGCTCGAGCAGGGCCTGCTGGGCCGCGCTCAGGCCTGGCCCCTGGTCGTGCACCGTGATGCTCAAGCGCTGGCCATGCAGCGCCGCGCCGATGAACACCGTGCCGGCCGGCGGACTGTGGCGCAGCGCGTTGGAGACGAGGTTGGCAATCGCGCGCTCGACGAGCAGCCGGTCGAGGTGGACACAACGGGCGGCGTCGCTCGCGTCGATCTCGCGCAGCAGGTGCAGGCCCGCAGCGCGCGCCGGCGCTTGTTGCTCCGCCAGGCCGGCGTCGAGCAAGTCGGCCAGCGTCAGCGCTTCGATTTGCAGCGGCCGCGTCTGCGCTTGCGCAGCGCGCACGAACTCGTCGGACAGGCTCAGCGTGCGCAAGGCGAGTTGTCGCACCTCGGCCACGAAGCCTGCGTCCGGCACGCCCGGCGCGCGCTGGGCGTGCACATCCGCCAGTGCGCCTTGGGCGTGCAGATCGGCCAGTGTGACGATGGCCTGCGCCGGAGAGCGCATATCGTGCGACACGAAGGCCAGCGCCTCCTCGCGCTGGCGCTCGGCGGCCTTCAGCGCCTGCACGTCGGTGATGGCCACCACCAGGCAGCGCTGGCCGCGCAAGGCGGCGCTGTCGAGGTGGATGAGCAGCTCACCGTGCTCCGGTGTGTCCGCGGTGCCGGGCGAGCGGGCTTCGACGACCAGCGACTTCGGGCTGTGGATCAGCTCGGCCCAGGGCGTGTCGCCGCGGCTCGTGAATTCGCCGAGCAGGCGCGCCAGGTCCAGGCCGTGCAGCTCGTCAGCGCTGCCCACCTCGAACAGCGCCGCGGCGCGCTGATTCGCCAGCAGCACGCGGCCCGACGGGTCGGCCACCAGCACGGCGCTGGGCAAGGCGGCCAGCGCCTCGGCCAGAAAACCTTGCGCATCGCGCACCGTCTGCACACCGCGCTGCAGCAGCTCCAGGCGCGTGGCGATTGGGTCGTCGCTGTCGTCGAGCCCTGCGGCGCCGAGCAGTGGTTGTGCCGCCAGGCGCTGCAACTCGTCGTCCAGGCCGCTCATCGCGCGCTCCAGCCGGCGCCAGCTCCACAGCGGATACGCCGGCAGCAGTGCCAGCGCCGCCGGCACGGTGCTGGCGAAAACGCCCAAGCGCATCGCCACCAACGGCGCCAGCACGAGCAACGGCACGGCGCCGAGCATGAACGGCAGCGCACGGCGCGGCCCCAGGCGCGACATCGCCGCCACCAGCAGCGCCACGAGCAGCGCCGAGGCCAGCGCCTGCGCTTGTATTGACGGGCTGGCGATGGCCTGGCCGCTGCGCAAGGTGTGCACGATGTTGGCCAGCACTTCCACGCCGGGCATCGCCTTGGCGCTGGCGTTCACCGGCGTGGCCAGCGTGTCGCCCAGGCCTTGCGCCGTCATGCCCACCAGCACGTAGCGGCCGCGCAGTTGCTCGGGCGCGATCCGGCCGGCCAGCACATCGATGTAGGCCAGCCGCTGGAAGCTGCCCGGCGCGCCCAGGTAGCGGATCGCGAAGCGGCCGTCGCGGCGCCAGCGTTCGGCGTCAGTCACGTCGAACGTTGCCGGTGGTGCGGCGTCGATGGGCAGGCGCGCGTGCGGCGCCTGCCCGGCTGCGTCGAGCAGCGCCAGTGCCAGGTGCGGATAGGGCCGCGCCGCCGGGCCGGCGCGCAGGAAGGCGTGGCGCAGCACGCCGTCGCTGTCCACCACGGCTTCGGCGGCGCCCAGGCGCACGCTCGCGCGCAATGCGGCCTGCGGCTCCAGCGCTCCCAGGCCCGCGCCGCCGGGCAGCCCGGCCACGGTCTGCCAGGCCACCGGCATCACCACCGGCACGCGCTGCACCTGCGCCCGGGCCAGCGCGGCGGCCAGCACCTCGTCGTGCGCCGCGTCTTCGCTGAGCACCATGTCCAGCACCACGCCGCGCGGTGCGGCTGCGGCGATGCGCTCGAGCAGCGTGGCGTGCACCGCGCGCGCCCAGGGCCAGCGGCCGATCTCGGCGATGCTGCGGTCGTCGATGGCGACGATCACGATGTCCTCGGGCGGCGCCTCGCGCCAGGCCGCCATCGCCATGTCGTAGAGCAGCCGGTCCAGGCGCCAAGTCCAGCCGCCGGCGGCCAGCGCCCAGGCCAGCAGGGCCAGGCCGGCGGCGATCCACCACACGTCGCGCCAAGCGCGCTTGTTCACTGCAAGCGCAGCGTCTGCTCGCCGCTGCTCACGCAGCGCTGGCTGCCGTCGCGTACGCAGTTCTGCAGTTCGAACTGCTGCACCGCGCTGAACGGGCCGACAAAGCCGTCGGCCTCGATCGCGCGCAAGCGCACGAAGTAGCGCCCCGGGCCGGGCAGGCTGGACAGCGGCACTTCGATGCGCGGTGCATCGAGCCGGCGCTCGACGACCCGGTCGTTGAACGCGGCGTCACGCGCGAGCTGGAAGTCGAAGGTCTGGCCCGGGCGCGCCTCCCAGGCGAAGCTGACGCTGCTGTCGCTCAAGGCCGCGGGCGGCGGCGTCGGTGGCTGCGGCCGCAGCTCGAAGCTGCGCGCATCGCCCCACGGGCCGCGGTCGTCGGCGCCGCGCACGCTGGCCACGCGCCAGTGGTAGCGCTGCGTTGCCAGGCCGCCGAGGGCCAGCAGCGGCTCGGTGAGGCCGGCCGATTCGCGCAGCTCCTGGCTGAACGCGGCGTCGGCGGCGATCTGCAAGCGATAACTCTGCGCTTCAGGGTTCTGCGCCCAGGAGAACTCGACCCGATCGCCGAACAGCTGCGCGCCCGGCTGTGGGTTGGTAGGCAGCGGCGCTTCGGGCCGCGCCTTGAGGCGAAAGGCGTGCAGCGCGTCGCGGCCTTCGAGGCCGTTGGCGTCCACACCGCGCAGCCGCAACACGTAATCGCCATCGGCCACGTCGGCCAGGCGCAACTCGGTGCCGGTGCTGCGGAGGTCGGCCAACACCAGGTCTTGCGGCGGCGCTGCCGGCAGCAGCTGCGCGCGCCAGGCCACCGCGCCGGCCAGCGCAGGCAGCGCAAAACGCAGCAGCACGCGCTCTTGCAGTGCCGGCAAGGCGGCCGTGGGCGGCGCGGCGAGCAGCGGCTGCGGTGCCGAGACACGGCCGCGGGTGTCGATCAGCGTACCGAAGCCGCCGCTGACTTCGGTCGCGCCCGCCGCGACCACGCCACTGAGCACCTCACTGCGCGTGGTGTCGCTTTCCACGGCAACGCGGAACTCGGTGCCGCGCACGGCCAGCACGCCTTGCGGTGTGCTGATCTCGAAGCCCGGCCGGCCGGCCGCTGGCCGCGTGGCTTGCACATCGACACGGCCGCGTTCGAGCCGCGCGCTGCTGCGCTGCGCTTCAGCATCGGGCAGCCGCCTGGATTCGCGCAAGCGCAAGCTCGAGCCGCTGCGCAGGCGCAAGACCGTGCCGTCGACCAGGCGCAGCACCGCCTGGCCATCGGCGCCGGTGGTCACGCTGTCGCCTTCGGGCAACGCCTGGCCGGCGGCCAGCGCGGCATCGCCGGCGCCACGCGCGTCACCCGCCACGCGCAGCACCTCGGCCGGCACCGATTCGCTGCGCATCAGGCGCAACGGGATGTCGATGCGGCTGCCGGTGGCGATGCGGTTGGCGTCGCGCAGCCGGTTGGCCCGCGCCAGCTCGGGCCAGCCGCGCGGCTCGGCCAGGTAGCGGCGCGCCAGGTGGATGAGCGTGTCGCCACGCTGCGTGGTGTGCGAATAGGCGGGCTCGTGCGTTTCGTTCGGCGCGGCCGTGGCGCCGAGGGCGCAGCACAGGACGACGGCGACAACGCGCCGCTTCACGCGCCCTCACCGAACCAGCTCAGCGCCACGCGCACGAGCATTGCCGGCGAGTCGGCGCCGAGTTTGGTTTTCAGCGCCTGCTTGTGCGTCTCGATGGTCTTCACGCTGCGGTTCAGCGCATCGGCGATTCCGCGTGTCGTCTTGCCCGCGGCGACCAGACGCAAGACCTCGACTTCGCGCGCCGAGAGCTCGGGTTTGGCCGCCGCCGTGCCGGCGCTGGAGACGCGCCGCAGCAGCGCCTGCTGCTGCCCGGCGCTGACATGCAGGCCGCCAGCGAGCACCGTCTCGATCGCCTGGCGCAGCGTGCTGCCGAGTTCGGTCTTCATCACGAACCCATCGGCACCGGCGCGCAACGCGCGCTCGGCGTACAGGTGTTCGGCCAGCGAGGTGAGCACGATCACCTTCAGCCCCGGCCGCACTTCGCGCAGGCGCGGCATCGCGCCGAGCGAGAACTCGTCGGCCAGGCTCAAGTCCAGCAACACCAGCGCGATCGGCTCGGCCTGCAGGATCACCAGCGCTTCGGTGAGTGTGGCCGCTTCGCTGAGCTGCACCTGCGCGCCGAGCAGGTGGCGCACGCCCAGACGCACGATGGCGTGGTCGTCGACGATGAGCACGCGGGGTGCGGGGGTGGGCAGGGTCATGGCGATGCGGGCGTGATGCTAACCATCACCGCGTCCGCCCGCTCGGTGGTGGGTAAAGCGGAGCTCATCAGTCAGTTCGAACGTTGGGAAAGCCAGTCGCTCACGGCCGCGTTGAATTCGTGCGCGCGGCTCCTCATCACCCAGTGCCCGCAATCGAAGGCCATCGCGCGGTGCTGCGGCTGGGCGCTCAGGCGCTGCACCCAGCCGCCGCTGTGGAACGTGAAGGGCTTGCGCGAACCCCAGGCGTAGAACATCGGCCAGGGTGGGTCCAGCGGCAGCAGGCCGCGGTAGCCGCCGTGTGAGCCGGTCCAGGTGATGTCGTAGGGGTAGTTCATGCACGCACCGATGGCGGCCGGGTCGCTGCGGCAGCCCATCGTGCGCGCCATCCAGCGTGTCATGCCGTCGGCAATCTTCACCAAGCCCAGGCCGCCAGCACGCCAGGCCAGCGCCAGCCAGAGCTGGTAGCTCGCCACCATCAGCTTGGCGCCCGGCGGCAGGCTGCGCCGGAAGTCGCTGCTGTGCGCATCGCCGACGTCGATGCCGACCACCGCCGCCACGCGCTGCGGGTGGCGCAGTGCGTACTGGTAGCCGAACAGGCAGCCCCAGTCGTGCAGCATCAGCACCACCGGCGCATCCGGGCTCACGGCGTCGAGCACACGGCCGATGCAGCCGACCACCTCATCGAGCGAGCAGCCGCGCCGTGGCTGGGCGATGTCGAAGCCGGGCAGCGTGAAACGCACGCAGCGGTGGGCCGGCGCAAAGTGCTCCGCTTGTCGGTCCCACAGCCGCCAGGTGTCGGGCCAGCCATGAACCATCACGATCGTGCGCGGCCCGGCGCCATCGATGTGCAGCGCGATATCGCCGACAGCAATGTCTGAAGTTCGATCATCTCGGCGCCGCTCTGCTGTTTGTTCGTCAGTCATCGGTTGCCTGATACTCGGTCAGTTGGGCTCGAAACCGGGCGAATTGCGAGGGTTTGCACTGATGAGCTGCGCTCGGCACGGCCCTTGCGTTCCTGCCCTCGTCCAGACTGGAAGGATGACATCACCATGAAGAGAAGATTGTTCGCCACCCTGGCGCTAGCCGCGGGCTCTGCCGCGTTCGCGCAAGGCACGCCCAAAGACATCCGCATCGCCCACATCATGGGCAAGACCGGCGCATTGGAGGCTTACGCCAAACAGTCGTCGGTGGGCTTCATGATGGGGCTGGACTACGCCACCGGCGGCACGATGACCGTGGCCGGCCGCAAGCTGGTGGTGATCGAAAAAGACGACCAGGGCAAGCCCGACCTCGGCAAGACGCTGCTCGCCGCGGCCTACGCCGACGACAAGGTCGACCTGGCGGTGGGCACCACCAGCTCGGCGGTGGCGCTGGCCATGCTGCCGGTGGCCGAAGAGAACAAGAAGCTGCTGCTGGTCGAGCCCGCAGTGGCCGACGCCATCACCGGCGAGAAGTGGAACCGCTACATATTCCGCACCGGCCGCAGTTCGAGCCAGGACGCCATCGCCAACGCGGTGGCCTTCGACAAGGAAGGCACGAGCATCGTCACGCTGGCGCAGGACTACGCCTTCGGCCGCGACGGCATCAAGGCGATGCGCGAGGCCTTCAAGAAAGCGAAGATCGTTCACGAAGAGTACGTGCCCTTCGCCACCACCGACATCACGCCGGCCGCGCAGCGCATCTTCGACAAGCTGAAGGGCCTGCCCGGGCGCAAGGTGGTGGCCATCGGCTGGGCCGGCAACATCGCCATCCCGTTCAAGATGCTCGACATGGAGCCGCAGCGCTTCGGCATCGAGATCGCCACCGGCGGCAACATCCTGCCGGCGATGGTGCAGTACAAGCGCGTGCCCGGCATGGAGGGCGCGGCGTACTACTACTTCGGCATCCCGAAGAACCCGGTCAACGAATGGCTGGTGGCAAACCACTACACGAAGTACAAGTCGCCGCCCGACTTCTTCACCGCCGGCGGCATGAGCGCGGGCATCGCGGTGGTGGAGGCGCTGAAGAAGACCAAGGGCGACACCGGCACCGAGAAGCTGATCGCCACGCTGGAAGGCATGAGTTTCGAAACGCCCAAGGGCAAGATGACCTTCCGCAAGGAAGACCACCAGGCCATGCAGGACATGTTCCATTTCAAGATCAAGGTCGACCCGGCTTTCGACTGGGGCGTGCCCGAGCTGGTGCGCGTGATCAAGGCCGAAGAGATGAACATACCGATCAGGAACAAGCGCTGATCGGATGAAGGCTTGGGTGCTTTGCGCGGCGGCTGCCTCGGCCGCCGCGGCGATGGCTGCCGAGCCGCTGCCCAACCTGCGCGTGGACCCAGCGATGACCACCCTCTCCGGCCTGTCTTCTGGCGGCTACATGGCCGTGCAGTTGCACGTGGCGCATTCGAAGACTTTCCAGCGCGGCGTGGGCGTGGTCGCCGCCGGGCCCTACCACTGTGCCGAAGGATCGGCCTTGCATGCCGTCGGGCGCTGCCTGAGCCGCGAGACGGTCATTCCTGTCGAGTCGCTTCAAGCCTTGGCGCGGCGCTGGGCCTCGCTCGGCTGGATCGACGACCTGGCGAATCTGCAAGCCTCGCGGGTCTACCTGTTCTCCGGCAAGCTCGACAGCGCGGTGAAGCAGCCCGTCACCGACGACCTGGCGCGCTGGTACGCGCCGTTCGTCCCCGCGGCGCAGCTGCGCTACCGCAACGACGTCGACGCCGAGCACGGCATGGTCACCGACGATTTCGGCAATGCCTGCGCCAAGCGCGGCCTGCCCTACATCCAGGACTGCGATGTCGACGTGGCTGGCGAGATCCTCATGCACCTCTACGGACCGCTGGCCCCGCGCGATGCGCCCGTCGGCCGCATGCTGCGCATCGACCAGCACGAGTTCATCGCGCCCGGCCGCGGCATGGGCCCTGAGGCGCGGCTGTACGTGCCCGATGGGTGCGCACAAGGCGGCTGCCGGCTGCACGTGGTGCTGCACGGCTGCGGGCAGAATCTGGCGAGCCTCGGCGAAACCTACGTCGAGCGCACCGGCTACAACCGCTGGGCACAGACCAACCGCATCGTCGTGCTCTACCCGCAGACGAGCCCCGAGGCCACCAATTCGTGCTGGGATTGGTGGGGCTACACAGGCCTTGACTACGCGCGCAAGAGCGCTGCGCAGGTCGCCGCGATCAAGGGCATGGCCGATCGCCTGGCCGGCGTGGCCAGCACCTGCCAGCGCGCTTTCAACAGCACGCATGTCTGGGCTGGCCGCGCTTTCTACGGTCTGTGGGGCCGGGTGTCGGCGCGCGGCTCCGGCGCCGACCTCGGCTGGCCCTGGCAGCGCAGTGCGCTGGCCGAGCCGGCACTTGGGCATTTCGCGCCGGGGGCCTGCTGAAATGACGCCTGCGCTGCTCGAAACCCGGGACCTCACGATCCGCTTCGGTGGCCATGTCGCCGTCGATGCGGTGAGCTGCCGCTTTGAAGCCGGCACGCTCACCGCCATCGTCGGCCCCAACGGCGCCGGCAAGACGACCTGGTTCAACCTCATCAGCGGGCAGTTGCAAGCCTCCAGCGGCCAGGTGCTGCTGCAAGGCCGCGACATCACCACGCTGCCGGCGCCGCTGCGCACGCGGCTCGGTCTCGGGCGAGCGTTTCAGTTGACGCAGTTGTTCCCCAACCTGTCGGTGCTGGAGAACGTGCGCCTGGCGGTGCAGGCCAGGGATCAGGGGAGAGGCGCTTCGCGCCTCGTGGGCGGCGGCCTGGATCTGCTGCGGGTGTGGCTCGACCGCCGCGAGTGGATCGACGAAGCGCGTGCGCTGCTGGCCAGCGTGCGCCTGGACGACAAGCGCGACACACGAGCCGCGAGTCTGCCGCACGGCGACCAGCGCAAACTCGAAGTGGCGCTCTTGATGGCGCTTGACCCGCTCGTCTACATGTTCGACGAGCCGACCGCGGGCATGAGCGCCGACGAAGTGCCGGTGGTGCTGGATCTGATCCGCGCGCTGAAAGCCAAGCGCGAGCGCTGCATCCTGCTCGTCGAACACAAGATGGACGTGGTGCGCGAACTCGCCGACCGCATCGTCGTGCTGCACAACGGCCAGCTCGTCGCCGACGGCGAGCCGGCCGCGGTGATCGCGTCGCCGGTGGTGCAGCAGGCCTACCTGGGCATCGCCGCGGAGGAAGCGGCGTGACGCCGACGCTCGAACTCAGCGCCGTGCAGACGCACATCGGCGCGTACCACATCCTGCACGGCGTGGACCTCGCCGTGCCTGCCGGCCAGGTGACGATGCTGCTCGGCCGCAACGGCGCGGGCAAGACGTCGACGCTGCGCACGATCATGGGCCTGTGGCGCGCGAGCGCGGGCAGCCTGCGCTTCAAGGGCCGCGACATCGCCGCGCTCGCCACGCCCGAAATCGCGCGCCTGGGCATCGCCTACGTGCCCGAGAGCATGGGCATCTTCAGCGACCTGACCGTGAAAGAGAACCTGCTGCTGGCCGCACTCTCGGCGCGCCACGAGCAGATGCTCGACGGCCGGCGGCTGCAGTGGATCTTCGAGCTCTTCCCGGCGCTGAAGACCTTCTGGTCGTTTCCCGCGGGCAAGCTCTCCGGCGGGCAGAAGCAGATGCTCGCGGTGGCGCGCGCGATCGTCGAGCCGCGCGAGCTGCTGCTCATCGACGAGCCGAGCAAGGGCCTGGCGCCTTCGATCATCAAGAACCTGATCGCCGCACTCAACGAACTCAAACGTCAACAGACGACGATCCTGCTCGTCGAGCAGAACTTCATGATGGCCAAGGCACTGGGCGACCGCGTCGCGGTGATGGACAACGGGCGCGTGGTGCACAGCGGGGCGATGAGCGAGCTGGCGCAGGACGAAGCGATGCAGGGGCGCTTGCTCGGGCTGTCATTGGGGGCCCACCCATGAATCGCGGCAGCTTCGACGGGCGCCCGCTGCTGCTGCTGGCGGCAGTGGCTGCCGCCGCGCTGCCGCTGATCGGCACCCCCTCCACCTGGCTCACGCTGACCATCGCCGGCCTGGCGATGGGCATGATCGTCTTCATCATCGCCTCGGGCCTGACGCTGGTGTTCGGGCTGATGGACGTGCTGAACTTCGGCCACGGAGTCTTCATCGCGCTCGGCGCGTTTGTCGCCACCTCGGTGATGGGCGGCATGGGCACGCTGGCCGGTGCCGAATCGTTCGCTGCCAACCTGGCCGCGGTGTTCGCGGCGATGCTGGTGGCGATGGCCGCGGCCGGCGCGCTCGGCTATGCCTTCGAGCGCCTCATCGTGCGGCCGGTGTACGGCCAGCACCTGAAGCAGATCCTGATCACGATGGGCGGCATGATCGTCGGCGAAGAGCTGATCAAGGCGATCTGGGGTCCGCTGCAGATTGCGATGCCGCTGCCGCCCACGCTGCGCGGTTCGTTCTTCATCGGCGATGCCGCGATCGAGAAGTACCGGCTGCTCGCGGTGGCCGTCGGCGTGCTGGTGCTGGTGGCGCTGCTGTGGGTGTTGAACCGCACCAAGGTCGGCCTCTTGGTGCGCGCCGGCGTGCAAGACCGCGAGATGGTGGAGAGTCTGGGCTACCGCATCAAGCGCCTCTTCATCGGCGTGTTCGTCGCCGGTTCGGCGCTGGCCGGGCTGGGCGGCGTGCTGTGGGGGCTGTACCAGCAGAGTGTCACCGCGCAGATCGGCGCGCAGGTCAATGTGCTGATCTTCATCGTCATCATCATCGGCGGCCTCGGCTCCACGCTCGGCTGCCTGGTCGGCGCGCTGCTCGTCGGCTTGATGGCCAACTACACGGGATTCCTGGCGCCGAAGGTGGCGCTGTTCTCGTACATCGGGTTGTTGGTGGCGATCCTGCTGTGGCGGCCGCAGGGGCTGTACCCGGTGGTGAACCGATGAGCGCCGCCCGGCCGTTCCGAAGGCGCTCGCTCCCCCTTGGGGGGACGGCCCGCAGGGCCTCGGGGGCTCCATGACGTTGCAGCGGCTCCTCTCCCACGACCTGCCGCGCAGCCGCTGGCTCGCCGCGGCACTGCTGCTGATCGTGCTCGCACTCGCGTTCGCGCCTTGGCTGTTCCCGGGCAGCAAGGCGCTCGGCGTGGCGGCGAAGACGCTGGTCTTCATCCTGCTCGTCGCCAGCTACGACCTGCTGCTGGGCTACACCGGCATCGTCAGCTTCGCGCACACGATGTTCTTCGGTATCGGCGCGTATGGCGTGGCGATCGCCAGCACGGCGATGGGGCCGGGCTTTGCCGCAGTCGGCGTCGGGCTCTTCGCCGCGCTGCTGGTCTCGCTCGTGTTGTCGCTGATCATCGGCCTGTTCAGCCTGCGCGTGAAGGCGATCTTCTTCGCGATGATCACGCTGGCGGTGGCCTCGGCGTTCCAGACGCTGGCCTCGCAGTTGAGTGAAGTCACCGGCGGCGAAGACGGCATCACGTTCAAGGCGCCCGAGTTCCTGTCGCCGTCGTTCACGCTGGTTGAGGGTGTCGACGGGCGTTTGCTCGCCTACTACACGCTCTTCGTCGTCGTCACGGCAGGCTTCCTGCTGCTGCTGCGCATCGTCAACTCGCCGTTCGGGCGCGTGCTGCAGGCGATCCGCGAGAACGACTTCCGCGCCGAAGCGATCGGCTACCGCACCGTGGTCTATCGAACGCTGTCCAACGTGATCTCGGCACTCGTCGCCACTGTCGCCGGTGCGCTGCTCGCGCTGTGGCTGCGCTACACCGGCCCGGACACCACGCTGTCGTTCGAGATCATGCTCGACATCCTGCTCATCGTCGTCATCGGCGGCATGGGCACGCTGTACGGGGCGATCATCGGCGCGGCGCTCTTCGTCGTGGCGCAGAACTACCTGCAAGACGTGCTCGCGCTCGGCGCGCTCGCCGTCGAAGGCGTGCCGGTGGCCGCGCAGCTGATCTCGCCCGAGCGCTGGCTGCTCTGGCTGGGCCTGCTCTTCGTGCTCGCCGTCTATCACTTTCCGAGCGGCATCGTGGGCCGTTTGCGCACTGCGTTCATCGACAACAGGAGACCTGAATGAAACACCACACCCTGGCCAGCGCCGCGCTGCTCGCGCTCGGTGCTTGCGGCGGCGGCACGTCCACCGTCGAGATCGGCAGCGGCGACTACCAGGCGAACGTGAAACCGCCGTTCGTCGGCGCGATCACCAGCACCGCTTACGACGGTGCGAGCGACGACCTGGCGACAGCGGGTCTGGGCAAGACCGGCCTGGCTTCGGCGGTGGCGCCCGCGCTCTCGGCCACCCCCACCGCGGCCGAGTTGCGCAAGTTGGTCATCCACACCAACTACCGCGCGATCGTCGAAACCAGCGCGGCCAATGGTTACGGCACACTGTACGGACCCAACGTCGATGTGAACGGCGTGGCCGGCAGCGGCGAAGGGCGCATTGCCGGCAGCGAGATCATTGCCGTGGCCGACGACGGCAGCGGCCGCCAGAACGTGACGATGATGGTGCAGATCCCGAGCACCTTCGATCCGAAGGCGCCGTGCATCGTCACCGGCACGTCGTCGGGCTCGCGCGGTGTCTACGGTGCGATCGGCTCGTCGGGCGAGTGGGGCTTGAAGCGCGGCTGCGCCGTGGCCTATTCCGACAAAGGCAGCGGCAACGGCGTGCACGACCTGCAAGCCAACACCGTGAACCTGATCGACGGCCGGCGCAGCGACGCCGCGGCCGCGGGCAACTCGTCGAACTTCACCGCGCGCCTGAGCGCGCCAGAGCGCGCCGCGTTCAACGCCGCCACGCCGAACCGGGTGGCCGTCAAACACGCGCACTCGGAGCAGAACCCCGAGAAGGACTGGGGCACGCACACGCTGCAAGCGGTCGAGTTCGCGTTCTGGGCGCTCAACGAGCGCTACGGCGAAGCGCTGGCCGACGGCCGCCGCACGAAGCTCATCCTGCCTTCAAACACGATCGTCATCGCGTCCAGCGTCTCCAACGGCGGCGGTGCGGCGCTGGCGGCTGCCGAGCAGGACACGGCCGGGCTCATCGACGGCGTGGCCGTTGGTGAGCCGCAGGTGCAGATCGCACCCGGCGGCAACCTGCGCATCGAGCGCCCGAGCCAAGGGGCCTACACCGCCGGCGGCCGGGCGCTCTACGACTACGCCTCCTATGGCAACCTGCTGCAACTGTGCGCGGGCCTGGCCAGCGGGGCTGCGGGCAGCCCGTTCGCCTTCACCGGCGGCACCGCCTTCGTCGCCGGCAACCGGTGCGCGGCGCTGGCGGCGGCGGGGCTGGTATCCGGCAGCACGACGCCCGCGCAGGCCGACGACGCCCTGGCCAAGCTGCGCGCCTTCGGCTGGGAGAGCGAGTCCAACGTGCTGCACGCGTCGCACTTCCTGTTCGCGTCGCCGGGCATCACTGTCACCTACGCCAACACCTACGGGCGTTTTCGCGTCAGTGACAGCGTGTGCGGGTTCAGCTTCGGTGCCGCCGACGCCACCGGAGCCCCGACGGCGCTCGCCCCGGGCGCGCTCAACGGCATCTTCGGCACCGGCAACGGCGTGCCGCCGGCCGGTGCGCTGGCGCTGCTCTGGAACACGAGTGTCGGTGGCCCGCGCAACCATGGTGCAGCGACCTCACCATCGACCAATACGCTGGACTTCGCCTACGACGGCGCGGCCTGCCTGCGGCAGCTGTGGAGCGGCAGCGATGCCAACGCCACGCGCGTGAAGGCCGGTGCCGCCGAGGTCTACCGCAGCGCGAACCTGCGCGGCAAGCCGGCGCTGATCGTGCACGGTCGCCACGACACGCTGGTGCCGCCGAACTTCAGCTCGCGTGCCTACACGCTGCGCAACGCCCAACTCGAAGGAACGGCCAGCAAGCTGCGCTACATCGAGATCGCCAACGCGCAGCACTTCGACAGTTTTCTGCCCTTCCCGGGCTACGACGTGCGCTACGTGCCGATGCACCTGTACTTCATCCGCGCGATGGACGCGATGTGGGCGCACCTGAAGAGCGGCGCGGCGCTGCCACCTTCGCAACTCGTGCGCACCACGCCGCGCGGTGGCACGCCTGGCGCTGCGCCGCCGCTGGCGGCGAGCAACGTGCCGGCGATTGCCGCCAGCCCCGCGGCCGCCGACCGCATCACGATCGACGGCAACACGCTGCGCCTGCCCGATTGACGATGGGTCCTCGATCGTCGTACCTGGTCTGCGCCGGCCGCGAGATCCACATCACCGAGTGGGGCGCGGCGAATGCCCAGCCGCTGATCGCCTGGCACGGCCTGGCGCGCACCGGGCGCGACATGGACTGGATCGCGGCGCACCTCGCGCCACGCTGGCGCGTGATCTGCCCCGACACGATCGGCCGCGGCTCGAGCCAATGGAGCCCCGAGCCGGCGCGCGAGTACTGCCTCGGGTTCTATGAAACGTTGGCCGTCGACCTGATGAACCGGCTCGGCGTGCAGCGCTGCCACTGGCTGGGCACCTCGATGGGCGGTGCGATCGGGCTGCGCGCCGCGGCGGGCGCCTTGCGCGGCCGCATCAAGCGACTCGTGCTCAACGACATCGGCCCGCAGCTCGGCGAGGCGGCGGTGGCGCGCATCCGCGCCTACGCCGGCAGCCCGCCCTCATTCGCGACGATCACCGAACTCGAACGTTATTTCCGCACCGTCTACGCGCCCTACGGCTGGCTGTCCGATGCGATGTGGCGCCAGCTCACCGAGACCAGCGCGCGGCGCCTGCCCGACGGCCACTGGACGGCGCACTACGACCCGGCGCTGGTGATGCAGTTCGAGCACCACCCGCGCGACTACGACCAGTGGGAGGCCTGGGAAACGCTCGCCATCCCCGTGTTGTGCCTGCGCGGCGAGAGTTCCGACCTGCTGCTGGCCGAGACCGCCGAAGCGATGCGCCGGCGCGGGCCGCGCGCGCGGTGGTGGCCACCATCGCCGGCTGCGGCCATGCGCCGGCGTTGAACACCGTGGAACAGTTCGCGCTGGTGGAGCGCTTTCTGGCCGGGGATTGATCGATTGATCGGGGATCGAGCGCTGCTTCAGCGCGCCCCGGCGTGCGGCGGCAGCGCGTAAACCTGCATCAGCTCGGCCGCCAGCAAGCGAGCGGTTTCGAGTTGCGCTTCGCCGCCGGGTGGGTTCCAGTCGATCGTCCAGCGCACCGTGCCGGCGCGTGGATGCTGCAGCGTGGCCAGCTCGGTGCCGTGCAGATCGCAGTCCACCGCGAGCGCCCAGGGGTAGTCGCGGCGGAAGTGGCGGCGCACATTGCCCAGGCCGAAATCGACCAGCACGCGGCCCTCGACGACACAGAACACATGCCCGTCGAGCTTGCCCGGCACCTCGTGGCCCCCGCGCCCCATGCGGAACGGCTTGCCGTCGAGTTCGGCGTGGAAGCAGCCCATCAGCACCTGCGTGCGGTGGCCTTCGGCCTGCATCGCCTGCGCTACCAGCGTGGCCATCATCGAGCACACACCGGCCCAGTTGTGCAGGTACAGCCAGCCGAGGTCGAAGAAGCGGTCGAAGAGGCGTTGCACGCTGGTGGCCAGCGTGGTGTCACCGAGTTGGCTCACCAGCAGCGCGCGGCGCAGCGCGTGGCGCGAGACGAAGGCGTGGTCCAGGCGCTGTTCGAACTGCTCGAGCGCATCGGCCAGCCGGGCACCGGATTCGATGATCGCGGTGCCGTCGTCGCGCCGCGTCATGTGCAGCAGCCCGGCGTGCGCCATCGCCTGCACCAGCTCCATCACCTCCACCGGTGCGGCGTCCAGCGCTTGCGCCAGCGCCTGGGCGGTCAGCGGCAGCGGGACACGGCCACCGCGCAGCAGCTGAAGGAAGTCCAGCAGCCGCGGCTGCAGGCCGATGCCGAAGGTGCTCTGGGCCCACGCGGCGACCTCGCGCAGCGAATCCACCACCGCCAACGGATCGTCGGTGCGCAGCCAGCCGCGCGCTTCGGCGCTCGATGCGCCGAACAAGGGCACGCCGTTGACCGCATAGTTCGCCATCGGCCGAAGATACGTCGCGGCCGTCGCGTGTGGGGGCGGCGAACAGAACTGTTACTGCACTTCACGCGACAGCAAACTACTGGCACGGCCCGTCGCGAACTTGTTCCTCATGGTCGCCTCGACGCCATCTCGAGCAGCGCCGTGCCGGGCGTCGTCGCTGAATTGGCACAACCGTTACGAGCAGCTTCGCGAGTTACGCATTGAGGCTCGCTACCCTGCCAAAGATTGTAGTTGCCTCGCGGGCGGGTCGCCCATAGCGTCCGCTCACCTTGCAATTGCTTGCGGCACATCGCTGCATTGCAGGGCGTTCCTGCAGTCAAATTTCAGTTCAGGGGGATGCAATGAATAGGCGCAATTCGCTCGCTGCGAAGCGGGTCGTCCTGGTCAGCACACACTGGCTTATGGCGGCGGTCGTGATGTTCCATGCGGGTGCGGCCTTCGCTGCGACCGACAGCGGTGGACAGATACTGCCGATCGACGGGACCCAGGTGGTCGAGATCATCGACACGCGCTACGAACAGACCGTGCCCGTCACGGGGCGCCGCATCGTCTACGTAGGCAGTTGGGGTACGTCGCTCGGTGCGCTGGGTTCAATCGGGGGGTCGGGCGGCGGCGGCAAACCGTCCGAAGGCAACAGCGCCGACCCGAAGCCTGAAGGCGACTCCGGCGAGGGCGATCCTTGCACCAATCCGAAGACGGGCAAGCCGGTCAAGCTCGGCACGGGCGAGAAGTTCTTGCCCGAGCGCGACCATCCCGAGGCCGCTTCCTACGGCATCGCGCTGACGCGCACCTACCGCAGCCTGCAAGCGTCGGGTTCGATGTCAGCGGCAGCACCATCGTGCTGGTGGACTCGATCCTGTACCAGCCCGCCACCGACCGCCGCTACGCCTGGCGGCTGGGCAACAACCTGCCGCGCGCGGTGACGCTGGACACCGACGGGCGCATCACGCGCATCGCCGGCGGCAGCGCCTACGATCCGAGCTTGAGCTACTTCGACACCAACACCGTCAGTGCACTCAACGACGCCACGCGTCCGGTGATGAACACGAGCTTCGGCTACGACACGCTGAACCGCGTGATCAGCACCAGCCGCAGCGGCGACAGCCAGAGCTTCACTTGGGATGCCAACGGCAACCGAACGAGCCACGTTCGCAACGGCGCTTCAACCAGCTACAGCACCAGCGGCACGAGCAACCGCCTCGTCTCCACCACCGGCGCTTCCAGCCGCAGCTTCACATTCGACGCCATCGGCAACATCACCGCCGCCAGCGGCGCGATCAGCGAATCGTTCCTCTACGACCCCTTCAACCGCTTCAACGAGTACCGCCGAAACGGCGCGACGATCGCGCGCTACCGCAGCAATGCGCTGAACCAGCGCGCGGCCAAGGAGATCGTCGCCGGGGCGACCACGCACTACGTGTATGGCCCCTCGGGCGAGTTGCTGTACGAAAGCGGCCCCAATGCCAGCGTGTACATGTGGCTGGACGGGCAACTCTTCGCGATGCTGCGCGCAGGCACCTTCCACTCGGTGCACAACGACCACCTCGGGCGCCCGGCGGTGCTGGTCAACGGCGCGGGGGTGATGAGCTGGCGCGCCGACAACTCCGCCTTCGATCGCCAGGCCGTGTCGCTGGACACCATCGGCGGCTTCAACGTCGGCTTCCCCGGCCAGTACTTCGATGCCGAGAGCGGGCTTTGGTACAACTGGAATCGGTACTACGACGCGCAGGCGGGGCGGTACACGCAATCCGATCCCATCGGGCTGGCGGGAGGGATCAATACCTATGCGTATGTCGGGGGGAACCCGATCTCCAAGGTTGATCCGACGGGTTTGGACGCGACGGTGTGTCTGTATCCCGGTGCCGGCCCCTTCGGCCACGTTGGGATCGGGATCAATAGCAGTTCAACAAGTGGCTTCTACCCAAAGAGCAATGCGCCGGGAAATCCGATCACCGGAACTCGCGGCGTGGTTCAAGGCGATAGCAAGGCTGCGCAAAGCTGCAAGAGCATCTCCACCACGTCTGAGCAAGACAAGGCGATGTCTGAATTCATGCGGCTTGCGGGCAAGGGATCGGGATCGGACTACGCTCTGCTTACGAGCAACTGCGTCAGCTTCGTCCATCAGGTCCTGAATCAGGGCGGTGTTTCATTGCCCGGGCCTTCGCCACGACCTCGCTTGTTCTTCGATTCGCTGCCCGGCACGCCGACAGGGCCATGATCATGAAGCGCCCTGCGTTGGTCTTTGCGCTCGTTGGTCTCGGTATCCCAGTCGTGTGGATGTCGCTGTATCACGCCACTTCTTGGTTTGCCGGGTGGTGGTACGGAGCCCCGCTTTGGGGCGAGACGCTGCTATTGGCGCTTTGGCCGAGTTCGTTTCTTTTGATCGCTGACCCCCTGGACAACAACGTGGTTCTATGGGTTGTCTCTGCAGCGATCAATGCGGCGCTCTATGCGCTGGTAGGAAGTCTGCTGTTCCAGGCGCTTTTGCGTCGCAAGTAGCTCGTTCGTTTGTGCGGTTGGCGGAGGCCGTCTCAAGTGCGAAGCGCAACACCGAGGACGGCACTGTGCCAGAGCGTGAGTTTGGAGGACTGGAACGCCACAGGCCACCAAGCGTGACTGCCATCGCGTGCATGGCCTTCACGCCTGGCGGCAGCGCATGGCGACAGGCAAGCGAGTTGAGCTTGGCCGGTCACGCCGGCGCCGACAGCAAGCGCTGCACGACAGTCCAGGCTCCCTCCAGCGACGCGCGCGCCGCCGGCCCCGGGCCGAGTGCCGCCGCGATCACCAGGCTGCCGATGGCCAGCACCGCCACCTGCGATGCCGCCGCGCGCTGGCCGCTGGTTGCCCTGGCGGCGGCGGCGGCCGCACTCTCGCCGCAACGGCGCAGCAGCTCGCTCACCAGCTGATCGAACGCGCGCGCATAGGCGGCGCGCACGCTGGCCGAGCCGCGCGAGGCGTCGGCGGTCAGCGCTGCGAAGCTGCAATTCGCCGACACCTCGCCGAGATGGTCCGCGGCGAGATAGTCGCGCAGCAGCTTCAAGGTGACGCGCCGCCAGGCGGCCGCTGTGGCGGCCCGGCGCGCGGCGAGCATGCGGATCAGGCCGTGGTCGGTGGCGACCACCGTGGCGAACAGCTCTTCCTTGGACTCGAAGTGGGCGTAGAAGCCGCCGCGCGTGAGCCCGGCCCCGGCCATCAGCGCATCGACGCTCGCGGCCTCGAAGCCGGCGCGCCGGAACTCCCGGCCCGCGCTGCGCACGATGTCGTCGCGCGTGCGCGCCTTGTGAGCCTTGCTCAGCGGCATCGGGCGGGGTTCATAATATGTTTGTCATCATATCAACGGCTGCGCCACCGGAGGCTTGCCATGCTGGAGTTGCTGCAGTTCCGCCACTCGCCCTACAACGAGAAAGCGCGTTGGGCATTGGATTTCAAGCAGCTGCCGCACAAGCGCCGCGCCCTGTTGCCCGGGCCGCACATGGGCACGGTCAAGAGATTCACCGGCCGCACGATGACCCCGGTGCTGGTGGCCGATGGGCAGGCGATCGACGGCTCCGCGGCGATCATCGACTGGCTCGACGCGCGGCACCCGAGCCCGGCCCTGTGGCCCCGCGCCAGCGAGCAGCGCCAGGAGGCGCGCCGCATCCAGGCCTGGTTCGACGACGAGCTGACCCCACGCATGCGCCGGGTGGTGCTCGACACGCTCTTGCAAAGCCCGGGGTACTTCGCCGCGGTGTTCGCCGATGGCGCCGCGCCGCTCAAGCGTTGGGCCTACGCCTGCACGGTGCCGCTGGCGGCCGGCCTGGTGCGCAAGGGCAATGGCATCCAGGGCAGCGCCTCGTTGGACGACGGACACCGGGCGGTGCAGCAGGCGCTGGACTTCGTTGCCGAGCGATCGGCGGCCACCGGCTACCTGGCCGGCCCGCACTTCAGCGTGGCCGATCTCACCGCTGCCTCGGCATTGGCGATGCTGGTGCGCCCGGCCGATTCGCCGATGTCGGCGCCGGTGCCCGTGGCGCCGGCGTTCCAGGCCTTGATCGACCGCTACGCACCCCATCCGGCCGCGGCCTGGGTGCGCCGCATCTACCAGGCCCATCGCGGCGCACGGCGCGACTTCGAAGGGCCGAGCCCGGGGGCCCAGTGATGGCCGATTGGAAGAAGGTGCCGCTGCTGTTGGCCGAGCAGTTCGAGGCGGCGTTGCCGCTCGAGGCAGACGTCGAACGCCGCAAGATGTTCGGCTGCCCTTGTGCCTTCGTGAACGGCAACATGTTCGCCGGCCTGCACGAAGACCGGCTGATCGTTCGCCTGCCCGAAGAGGCTGCCGATCGGCCCTGCGTGATCATGGGCCGCACCATGA
>JANNQO010000432.1:0-15341 GCA_031400795.1 Rubrivivax sp. | reverse complement strand
GCCGCGCGAGCGGAAGCTGACCACGGCGATGAACAGCAAATACATCGACAGCAGCGACCACTCCGAGGCATAGGCCCCTGTCAGCCCGACCACCATGCCCACCATCAAACCGGCCAGCACAGCGCCCCACAAGCTGCCCACGCCGCCGAGCACGATGATGAGGAAGGCCGGCACCACGGCGTCCACCCCCACCTGCGGGCGGATGCCCCAGATCGGCGCCATCACCACGCCGGCAATCGCCGCCAAACCAACACCCAGCGCAAACACATACAGCCGCAGCCGCGACAGGTTGATGCCCAGTGCGCGCACCATCTCGCTGTCGTGCGCGCCGGCCTTGACAACGGCGCCATAGGGTGTCTTCTCGATGAAGAACCACAACAGGCCGATCATCAGCATCGCGAAGCCGCTGGCAAAGAAGCGATAGCGCGAATAGGCCAGCTCGCCGATGAGGAAGGCGCCCGACACGGCGTCGGGCACAGGTAGCTGCTTTTCACCCGAACCCCAGACGACGCGGATGGTTTCTTCGATCACCAGCGCCGCGCCGAAGGTCAGCAGCAGGCCGTACAGCGGGTCACGGCCGTAGGTGCGCCGCAGGCACAGTTCCAGCCCCATGCCGAACAGGCCCACCCACACCGGCGCCAGCACCAGCGCAATGCCGTAGCGCGTGCCCAGCGGCAACGCCAGGTAGGCGGCCTGCAGCTCGGGGAACCACCCCAACTGCGGGGTGACGATGAACACGGCCGCATACATGCCCAGCGCAAAGAGCGAACCATGCGCCAGGTTGATGGTCTCCATCACGCCCACGATGAGCATGAAGCCCAGTGCGATCAGCGCGAACAGCAAGCCCAGCGAGACACCATTCAGCAGGTGCGGCAGCAGGTTGAGCAACACGCTCACGAGGTGCTCAGTGCGGGCTCACTGTTCATAGCTCGGCGTGGCCGCCAGGGTCTCCAGCTTGCAGGCCGCCGGCGCGGCCTGGTCTTCCACCTCCTGCGGCGGGGCCTGCGTCAGGATGCGGTAGATATCGTCCTTCTCGGCCGGCGTGTCGTTGTAGCTGGCCATGTACAGCGTCTGCTGCATCTGGTGCGTGGCCGGGTTCATGTAGGCGTCGAAGTGCTGCATGCGCTCACGCGCCGAGACCTTCAGGCCTTCGAGTTCCTTGATCACCGCCAGGTTGTTGGTCGAGCCGGCACGCTCCACGGCCCGCAACAGTTCACGGGTGGCCATGTAGCCGTTGTAGTACACGTTGCCCGGCACGCGGATGGCCATGCCCGGGAATTGCTTTTGGTAGGCAGCCACGAATTCCTTCACTCCCGGCAGATCGAGACGCCAGTACCAGTTGGTGCCGAAGACACCGAAGATGGCATCGGGCCCGAGGCCATAGACGTCGGGCCAGTCCTGCTGGTTGTTGATCCATGCCGGCTTCGTGTTCATCTTCAGCTGCACGACCTGTTGACGCAGTGCCTTGATGTCATCGCCGCCCACCGCGGTGGCCACCACGTCAGGCTTGATCTGTTGAATCTTCAGCAGGTAGGCCGAGAAGTCGCGTGTGTTCTGCGGCACCAGCAATTCGTCGACCACCTTGCCGCCATTGGCTTCGATGATGGCGCGCGTGGCTTTGGAGGTCTGGTGGCCCCAGACATAGTCGTTGGTCAGCAGCAGCCAGCTTTTGCCGTTGACCTTCATCGCGTTCTTCACGATGGCGTGCGAAAAGTTGGTGCCGTTGCCGTCCCACACGAACTTCACGCGGTGGCAGTCTTTGCCCGACTCGGTGGGCGAGCTCGAATTGGTGTTGAGGTAGACGCAGCCGTACTTCTGCGCCACCTGGGAGATCGCATTGGCCACCCCCGAGTGCACAGCGCCGATCAGGAAGCCCGCTTCGTTGCGCGTGATCATGCGTTCGGCCACGCGCGTGCCGGTGGCCGGCGTGGTTTCGGTGTCCATGTGGATGGCTTCGATGCGCCGGCCCAGGACACCCCCCTTGTCGTTGAACTCCTTGATGGCCATCATCGCGCCGAGCCGCTCCATGCTGCCCGATGCCGCGTACTGGCCACTGGCGTCCATCGTCAGGCCGATGACCAGTGGCTTCTTGGCCGCCGTCTGGGCCCAGGCATGGTTGTGTCGCCACGGGCCGTGAAATGGCGCCACGCCATAGAGGCCTGCGCCGAGCGCCGTCAGCGCGCTGGTCTTCAGCAATTGGCGCCTGGACGTCTGCGCAGGCGTCGTGGCAGCGGTGGTGGTCTTGTCGATGCTCATGCTTTTCTCCGTCGGTGGGGAGCCCGCTCAAGCGGGCCGGGGAACGATGCGGACCTGGTTGGTTTGCTCTTGCATTTCAAACAGGGACGCGATGAATCTGTCGCCGTAGCCCGCGTTCGTGGCCTGCACGAAACTCTGGTGCGCCGCTTCGGCCATGAAGCTGGCCACGGGCAGCATCTCGGCCAGATGGGTGTAATAGCGCAGGTCCTTCTGGCCATTGGCGATGGCGAACTTCAGACCCGCCAAATCGCCCTGCAGCATGCGGCCGAACATCATCTGGAAGATGCCCGAGTTGACGCCGCCCACGCTCACCACGTCAAAGAGCTTGGTCAATGCCAGACCCGACTTCGCGGCCACGGCGGCGGCCTCGGCAATGGCCGCGGCCATCGACATGGCCAGCATGTTGTTGACCAGCTTGAGCACATGGCCCGTGCCAGGCGGGCCGACGTGGAAAATGTTCTCGCAGAAGGCCTGCAGCACCGGTTTCAAGCGTTCGAAGTCCGCCGGATCGGCCCCGACCATGGTGTTCAGGCGGCCTTCTTCGGCTTCTTTGGGTGTGCGTGCCAGCGGGGCGTCGACGAAGCGCGTGCCGTGCGCCGCCAAGGCCGTGCGCAGCCGTTCGCTGGACGACGGTTCTGCGGTCGAGCAGTCCACCACCATCAAGCCTTCGCGCGCGGCGCTGAGCAAGCCGCCGTCGCCCCCGTCGCCGAGCACGATGGATTCGACCTGGGGCGAGCTGGACACGCAGATGAAGACGATCTCGCTGGCCCGCGCCAGCGCCGCGTTGCTGCTGGCTTCGGTGGCACCCGCAGCCAGCAGGTCGGCCAGCGGCGCCCGGTTGCGGTTGGCTTTGAGCGTCAGTGGATAGCCATTGGCGAGCAGGTTCTTGGCCATGCCGTGGCCCATCATGCCGATGCCGATGAAGCCGATGCGCGGCAATACTTGGGAGCTCATGCAGGTTCCTTCACAGTGAATGGCGCCCGCGCCGCGCGCCACAGCGCTACCAGGCGGGCATGACGTTGGGCCACCGCAGCCACCACTGCGGCATCGTCCAGGCGACCCTCAAACCACGCGGCAGCCGGCTCGGCAAAGATCGAGCGGCCGATCGCGAAGCCCTTGCACACCGGGTGCGGTGCGGCTATCTCGAAGCTTCGGTTCAAGCTTTCTTCAGAGGCGTCCAGGCCCAGCATCAGCACGCCCCTGCAATGGGGGTCATGGTGCTGGATGGCCGCGCTGACGTGCAGCCAGCCGGCGTTTGTGTCTGGCGGTGGCAGCTTCCACCAATCGGGCCGGATGCCTGCGCTGTAGATCTGCACGAGAGCACGCGCCAGCGTGCGCTCGTCACTGGGCAGTTCGCGCGGCGGGATGACTTCGATCAGGAATTCGCGGTCCGTCCCCAGACAGGCCGCTTGCAAGGCACGCAGCGCTTCGATCTGCGCGCGCCGCAAGGCTTCGTCGTCGTCGGGGTGGTAACTCACCAGGCACTTGGCGACATGCTCGGTGGGCCATGCACGCAGTGTCAGTGCGACCTGCGGGCCGGCTTCGAACTGCAGGGGTCGTGAGCCCGGCAGTTCAACGGGGCGCGCCACCCAGCCGCCGTTACCGGTGATGGAGGGGAATGCGGCTTCACCATAGCGGTCGTCCAGGATCACGCCATGCAACGTCGCCGCATCGTCGGACGGGGTCTGCCGCGCCGCCTGCGTCATCAACTGCTTGAAACGTGCGATGCGCGCGCCGGCGTCGGGCCCCGGGCCCGCCAGTTCTTCGAACTGCACGCGGTGGTCGAAGGCCAGTACCGTGAGCTCGGGCCAGTGCTGCAGCCGCGTGCTCACGCGGTGCAGGTGTTCCAGTGCAGTGTCTTCGCGCAACCAGCGGCTGGATGCGCCATGCGTCAGGAAGTGCTGCAGTTCGACCCAGCTTGCCATCGCTGGTGCGCAGCCGTGGCGCGACACCACGATGGCACCGCAAGCATTGGCGTAGGCGCAGCAGCTGGCCAGGGGCTCGTCTCGCAGCCAGCCGCGCAGGAAGCCGGCCATGAAGGCGTCGCCCGCGCCCAACACGTTGAAGACCTCGACTGGAAAACCGGGGCCGGCCAGGCCGTCGTCCACACGGGTCGGGATCTCGCCGTCGAACACCACACAGCCCATCGGGCCGCGTTTCACCACCAGCGTGGCACGGCTCAGCACGCGCAGCCGCTTCAGCGCGGTGAGCACGTCGCCACTGCCACCGGCGACGCAGATTTCTTCTTCGGTGCCGACGATGAGGTCGCATGCCGGAACGATGCTCTGCAACTGCGCACTCACCGCCGCTGACGCCACGTAGCGCTGCTCGCCCAGGCCAGGGCTGGTCAAGCCCCACAGCACAGGCCGGTAGTCGATGTCCAGCACCACACGTGCTCCGGCAGCGCGTGCCAGCGCCGCCGCATGTCGGCAGGCCGCCAGCGTGGCCGGCTGCGACAGGTGCGTGCCCGACAGCAGCAGCGCGCCGGCCGATCCGATGAAGTTGGCGTCGATGTCGTCGACACACAGGCCCATGTCGGCGCACTGGTCGCGGTAGAACAGCAGCGGGAAGGTGTCGCGGTCGTGGATGCCCAGGAACACCAGCGCGGTGAGGCGCTGGGGGTCGGTGCGCACTTGCGACACGTCCACACCTTCGGCCGCCAGCCGCTCGCGCACGAAGCGGCCGTTGTGTTCGTCACCCACGCGCGTGAGCATCGCCGGGCGCAAGCCCAGACGCGCCATGCCCACGGCGGTGTTGGCCGGTGAGCCGCCCAGGTACTTGGCGAAAGAGCGCATGTCTTCGAGGCGGCCGCCGAGCTGCTCGCCATACAGATCAACGGCGGCGCGGCCCATGCAGACCACATCGATCGAGCGGGACGGCCGCAGGTTCATTGCGCCCGTGCCCTGGCCCTGGGTGTGGGCTTGGCCGACGCGGCGACAACTGCAACGGCAGCCAGGTGGTGCCCCGTGCTGACCACCAATGCCTGCGCCAGGCACAGTGGCGCCACAAGCGAGCGGAACGGCTGCTCGCAGTCGTCGCCCAGCTCAAAGCACACGTCGGCGGCCGGCTTCAGGGGCGACAGCGGGCTGTCGGTGATGGCCACCACCTTCACGCCACGCTGGCGGCAGGCCAGCGCCGTGTCCACCACGGCCGTCGTGTAGTTGCGAAAGCTCGCCACCAGCAGCACATCTCCGGGTTGAATGCCGTGCGCAAACTCGCCCAGCATGCCGCCCAAGCCATCGAGCAGGTGCACACGCAGTTCGAGCTGGTTCAGCGCATAGGCCAGGTAACACGCGACCGGGAAGGCGCGTCGCTGCGCCAGCACATGGATCTGCGGCGCGCGCGCCAGCAGCTTCACTGCGGCGTTCAACGTTTCGGCGCGCACGTTCTCTTCCAGGTGCTGCAGTTCGTTGACGGCGTCGCCAACGAAGCGGTGCAACACATCCGCACCTTTGGCCTGGCTCGCCTTGCTGCCCTGGCGCATGCGTGCAATGCGCTCGCGGTAGGGCGTGGTGCGCTCTACCAAATGGGATTGGAAGACCTGCTGCATCTGCGAAAAACCGCTGAAGCCCAAGGCGTTGGCGAAGCGGATCAAGGACGACGGCTGCACGTCGTTGGCCTGCGCCACCGCGGCCACCGTCCCCAGCGCCAGGTCGTGTGGCTTGTCGATCACGAAACGCGACAGCCGCTGGAGCTGCGGCGACATCGTGGGGTAGGCCAACGCGATGCTTTCCTTCAGCTCGTCGAAGGTGGTGGCGCGATCGGTCATGGTCCTGTGCGTGCGTTGGGTAAGAAAGAATCTGGAATGAAAATTCTTGCCTGTTCAAATACTAGAACGTACATTCCAATCTGTCCACTGCGTATTTCCACCCCCTGCCTGATGCAAACCGAGCCGCGCCGCGCCGCATTGATTCCTGCGCCCTTGCTGATCCTGGTGCTGGCGCTGGCCAGCACGCCGCTGTGGCTGGCGCAGGTCGGCCTGTACCAGTACCTGGCGCTGGAGGTGATGATCTGGATGCTGTTTGCGATGGGCTACAACCTGATGCTGGGCACCACCGGGCTGCCGTCGTTCGGCCATGGCGCTTTCTTCGGCGCGGGGGCCTACGCTTTCGGCTTGCTGCAGCAGCGGGTGTGGGCCAACCTGTGGTTCGACCTGGCCGGCGCGGTGGCGGCGGTCGCGCTGCTGGCGGCGCTGGTGGCCTTGTTCATCTCGCACAAGCGCGGCATCTACTTCGCGCTGCTGACGATCGCATTCGGCCAGATCTTCTGGTTCGTCGCCATCAAGTGGCACAGCGTCACCGGCGGTGAAGACGGCCTGCTCAACATCAAGCGCCCGCTGCTGGAGCTGGGTTTCGCCAGCGTCGATCTGCAGAGCAACCAGGCGCTGTTCTACTTTTGCCTGGGGCTGTTCACCGTGGTGGTGGCAGCACTCTGGCGGCTGGTGCATTCACCCCTGGGCCGCATCCTCAGCGCCATCAAGCAAAACGAGTTGCGCGCTGCCTATGTCGGCCACAACGTCTGGCTCTACAAGTGGCTGAGTTTCACGATGGCGTCCAGCGTGGCCGGTCTGGCGGGCGCCCTTTTTGCGATGGCGCAGCAGTCGGCCTATCCCAACGTGATGAGCCTGCATTCGTCGGGCTTCGTGGTGATGATGGTGCTGGTGGGCGGGGGCCTGGTCAGCTTCTGGGGGCCGGCCATCGGCGCGCTCTTTTTCATCCTGGCGCGCGACGTATTGGGCGCCACCACTGAAACCTGGCTGCTCTGGTACGGCCTGCTCTTCGTGGTGCTGGTGATGTGGAAGCCCGAGGGCATTGCCGGCATCTGGCAGGCCGCGCGACAGCGGCTGCGCGCGCGCACACAACGCGGCCTGGCGTTGGCATCCAAGGAGGCGGTGCATGGCCCTGTTTGAAGCACGCAGTCTGCACAAACGATTCGGCGACCAGGTGGTGCTGCAAGACGTGACGCTGGCCTTCGAAGAGGGTCAGGTGTCGGGCATCATGGGCCCGAACGGCGCTGGCAAGACGACCTGCTTCAACGTGCTGACAGGGCGCTTCCGTCCTGACCGCGGCAGCGTGTGGTTTGCCGGTGAAGACATACCGGCCTGCCGCCGCGGCAGGTAGCGAAGAAGGGCATCTCGCGTTCGTTCCAGGTCATGAACCTGTTCAACGACTACAACGCGCTGGACAACGTGATGGTGGCTTTGCCGGCGGTGCGCCGCCAGGGCTTCAACGCCTGGCGCGACCTCGGCGCCGATGACAGCGCACAGCAGCAGGCCGCCGCCGTGCTGGCGCGTGTCGGGCTCGCGGGCAAGGAATACGCCGTCGTCACTGGCCTGTCGTACGGCGAAAGGCGCGCCCTTGAAATCGCCGTGGCGCTGGCCGCCCAGCCGCGCCTGTTGTTCCTGGACGAGCCTACCGCAGGCCTGGGCGCCGAGGGCACGGCGCGGCTGATGGAACTGGTGGCCGAGTTGAAGCGCCAGTTGACGATCGTGATCATTGAACACGACATGCGCTTCTTGTTCCGACTGGCCGACACGGTGTCGGTCATCCACTGGGGCCAGGTCATCGCCGCGGGTACACCCGCGCAGTTGCGCGACAACCCCTGGGTGCAGCGATCGGGTCTGCAGGCCAACCTGGTCGAGAACCGGGCCGTGAATGTGGCGTTGACGGGGGGCCTCGCCTGATGCTGGCGCTGGAGCAGGTACAAACCTTTTACGGCGACACGCAGGTGCTGTTTGACGTGTCGCTGGCCGTGCGCGCTGGCGAAGTGGTGGCGCTGCTGGGGCCCAACGGCGCTGGCAAGACGACGCTGTTGCGCTCGGTATTGGGCCTCACGCCTGCGCGCAGCGGCAGCGTGTTTTTCAGCGGCCGCGACGTGACGCGCTGGCCGACCCACGAGATCGCGCGCCTGGGCCTGGGCTGGGTGCCCGATGACCGCCGCATCTTCCCCACGCTGACGGTGGCGCGCAACCTCGCCATCGCACGCAAGAAGACACCTTTTCGCGCCTGGAAGGAGAGTGAATGTTTCGAGATCTTCAGCGCCCTGCAACACCTGATGCACCGTGAGTGTGAAAACCTCTCCGGCGGCGAAATGCAGATGGTGGCGATCAGCCGCGCGCTGCTCGGCGCACCGGGCATGGTGCTGTTCGACGAGCCGAGCCAAGGCCTGGCGCCCAAGGTGGTGCAGGACGTGATGAAGACCATCCAGCGGCTGCGGCAAGAGGGCATCGCGGTGCTGCTGGTCGATCAAAACGTGCACAGCGCGCTGGCAGTGGCCGACCGTGTGGTGGTGCTGGACCGCGGCTGTGTCGTGCACGAAGGGCCGGCCATTGCGCTGCTGCACGATGCCGCTGCGCGCACCCGGTTGCTGGGCGTTTGAGCATGGCCACGCCGCCGCTGTTGCACGTTGACCGCCTCACCAAGCAGTACACGCGTGGCTTCGTCAAGCCGATCGTGACGTTTTCGCTGCAAGCCGATCTGCAGATCGACACACCTTGCGTCGTCGGTGTCATGGGTCCCAACGGATCAGGCAAGACGACCCTGTTCGAGCTCATCACCGGTGGCAACCAGCCCAGCTCAGGCCACGTGCGTGTGGCCGGGCAGGACATTCACGCCGTGCGCTACGCCGAACGCGACCGCGTTGCCATCCACTACCACCAGTCTTACCAGCTGCGCGCCTTCAAGCGCACGCGGCCGAGCTTTCTGATGCAGCGCGCCGCCAGCACCTCGCCGCGCGTGCACCTGTTCGACGAACCGCAGTTCAACACCCAGGACGGCTACATCGGTTTCATGCTGGACTTCTTCCGCACCCTGCGCGCGCAACAGCGGCTGGTGTTCCTGTGCTTGCACCCGAACGAGCAGTTCCACCTGGACATCCTGCGCGAGAGTTGCGACCGCTTCCTCTTTGTGCACCAGGGCCGTGTCACGCCGGCCGCGTCGTTCACCGAGCTGGTGCAAGAGCCGCGTGTGCGGGCCTATCTGGGGCGGCTGGCACCGGACAGCAGCCCTTCACAGACCGGCGCCAGCGGCCAAGGCGACGCTGATCAAGTCCCCGCGAGGGCGCGCGGCGGCGGAGGATAGGTCGGATCCGGCCCTGGCTGCAGCGCTGCGGGCGAGCAGATCATCTTCGCTCGCGCCGGCACGCACGCCGAACTGTTCGGATGGCTGGCGTCGCGAGATCATCAAACGCAACGCCGATGCCTCTCGACGCAGATGTCCAGCGTCAGCCCGCCGTCGCGTTGCCACCAGTTCGCCTTGGAGAAGATCTCCACTTCGCACCAGCCGTCGTAGCCCTGCGCTTCCATCCAGCCGCGGATGGCGCGCAGTTCGATCACGCCGTCGCCCATCATGCCGCGGTCTTCGAGCAGGTCGGTGGTGGGCGTGAGCCAGTCGCAGACGTGGTACGCGAGCAGCCGCTCGCGGCCGGCGCGCTCGATCTGCGCGGCAAGCTGCGGGTCCCACCAGACGTGATAGACATCGACCGCCACGCCGAGTGCGCCGGTCTGCGCCGGGTCGAGCGCGTCGCAGACATCCAGGGCCTGCGCCAGCGTGTTGATGCAGGCGCGGTCGGCCGCGTACATCGGGTGCAGCGGCTCGATCGCCAGCGGCATGCCACGTTCGCGCGCGTCGTCGAGCAGCTCGGCGATGCCTTCCGTCACCTGCTGGCGAGCGGCGGCCAGGTCGCGGTGCGTGGCATGCCCGGCCAGTGCGCCGGGCAAGCCACCGACAACGAGCACGAGGCAGGGCGCGGCCAAGGTGCAGGCCTCGTCGAGTGCGCGCCGGTTATCGTCGCGCGCCGCCTGGCGGCCGGCCGGATTGCTGTAGGTGAACATGCCGCCGCGGCAATATCCCGACAGTTCCAGGCCGAGGTCGGCGATGTGTTTTGCGGTGGCCGCCAGGCCCGCCGCGGCCACCTGGTCGCGCCAAGGTGAGACGGCGCGGATGCCGCGCCGCGCGCAGGCGTCGAGGATCTGCGGCAGCGGCCAGTCCATGCCGCGCTGCCGGCGCACGGTGGCGGTGTTGATCGACAAGCAGTGGGTGTCGTTGGCGAAATCACGCACCGGCGGCTCCTGGTGACTCATCGATCCTCGATGCCCGACACGGCGCTCAGCGATGTGCTGCCCTGCACGGTCAACGGCGCATCTTCGATCAATCTTGCTCCGCCGGCCAGCCGGAAGAACACGCACGGGCGCATGCCGAGGCTCCTACAGTCGATCATTCAATGCCGTGCAGTGCGAGCAGCGTGCGCAGGCGGTGCACGGCGAGGTCGCTGTTCTCGATCAACCCGGCGCCATCAGCCAGCCGGTACAGCTCGCACAAGTGCACCAGCGAACGCGCGCTGTGTTGCCCGCCGACCATCGTGAAGTGCGACTGGTGGCCGTTCAACCAGGCCATGAACACGACGCCGGTCTTGTAGAAGCGCGTCGGCGTTTGAAAGATATGCCGTGAGAGCGGCACGGTGGGCGCGAGGATGCCGTGAAAGCGCGCCTCGTCACCGGCGGCCAGCGCCGCCAGCGCCGCACTGGCAGCCGGCGCGATGGCGTCGAAGATGCCCAGCAGCGCATCGCTGTGCCGCTGCCCATCGCCGGCGATCAGTTCGGCGTAGTTGAAATCGTCGCCGGTGTACATGCGCACGCCCGGCGGCAGGCGCTGGCGCATCTGGATCTCGCGCTCCTTGTCGAGCAGCGAGATCTTGATGCCGTCGACCTTGCCCGCGTGCGCGTTGATCACGCCCAGCGCGGTGTCCATCGCCGCGCCGACATCACTCGATCCCCACTAGCCGGCCAGCGCCGGGTCGAACATCTCGCCCAGCCAGTGCAGGATCACCGGCTCGCGCGCCTGCGAGAGCACATGGTCGTAGACACGTTCGTAGTCGGCGGGGCTCGTGGCCACGCGGGCCAGCGCGCGGCTGGCCATCACGATGAGCTTGCCGCCGGCGGCTTCGATCGCTGCCATCTGCTCGTCGTAAGCGCGCATGACATCGTGGATGGAACGTGCCGCTTCGGGTGCGAGGTGGTCGGTGCCGCAGCCGCTGGCCAGCTTCGCGCCCGGTACGTCTGTCGCGGCATCGATCGAGCGGCGGATCAGTTCCAGCGAGGTCGGCCAGTCCAGCCCCATGCCGCGCTGCGCGGTGTCCATCGCCTCGGCCACGCCCAAGCCCAGGCGCCACAGTCGCTGCCGGTAGGCGATGGTCGTGTCCCAGTCGATCGCGCAGGCGAGCCAGGGGTCGATGGCCGCACGCGGATCGGCAACCACGTGCGCGGCCGAGTAGGCAATGCGCGTCAGTGCGGCACCCGGTGCTGCTGGCGTGTACGAGCCCGGCCCGCGCGGCGTGTAGGCCTCGAGCCGGCGATCGGCCGCCGGCAGTTTCAGTGGCGCCATCACAGCACCAGCTCCGGTACATCCACCCAGCGCCGCTCGCGCCACGACTGCAGCGCGGCTTCCACCAGCTGCACGCCCTTGGCGCCTTCGGCCAGCGTCCAGCGGTACGGAGCGTCTTCGGCGACATGCCGAATGAAAGCCTCCCACTGCAGCTTGAAGCCGTTGTCGTAGGCCTGCGAGTCGGGCACCTCCTGCCACTGCTCGAAGAAGTTCATCGGCTGCTTCTCGTCGGGGTTCCACACCGGCCGCGGCGTGGTGACGCGGCTTTGCGCGCGGCATTCCTGAAGGCCGGCCACGGCAGAGCCGTGCGTGCCATCGACATGGAAGGTGACGAGGTCGTCGCGGCGCACGCGCGTGGCCCAGCTCATCGTCAGCTGCGCCACCACCGGCTCGCCGTTGTGGCCCTCGAGCTGCGCGGTGGCGTAGGCCGCGTCGTCTGCGCTGCAGGGGTAGGGCTGGCCGGCTTCGTCCCAGCGCTGGTTGACGTGCGTGGCGCCCAGGCAGGTGATCGAGCGCACCTGGCCGAACAGGTTGTCGAGCACATAGCGCCAATGGCACATCATGTCCAGGATCATGCCGCCGCCGTCCTCGGCGCGGTAGTTCCAGCTCGGGCGCTGGATCGGCTGCAGGTCGCCCTCGAACACCCAGTAGCCGAAATCGATGCGCACACTGAGCATGCGGCCGAAGAAGCCGCTCTTGCGCAGCATGTCGAGCTTGCGCAGGCCGGGCAGGAAGAGCTTGTCCTGCACCGCGCCGTGCTTCAGCCCCGAAGCCCGGGCGAGCCTGCACACCTGCACCGCCTCGGCCAGGTTGGTGGCGATCGGCTTCTCGCAATAGACATGCTTGCCGGCACGCAAGGCTTTCGCGAGCAGCGCCGGGCGCATCTGCGTCGTTCCGGCGTCGAAGAACACGCTGTCGTTCTTCTCCGCCAGCGCGGCGTCGAGGTTCGTGCCGTGGCGCTCGATGCCATGCGAGCGCGCCAGCGCTTCGATCTTCTCGGCGTTGCGGCCGATCAGCACCGGGTCGGGCATCACCCGGTCGCCATTGGAGAGGGTCACGCCGCCCTGCTGGCGCAGCGCGACGATCGAGCGCACGAGGTGCTGGTTCAGGCCCATGCGGCCCGTGACGCCGTGCATCACGATGCCCAGACGCTGTGTGGCCATGCCGAATTAACCTTTCAGGTGATGCGCAGCTTCAATCCGTTGTCGTACGGCAGCGCAGGGTGTTCGAAGAAGGTGTGTGCATTGACGTAGTGCAAGGCACAGGCGCGGCGCCAGCGTGTCGACAGGTTCGGCCCCGACTGGTGGAAGGTGTTGCCGTGGTGGAACGACACGCCACCGCGCAACACCGGCGCAGGCATCATCGGCTGGCGCTCGAGGATCGCCGCGGGCAGCTGCAGGTTGAACGGCTCGTCGGCCGGCGCTTCGTGCGCGTAAACGGGGCCGCGATTCGTGCCGTCGCCGAAGTACAGGCAGCCGTTTTCCAGCGTCGCGTCGTCCAGCGCGATCCAGGCGGTGACCACACCTTCCAGATCGTTCGGGCCGAAGTAGAAGTTGTCCTGGTGCGCAGGCTTCGGGGCGCCGCCTTCGCGGGGTTTGAAGAAGATCTGGCTGAAGTAGACCGAGACACCCGGGCCGATCAGCGATTCGACGATCGCCACCAGCTTCGCATCACGCGCCAGGGCGCGCACGCTGTCGCGGTGATGGTGCGGGTTGTCGAGCTTGCGCAGCACGGCGCGTGCCTTGACGCCGCCGTCGAGGTACCAGGCGCGCTGCGCGAGCGGCAGCCCGGCCAGGAACTCCTCGCCCCAGGCCTGGATGTCGTCGACCACGGCCGCGGTGGTGGCGGCGTCGAACAAACCCGGTACCGTGATGTGCCCGAAGTGCCGGTAGTGGGCTTGGTCAGGTTCGCTGAGCACGTTAACCCTCGCGTTGTCTCCGGTTGGTGAATTACTGTAGGTGCGCGCGGTGCCTCCGTCAAGACTTCTTGACGCGATCGGGGTGCCTCGATACGATCTTCATCACCATTTGGTTAACTCGGCGGAGCCGGTATGCCCCACATCCAGACCACGGTCGTCGGCTCGTACCCGGTGCCCGAGTGGCTGGTGGCCGCACCTTCCGAGCAGGCGCTGAGCGATGCCACACGGGTCGTCATCAGCACCCAGGAGCAGGCCGGGGTGGACCTGGTCTGCGACGGCGAGCTGTACCGCTTCGACATCAACCACCCCGAGACGAACGGCATGATCGAGTACTTCGTGCGGCCGATGGACGGCATCACGCAGCGCTTCTCGTTCGACGACCTGATCGCCTACCGCAGCGCCAGCGGCATGAAGTTCCGCACGCGGCCGCCGGGCACCGTGATCGGCCCGGTGGGCAACGGCAGCCTGGATTTGCCGCTGGCTTGCGCACGCGCCAAGGCGCTGGCCACGCACCCGCTGAAGTTCACGGTCACCGGGCCGCACATGCTGGCCAAGACGCTGATCGACCACCACTACCGCGACCCTTCCGCACTCGCCCACGCCATCGCCGACGCGCTGGCCGAGCAGCTGCGCCACCTGAACGCCGACGTGGTGCAGATCGACGAAGCGAATCTGCCCGGCCACCCGGAAGAATGGGAATGGGCCGCCTCGGCCATCAACCGCATGCTCGACGCCGTGCCCGGCACGCCGGCCGTGCACCTGTGCTTCGGCAACTACGGCGGGCAGACGGTGCAGAAAGGCCGCTGGGAACAGCTGATGAACTACCTGAACGCGTTGCACGCCGACCATGTGGTGCTGGAGTGCGCGCACCGGCCGCCGGAAGAACTGCTCGCCTTCAAGGACCTGAAACCCGAGATCGGCTTCGGCCTCGGCGTGGTCGACATCAAGGCCACCGACGTCGAGAGTGCGGACCAGGTCGCACGGGCCATCGAGCGTGCCGAGAAGGTGCTCGGCGCGGGGCGCGTGCGCTACATCCACCCCGATTGTGGTTTCTGGATGCTCAAGCGCTCGATCGCGGACGCGAAGATGCGCGCGCTCGCGCTCGGGCGCGATCTTTTCGAAGGGACAGCGCATTGAACGCAGCCGCGCTGCCGACCTGGTTCGAGGACGTTCAAGCGCTCGAGACCTTTATGAGCGAGCCCATGCCGGGCCTCGTCGCCGACCTGGCGCGTATCGACGGCGACATCATCGTGCTCGGCGTGGGCGGCAAGATGGGGCCGACTCTGGCGCGCATGGCCAAGCGCGCCGCGCCGGGCAAGCGGGTGATCGGCGTGGCGCGCTTTTCCGAGCCCACGCTGAAGGCATCGCTCGAGAGCCACGGCGTCGAGTGCATCGTCTGCGACCTGCTCGATCGGGCTGCGCTGGAGCGCTTGCCCAACGTCGGCAGCGGCGTGAAAAACCTCGTCTTCATGGCCGGCCACAAGTTCGGCGCCGCCGGCAACGCCTCGCTGACCTGGATGATGAACGTCGGCGTGCCGGCGATGGTGGCCGAGACCTTCCGCGGCATGCGCAGCGTGGTCTTCTCCACCGCCTGCGTGTACCCGTTCGTGCCGGTGGATGGTCCCGGCGCCGATGAATCGACACCCTCGACGCCACCGGCCGGCGACTACGCCAATTCCTGCGTCGGCCGCGAGCGTTTGTTCGAGTACGGCTCGCGAAAGTACGGTACACCCGGACGCTTGGTGCGGCTGTCCTACGCGATCGACATGCGCTACGGCGTGCTCCAC
>JANNQO010000431.1:0-7477 GCA_031400795.1 Rubrivivax sp. | reverse complement strand
GTTGGCGTTGCTGCCGGCGTTGATGTGCAGCCACCCTTGCTGCGCGAACAGTGGATCGCTCGGCACCTGCGCCAGCGGCTCGCGCGTGTCGGCTTCCACCCAGGCCACGTCGGCGCGCTGGCGCAACCGCGTGGCGATGCGTTCGGCGTCGACCACCGTCATGCGTGAGTGGAAACCCAGGCGCTGCTGATCACGCCCCACAGCGCGCAAGCTCGGCGGCTCGCGGCCCGACAACCCGCTCAGGGCAGCGCCTTCGATCACGCCCCGCCAGCGCTGCTGTTCGCGAAAGCCCAGTGCCTGCTCGCGCGGCTGCGCCAGTTGCTCGTGGCAGGGCGCGTCTTTCAGCCTGACGATGAGGCCATCGATGCGCGCCGGTGTTTGCGAGTGGGCAGCGGCGGCCACCGCGGCGCCGAGCAGCACGGCGGCGGCGCGGCCGGCTCGATGGCTCATCGCCAGCGCGCCGCAGCCGAAGACGGCACCGACGACACGGCGCTCCTGGGCGCGATGAAGTCGCGCAGCTGTCCCTGGTACACCGGCGCGCTGCCGAACGGCCCGCCGAGCGTGTAGACCCCCTCCATCGCGTAGCCCATTCCCGGCTGCATCACCACGCCCAGGTAGATGCCTGTGTCCCGGTGGTAGCGGTACAGGAAGGGTGGCTCGCTGCGTGTGGCCTCGCGGTTCGGAAAGTACTGCGGGTACTGGCGCTCGCCGAAGTCCATCAGCTGGCGCGCGGCTTCTTCCAACGAACCGGGCAAGGTCACCGCCTGCACGGCGGCCTGCGCATCGAGCATGCCGGCGCCGCACAGGCCGGAAGCGCAATAACACTGCAACTGTGGGGTGCTGTCGGGCGCGCGGCAGGCTCGCACCGGCGTGGGGTCGCTGCCGTTGTCGGCGCCTGTGGTCGTGAAGGGACGCGCGCTGAGCTGCAACGCCGCGATGATTTCGCTCGGCGTGAGCGTCGGCCGCGCCGAGATCATCAGCGCCACGGTGGCAGCCACCAGCGGCGACGAGAAGCTGGTGCCGATGGTGGCGTTGAACGAATCGGTGTAGATCGAGCCGCCGGAAAGCGGCGAGCGGATGCCGCTGTTGGCGGTGGTGGCGATCGGGTACAGGCAAGCGTCGCCGACGCCGATATTGACGCAGTTGCCACCCGGCGCGCTGATCGTGGCCTCGGGGCCGAGGTCGGAAAACCCCACCTTGGTGCCGGCGTGGCGCAATCCGACGACACCGATCACGCCCGCGCAGTTGGCCGGAACGCCCACCGCATGGCCGGTGCTGTTGCCGACTGCGGCGACCACCACCGCGTTGCGACCCGTCACTGCGGCCACCGCGTCGCGGTAGGCGGCGTTGCAGTTGCCGTCGCCGCCCAGGCTCATGTTGAGCACGCGCGCCGGGGTGGCCGAGCCGGGCAGACCAGGCTGGTTGATGCCCACCGCCCAGCGCATGCCGGCCTGGATGTCGCTGTCGTAGCCGCCGCATTTGCCGAGCACGCGCACCGGCAGCACGCGCACGCCGTGCGCCGCACCGGCGATTCCTTGGCCGTTGTTGGCCACCGCCCCGATGATCCCGGCCACCTGCGTGCCGTGCCAGGAACTGGGTTCCACCACGCAATCGCGGAAGTCGGGGTCGTTGTCGACCTCGAAGGTAGTGACCCAATCACCGGGATCGCTGGCGTTGCTGTCGCGGCGATTGCCGTCGTTGGCAGTGGGCAAGTCGTCGATCATGTCGTAGCCCGAGATCACCGCGCCGGCCAGGTCGGGATGGTCGGCCAGCACGCCGGTGTCGAGCACCGCCACCACCACGCTGTTGCTGCCGGTGATGCGGTCCCAGGCACGCTCGGCGTTGATGGCCGCAGGCACGGCGGCCGTCGGCACACGCAAGTACCACTGGCCGACCGCCGGCCCCAGGCCGCTGGCCGGGCCCTGCGCGAAGAGCGGGTCGCTGGGCACCGCGGCAAAGCGGCGGCGCTGATCGGCCACTGCGTACTCCACCTCCGGGTGTGCCGCCAGGCGCTGCGCCAAGACCTGGCTGGTCAGGCCGCTGGCCTTCACCACCTGCGAGCGGGCACCGAAAGCGCGCCCGGCCGAAAGCACCACGCCGGCGCGTGCGGCCAACCGCTCGGCGCGGCGCTGCGACAGCCGGGCTGCCTGGTCGGCCGAGTTCAGGTGCGACATCGGGTGCTCGCGCAGCGCAGCGGCATCGGGTTTGAAAGCGACGATGACCCGCGCCTGTTGGGCCAAGGCGCCGAATGCAGAGAGCAGCGCCACGATCATCACGAGCAAAAGCTTCATGGTGTCAGTGTAGGTCTGGCTGCGTGAAGTCTTGTTGCTCAGTGTGTGCGGCGAAGACATGAACAAGCCCGCCGCTGCGGGCTTGTTTCAGCGATCGGCAAGGCGCGCCTCGGCCCGCACTCAGCGAGCAATCACCCGCGCCATCTCGAGCACCTTGTTCGAATAGCCCCACTCGTTGTCGTACCAGGCCACCACCTTTACGAAGGTCTTGTCCAGCGCAATGCCGGCTTCGGCATCGAACACGCTGGTGCACGATTCGCCGCGGAAGTCGGTGGACACCACCTTGTCTTCGGTGTACGCCAGCACGCCCTTCATCGGGCCCGCCGCGGCGGCTTTCATCGCGTTGCAGATGTCTTCGTAGCTGGCCTCGCGCACCAGCTCGACGGTGAGGTCGACCACCGAGACATCCGAGGTCGGCACGCGAAACGCCATGCCGGTGAGCTTCTTGTTCAATTCGGGGATCACCACGCCCACGGCCTTGGCCGCACCGGTGCTGCTCGGAATGATGTTTTCGAGGATGCCGCGCCCGCCGCGCCAATCCTTGTTGCTCGGTCCGTCGACGGTCTTCTGCGTCGCGGTGGTGGCGTGCACGGTGGTCATCAGCCCGCGCTTGATGCCGAAGCTGTCGTTCAGCACCTTGGCCACCGGGGCCAGGCAGTTCGTCGTGCAACTGGCGTTGGAGATGATCGCCTGGCCGGCGTAGCTCTTGTCGTTGACGCCGTAGACGAACATCGGCGTGTCGTCTTTCGACGGCGCGGAGAGGATCACCTTCTTCGCGCCGGCGTCGATGTGCTTCTGCGCCGTCTCTTTGGTGAGAAAGAGGCCGGTGGATTCGACCACCACGTCGGCGCCGACCTCGCCCCACTTCAGCGCCGCGGGGTCTTTCTCCGCGGTGAGGCGGATGCGCTTGCCGTTGACGATCAAGGTCGAGCCGTCGACCGCGATCGTGGCCTTGAAGCGCCCGTGCACGCTGTCGTACTGCAGCATGTAGGCCAGGTAGTCGGGTTCGAGCAGGTCGTTGATGCCGACCACTTCGATCTCGGGAAAGTTCTGCACCGCGGCGCGGAACACCATGCGGCCGATGCGGCCGAAACCGTTGATGCCGAGTTTGAGGGTCATGGGGTCACTCCTTGTGATTCTGGCGATTTTGGCGCAGCGGATTGCTGCGCTGTTTGCGATTTGCTAACCTCGCGCCGTGCACTCGATCGAGTACAGCCGTGATGTCGACAAGACACTGGACAAGGTGCCGGTGAATATTCGGCGGCTGCTGCTGACGAAGATCGAGGCCGTGGCGCGCGATCCGTTCGGTGCGGCCAACGTCAGGAAGCTCGTCGGCCAGCCGGGATATCGGCTGCGCGTAGGCGACTGGCGCGTCATTTACGACGTGGATTCGGGACGGCTGTTGGTGAGGGTGCTGAAGATCGGCACTCGCGGAGGGGTGTACGAATGCGCCGTGTGCAAGTCATCGAGAAAGACGGCAAGCCCGATTTCTATGTCGTGCCCGCCGACATCTGGGAGCGCGTCAAGGAGTTGGTCGAGGATGCCGAAGACGCCGCCGCATACGCCGAGGCGGTGGCCAATGACGACGGATTCCGGGTACCGCACGCCGTCGTCGTGGCCAAGCTCGAGGGCATTCACCCCCTACGTGCATGGCGCAAGCATCGCAAGCTCAGCCTGCAATCGCTGGCCGAAGCCACTGGCCTGAGCAAGCCCTTCATCAGCCAGATCGAGAGCGGTAAACGGGTGGGCACTGCGGCCACCCTGAAGAAACTGGCCAAGGCCCTTGGCCTGCCGCTGGACGCGCTGACCTGACGCAATCAACGGGCTGACCGCCCGAGCACCACCCGCACCGTGTCGACGACGTTTTCCACGGTGAGCTTGAAATGTTTGAACAGCGCCGGCCCGGGCGCGCTTTCGCCGTAGCGGTCGATGCCGATCACGGCGGCGCAACCGTACTTCCACCAGCCGCCGGTGACACCGGCCTCGACCGCGATGCGCGGCAACTTCGGCGGCAGCACGTCGTTCTTGTAGGCCACGCTCTGGCGGTCGAAGGCGCTGGTGCAAGGCACGCTCACCACGCGCACGGCGATGCCGAGCTTGCCGAGTTCGGCTTGCGCGTGCAGCGCCAGGTGCACCTCGCTGCCGGTGGCCATCAGCAGCGCTTGCGCCTTCTTCTTCAGCCCCACCTCGGCAGCTTCAGCCAGCACGTAGCCGCCTTTGCCGATGTGGGCGATCGAGACCTTGGGCAGATAAGGCAGGTTCTGGCGCGACAGCAGCAGTGCGGTCGGCCGCGCGGCGTTCGCCAAGGCCATGCCCCAGGCCACCGCGGTCTCTGCCGTGTCGGCCGGGCGCCACACATCCAGGTTCGGGATCAGCCGCAGGCTCGCCGCGTGCTCCACGCTCTGGTGCGTGGGGCCGTCTTCGCCGAGGCCGATCGAATCGTGCGTGAAGACATGGATGACGCGCCGGTTCATCAGCGCCGCCATGCGGATCGCGTTGCGGCTGTAGTCGCTGAAAGTGAGGAAGGTGCCGCCATAGGGAATGAAGCCGCCGTGCAGCGCCACGCCGTTCATCACCGCGGCCATGCCGAACTCGCGCACGCCGTAATTGATGTGCCGGCCGCCGTTGGGCCTGCCCTCGGCATCGAAGCGCAGCGCGGGTGTGGCCGAGGTGTTGGTGAGGTTCGATCCGGTCAGGTCGGCCGATCCGCCGAGCATCTCCGGCAGCACCTTCGTGAACGCCTCCAGCGCGATCTGGCTCGCCTTGCGCGTGGCCACCGTCTCGGCCTTGCCGTGTGCGGCGACCACCGCGTCGGCAATCAGCTGTGCGAAGGACTCGGGCAGCTCGCCGTGCATGCGCCGGCGGTACTCGGCGGCGAGTGCCGGGTACTGCGCCGCGTAGGCCGCGAAGCGATCGTCCCAGGCCGCTTCGGCGGCGGCGCCGGCGGCCTTCGCATCCCACGCCGCGTAGGCCGCTTCGGGGATCACGAACGGCTCGTGCGGCCAGCCGATGGCCTCGCGTGTCAGGCGGATTTCTTCGGCGCCCAGCGCTTCGCCATGCGCCTTGGCGGTGCCGCCGCGGTTCGGCGCGCCTTTGCCGATGGTCGTCTTGCAGGCGATCAAGGTGGGCTTCAGCGCCGAGGCTTTGGCGCTCGTGATCGCGGCGTCGACCGCGCCCACGTCGTGGCCGTCCAGCGGCCCGATGACATTCCAGCCGAGCGCGCGAAAACGGCCCGGCACGTCGTCGACGAACCAGGGCGCGACCTGCCCGTCGATGCTGATGCCGTTGTCGTCGTAGAGCGCGATCAGCTTGTTCAGCTTCCAGGCGCCGGCCAGCGCGCAGGCTTCGTGGCTGATGCCTTCCATCAGGCAGCCGTCGCCCATGAAGACATAGGTGTGGTGGCCCACCACCTCGTGCCCCGGACGGTTGAATTCGGCCGTTAGCAGCTTCTCGGCCAGCGCCGTGCCGACCGCGTTGGCCAGGCCCTGGCCGAGCGGGCCGGTGGTGGTCTCCACGCCGGGAGTGACATCCACCTCGGGATGGCCCGGCGTCTTGCTGTGCAGTTGCCGAAAGTTGCGCAGCTCGCTCATCGGCAGCGGGTAGCCGCTCAGGTGCAGCAGCGCGTAGAGCAGCATCGAGCCGTGGCCGTTGGAGAGCACGAAGCGGTCGCGCTCGCTCCAGTGCGGGTGCGCCGGGTTGTGGCGCAGGTGGCCGCCCCACAGCGCCACCGCGATCTCGGCCATGCCCATCGGCGCGCCGGGGTGGCCGGAGTTGGCCTGCTGCACGGCATCCATCGCCAGGGCGCGGATGGCGTTGGCCATCAGTGAGGTGTCGGAGGCCATGGGCGGTGGGCGGGGTGGCGAAGCCGGGCATTCTAGGAGGCGCCGATGCGATGATCGCCGCCATGCAGGGCTTGCACCTCACTGCCGATTGCCACGGCTGCGCAGCCAGCGTCACGCTGCTGCGCGATGTCGCCGCGCTGCGTGCGCTGTGCCTGGCCGCGGTGGTCGAGGCCGGGCTCACGCCGGTGGGCGAGCTGTTCCATGCGTTTCCCGCGCCCGGCGGCGTGACGGGCATGGTGCTGCTCGCCGAGTCGCACCTGGCGCTGCATACCTGGCCCGAGTTACGCGCGGCAACGCTGGATGTCTACGTGTGCAACTTCGGCGAAGACAACACTGCGCGTGCCGAGGCGCTGCTCGAGCGGCTTCAACAAGCCTTCCAGCCTGCCCGCCTGAAGCGCGACAAGCTGCACCGCGGCGCAGCGCCGCGTTGAACTACTCCGCCAGCGCGAGCGTCGCCGCGTCGATGCGCGCCAGCACCTCGGGCCCGAGCTTGTCGATGACGTCGAGCGCGCCGAGGTTGGACTGCAGCTGCGTGAGCTTCGAAGCCCCGGTGATCACCGTGCTCACGCGCGGATTGCGCGCCGCCCAGGCGATGGCCAGTTGTGCGGGGGTCGCGCCGAGCTCGGCGGCGATCGGTTCGAGCTTGGCGACAGCGGCGTTCTTCGCCACATCGACCAGGCCATCGCGCATCGACGCGTAACTCTCGATCGCACCGCGGCTGCCTTCGGGCACGCCGTTCTTGTACTTGCCGGTGAGCAGCCCCGACGCGAGCGGGCTCCAGGTGGTGAGACCCAGGCCGATGTCGTCGTACAGCCGCGCGTACTCTTCCTCGACGCGCTGGCGGTGGAACAGGTTGTATTGCGGCTGCTCCATCACCGGCTTGACCAAGTGGTGGCGCTCGGCCACCTCCCAGGCGGCGCGGATGTCCGAAGCGCTCCACTCGCTGGTGCCCCAGTAGAGGGCCTTGCCCTGGCGGATGATGTCGCTCATCGCCTGCACCGTCTCTTCGACCGGCGTGTGCGGGTCGGACCGATGGCAGTAGATCAGGTCGATGTGCTCGAGGCCGAAGCGCTTCAACGAGCTGTCGATGGCCTGCATCAGGTACTTGCGGTTCAGCGTGTCCTTGCGGTTCACCGCGTCGCCCTGGCGGTCCAGGCCCCAGAAGAACTTGGTCGAGACGAGGTAGTTCAGGCGCGGCCAGCCGAGGGTCTTCAACGCCTGGCCCATCACCTCCTCGCTGCGCCCGCCGGCGTAGACCTCGGCGTTGTCGAAGAAGTTGATGCCGGCATCCATCGCCGCGGCCATCATCTCGATCGCGGCCGAGGTGCCGACCTGGTTGTGGTA
>JANNQO010000430.1:0-40582 GCA_031400795.1 Rubrivivax sp. | reverse complement strand
TGATGATGTTCTCGGCTGCGCTCTGCGCGCCGGTGACGATGTGCACCTTCACCTCGAGCCGGCTGCCGCTCATGCCGATCGGCTCTTTCACCTCGTGGCCGTCGATGATGAATTCCTGCGGCTCGACCAGCAGCAGCCGCTGGTCGCCCGGGATGTTGATGGCCTTGGCGGTCTCCACCACGCGGCTCACGTCGACCGGCGTGACCTCGCGGTTGTCGCGCACGATCACCATGCCGGTGGAGTTCTGGCCGCGGATGTGGCTGCCGGTGATGCCGGTGTAGACCCTGTCGATCTTGCAGGCGGCCATCATCTCGGCCTCTTTCAGCGCCTGCTGGATGCTCTGCACGGTGGCGTCGATGTTCACCACCACGCCGCGCTTCAGGCCATGCGTGGACGCGACGCCCAGGCCGGCCACGCGCAGCTCGCCGTCGGGCAGCACCTCGGCGGCCACCACCATCACCTTGGCGGTGCCGATGTCCAGTCCGAACACCAGATCCTTGTAGTCCTTGGCCATGGTGCTCCTCAGTTTTTCTTCGGCGCCGAGGCACCTGATGCAAGGGGTGTGGTGACGCCGCGCATGCGCACGGCATAACCATCGGTGTGGCGCAGATCGGCGCGCTCCAGCGGCTGCTGCCGGTAGCGCGACTGCAGCGTGGGCAGCGTGGCGACGAAGCGCGCCAGGCGCGTGCTGATCTCGTCGTCGCTGCCGCGGCCGAGTTCCAGCGTGGCGCCGCTGTCGAGCACCACGCGCCACGAACCGCGGCCCGACAGCGCCAGGCTGTCGATGGCCAGGTTCAGCGGCAGCAGCGCGGTCACCAGGCGCCGGTACAAGCGCAGCATCGCTGCCGCGCTGCCCTCGGGGCCGCTGAACATCGGCAGCGCTTCGTCCTCCACGTCGCCAACGTTGGCCTCGAAGACCTCACCCTGCTGGTTGACGAGCCGGTCGCCGCGCTCGTCACCCTGCCACAGCGCAGCGGCGCGGTGCTCGTCCAGTTGCACGAGCAGCTTGTCGGGCCAGACGCGCCGCACCACGGCGTGGCGCACCCAGGGCACCGACTCGAAAGCCTCGCGCGAGCGTTGCAGATCGACGCTGAAGAAGTTGCCTGACAGGCGCGGCGTGGCGTTGGCGCGGATGGTGTTGATGCTGTTGCGCGTGAGCTCGCCGTCGAGCTGGATGGACTTGATCGCGAACCAGGGCGAGCGCGTCAGCCACAGCACCGAAGTAGCGAACAGCGCCGCCGCAGTGGCGACGAAGATGATCATCGCAACGACGTTCATCAGCCGCACGTCGCCGGGCAGGCCGAAGCCGGGCAGGGCAGCGCTCGTCATGGCAAGAGGCGCCCCGGCAGGGGTTCGGGATGGTCCAGCGTGGCATCGGCGAGCAGCCGCAGGCACAGCTGCTCGTACGAGATGCCGGCGGCGCGCGCCGACTTGGGCACCAGCGAATGGCCGGTCATGCCCGGCGAGGTGTTCATCTCCAGCAGGAACAGCGCGCCGTCGCTGGCGCGTTGCATCAGGTCGGCGCGGCCCCAGCCGCGGCAGTTCAGCGCGTGGTAGGCCGCCAAGGTCAAACGTTGGACCTCGGCCTCGTCGGCGGGCGTCAGGCCGCTCGGGCAGTGGTAGCCGGTGTCCTCGAGGATGTACTTGTGGTCGAAGTCGTAGTTGCCGTCGGGCGCTTCGATGCGCACCACGGGCAGCGCCTGCGCCTCGTGACCCGTGCCGAGCACCGGGCAGGTCAGCTCGAGCCCATCTATGAACTCCTCGCACAACACGTCGGCGTCGTAGCGCGCGGCAAGCGCCACCGCGTCCTGCATCTGCGAATAGCCGCGCACCTTGGTGACGCCGTTGGACGAGCCTTCGCGCGGCGGCTTGACGATCAGCGGCAGGCCGAGATCGTCGGGCACGTGGAGGACGTCTTCGCGGCCTTGCCGCGCCGGCGGCAGCCACACCCAGCGCGGCGTGGGCAGGCCCTCGGCCATCCACACGCGCTTGGTCATCACCTTGTCCATCGCGATCGCGCTGGCCATCACGCCGCTGCCGGTGTAGGGGATACGCAGCAGTTCGAGCGCGCCTTGCACCGTGCCGTCTTCGCCGTGGCGGCCGTGCAGCGCGATGAAGATCCGTTCGAAGCCATCGGTCTTCAGTTCGTGCAAAGGACGTTCGGCGGGGTCGAAGGCGTGGGCGTCGACGCCCTGGCTCTTCAGCGCGGCGAGAACGCCAGGGCCCGACATCAGCGAGACTTCGCGTTCGGCGCTTTCGCCGCCCATCAAGACTGCCACCTTGCCGAGGTTCATGCGGCCGCTCCGCACAGTTCGCGCAGCCGCGCGGGTACCTGGCCGATCGAGCCGGCGCCCATCGTGATCACGACGTCGCCGTCGCGTGCCGCGGCAGCGACTGCTGCAGGTAGTGCTTCGATCGGGTGCGGCGGCGCGATGCGGGCGGCCTGCGCGAGCGCCGCGGCGGTGGCACCTTCGATCGCTGTCTCGCCTGCCGGGTAGATCTCGGCGAGCAGCACGGCGTCGGCCTGACCGAGCACTTCGACGAAGCCCGCGAAGCAGTCGCGCGTGCGCGTATAGCGGTGCGGCTGGAACGCCAGCACCAGGCGCCGGCCGGGGAAGGCCCCACGTGCCGCGGCGATCACCGCCTGCATCTCGACAGGATGGTGGCCGTAGTCGTCGACCAGCGTGAAGCGCCCGCGGTCGGCCGCGCGCAGGTCGCCCCAGCGCTGGAAGCGCCGGCCGACGCCGCCGAAGCTGGCCAGCGCCCTTGCAGTGGCAACGCCCGGCAGCTCCAGTTCATCGGCCACCGCGATGGCGGCCAGTGCATTACGCACGTTGTGCTCGCCAGCCAGGTTCAGCGTCACCGGCAGGTCAGGCAGCCCGCTGCTGCGCCGCGCGGTGAAGCGCATCTGGCCGCCGGGCAGCGCCTGCACGTCCACCGCGCGCAGGCAAGCGTGCGTCGAGAGGCCGTAGGTGACCAGCGGGCGTTCGATGCGCGGCACGATGCGCTGCACGCCGGGGTCGTCGCCGCAGACGATGGCCGCGCCGTAGAACGGCAGCTTGTGCAGGAAGTCGACGAAGGCCTGGTCAAGCCGCGCGAGCTGGTGGCCGTAGGTCTGCATGTGGTCTTCATCGACATTGGTCACCACCGCCAGCACCGGCGCCAGGTGCAGGAACGACGCGTCGCTCTCGTCGGCCTCGACGACGATGAACTCGCCCTCGCCGCGGCGCGCATTCACGCCGAAGCGCTCGAGCGTGCCGCCGATCACGAAACTCGGGTCCAGGCCGGCTTCGATCAGCACGCTGGTGACGAGCGAGGTGGTGGTCGTCTTGCCATGCGTGCCGGCGATCGCGATGCCTTTCCTCAGCCTCATCAGCTCGGCCAGCATCACCGCGCGCGGCACGACCGGGATGTGCGCTTCGAGCGCAGCGATGACCTCGGGGTTGTCAGGCTGTACCGCGGTGGAGGTGACCAGGGCGTCGGCGCCGCCGATGTGCTCGGCGGCATGACCGATGTACACGCGCAGGCCCAGTGATGTCAAACGTTGGGTGATGTCGCCCGCGACGAGGTCGGAGCCCGACACCGTGAAGCCCTGGCCGTGCAGGATCTCGGCAATGCCGCTCATGCCCGAACCGCCTACGCCGACGAAGTGGATGTGCTTCAGCGCGTGCTTCATGCCATGACCTCGCCCGAGCCGCTGGCGCACTTCGGCGGCACCCGTCGACTCACGACAAAGCGGATGTGCTTCAAGGCGTGTCTCACCGGACCACCGCCTCGATCTGGTCGGCGACACGCGCCGCCGCTTGCGGACGGGCCAGCGCACGAGCCTTCTCGGCCATCCCACGCAGCGCCTCGCGTGTGAAGCCGCCGAGCAGCGTCGCCAGCTTCTGCGCGCTCAGCTCGCCCTGCGGCAGGTGCACCGCAGCACCGCGCGCGGCCATGTAGGCGGCGTTGTCGCGCTGGTGCGCCGTGGTGCTCACCACCAGCGGCACCAGGATGGCCGGCACGCCGGCGGCGCAGAGTTCACTGACGGTGATGGCGCCGGCGCGGCAGATCATCAGATCGCAATCGGCCAGCCGCGCAGCCATGTCGTCGATGAATGGCAGCACCTCGGCGGCCACGCCGCGCCGTGCGTAGTCGGCTTCCACCGCGGCCTGGTGCGCGCGGCCGGTCTGGTGCGTGAGCAGCGGGCGCTGGTCGGGCGGCAGCAGCGCAAGCGCTGCGGGCACGGCCTGGTTGAGCACCATCGCGCCCAGGCTGCCACCGACCACCAGCACGCGCAGCGGACCTTGCCGCGGCGCGAATCGTTCGGCCGGCGCCGCGATGGCCTCGATCTCGGCGCGCACCGGGTTGCCGGTGACGAGGGCGCCCTTCACACGCGCCGCACCGCCGCCGTCGAAGCCGAACAGCACGCGGTCGGCCACCGGCAGCAGCGCGCGATTGGACAGCAGCAGCTCGGCATCGGCGTTGACGAGCACCAGCGGGCGCGACAGCAGAGAAGCCATCAGCCCGCCGGGAAAACACACGTAGCCGCCCATGCCGAGCACCGCGCGCGCGCCGCGCCGGCGCAGGATGACCAGGCAATCCCAGAACGCCTTCAACAGGCGCAGCCCACCGGTCATCGTCTGCAACAGACTCTTTCCGCGCAGGCCGGTGAAGCCGATCGCATCCAGCGTGATGCCGCTCTTCGGCACGAGCTGGTTTTCCATGCCGCTGGTGGTGCCCAGCCAGCTCACGCTCCAGCCGCGGCGTTGCATCTCGCGCGCCACCGCCAGGCCGGGGATGATGTGCCCGCCTGTGCCCGCGGCCATGATGACGAGGTGATTCACTGGAGTACCTTCGCGCTGCGCGCTGCGGTACGGCTCATGTGCGACCCCCCCGCATCAAGACGCGCGACTCGAGGTCCACGCGCACCACCAGCGCCAGCGCCACCAGGTTCATCAGGATCGCCGAGCCGCCGTAGCTCATCAGCGGCAGCGTCAGCCCCTTGGTCTGCAGCACGCCCAGGTTCACGCCCATGTTGATGAAGGCCTGCGCGCCGATCCACACGCCGATGCCCTGCGTCATCAGCCCGGCGAAAACGCGGTCCAGCGCCACCGCTTGGCGGCCGATGACGAAGATGCGCCGCGTCAGCCAGAAGAACAGCACGATCACCGCGGCCACGCCGACGAAACCGGTCTCTTCGCCGATCACCGCGAGCAGGAAGTCGGTGTGCGCCTCGGGCAGGTAGTGCAGCTTCTCGACACTGCCACCCAGCCCTTGGCCGAAGATCTCGCCGCGGCCAAAAGCGATCAGCGAATGCGTGAGCTGGTAGGCCTTGCCCTGGGCGTACTTCGGGTTCCAGGGGTCGAGGTAGGCAAAGATGCGCTCGCGGCGCAGATCATCGAAGGCGATGATGATCACGAAAGTGGCCACCAGCACGGTGGCGATGAGCAGGAACATGCGCCCGTTCACGCCGCCCAGGAACAGGATGCCCATCGCGATGGTGGCAATCACGATGAAGGCGCCCATGTCGGGCTGGCGCAGCAGCAGCAGGCCGACGAAGGCGGTGGCCAGCGCCATCGGCCAGACGGCGTGGATGAAGTTCTCCTTCACATCCATCTTGCGCACCATGTAGCTGGCGGCATAGACGGCGATCGCGAGCTTGGCGAATTCCGAGGGCTGGAAGTTCATGAAGCCCAGCGGGATCCAGCGCCGCGAGTAGTTCACCACCTTGCCGACGAAGGGCAGCAGCACGACCACCAGCAGCACGATGGCGAGCAGGAACACCAGCGAGGCGTGTTTCTCCCACAGCGACATCGGCATCTGCACGACGGCCAGCGCGACGACCAGGCCGATCGAGATCGACAGCACGTGCCGGTAGAGGAAGAAGCTGTGCGTGTAGTTGGCGAACTTCGGGTTGTCGGGCAGCGCCACCGAGGCTGAATAGACCATCACCAGGCCGAACGCGACGAGTGCCAGCACCACCGCCACGAGCGGCTGGTCGAAGGCCGGCATGCGCACCGGGCGGGTGTCGATGTCGACGTGGTCGCGCACGGGCAGCGGGCCGATGCGCTCGGCCTTGGGCGCCCGGATCGCCTTGCCACCGCGTTGCGCGAACCAGGCGGCGACGAACGAGGGCAGCGCGAGCCTCACGCGACCGCCTCGCCACGTTCCAGCGCCAGCTCGCGCACGGCATCGACGAAGACCTCGGCGCGGTGCGCGTAGCCGCGGAACATGTCCAGGCTGGCACAGGCCGGACTGAGCAGCACCGCATCGCCCGGCTGCGCCTGCGCGAAGCACCAGGCCACCGCCGCGGGCAGTGTCTGGTGGCGCTGCTGCGGCACGCCGGCCTCGGTGACCACGGGTTCGATCAGCACGGCATCGCGTCCGATCAGCGCCACCGCGCGCGCATGGCGCCGCAGCGGTTGGGCCAGCGGCGCGAAGTCCTGGCCTTTGCCGTCGCCGCCGAGGATCAACACGAGCTTGCACGGCGATCTGTCGGCGCCCAGGCCATCGAGTGCGGCCACGGTGGCGCCGACGTTGGTGCCTTTGCTGTCGTCGATGGCGTCGACATCGCCCACCGCGCCGACCCATTCGACGCGGTGCGGTTCGCCGCGGTATTCGCGCAGGCCGTGCAGCATCGGCGCCAGCGGGCAACCGATCGACGTGGCCAGCGCCAGCGCCGCCAGCGCGTTGGCGGCGTTGTGGCGGCCACGCACGCGCAACGCGTCGGCGGGCATCAATCGTTGCAGGTGGATCTCGGGCGGCTCGCCTTTCTTCGGCTTGTCGAGTTCGTCCAGTGGCAGCGCTCGCACCAGCCAGGCCATGCCGTTCTCGACGACCAGGCCGAAGTCGCCGGGCTGCTCAGGGGCCGTGAGGCCGAAGCCTTGCACGGTGCGTGGCGGCGGGCGCTTGCCCTTCGGCGGCTTGGTGGCCGGCGCGGGCAGCATGCCGGCCACGATGGCGTCGTCGCGGTTCACGACCATCACGCCCCGACCGTCGAAGACGCGGGCCTTGGCGCGCGCATAGGCCGCCATGTCGCCGTGCCAATCGAGGTGATCTTGTGAAACGTTAAGAACCACGGCCGCGTCGACCTCGAAGGCCGCCGCGTCCTGGAGCTGAAAGCTCGAGAGTTCCAGCACCCAGACCTCCGGCCAATCGCTCAGGTCGGACTGCAACGCCTCGTGCAGCGTGTCGAGCATCGTCGGCCCGACGTTGCCGGCCATCACGACGCGTCGCCCGGCGCGCTCGATCAGCTGCGCGGTCATCGCCGTCGTCGTGGTCTTGCCGTTGGTACCGGTGATGGCAAGCACCTTGGGCGCGTAGCCGCACTCGGCTTTCAGGTCGGCCAGCGCGCGCGCGAACAAGTCCCACTCGGCCTGCACCGCCACGCCGCCGGCACGTGCCACTTGCAGCACGGCGGCAATGCGCTGATCGTGCGGTGCCAGGCCGGGGCTCTTCAGCACGAGCCGGATGCCCGCGAGAGCGTCGCTGTCCAGCGCGCCCTCCAGCACTTCGATCGCCGGCCACTCCTCGCGCAAGGACGCCAACGCCGGCAGCTCGACACGCGAATCCCAACCGCGCACCCTCGCGCCGTGACGTGCGCACCAGCGCGCCATCGCCATCCCCGACTGGCCGAGGCCGAGCACGAGCACGTGAAGGTCCTGCAAGTGCTTCATGCCGCTCACCGCAGCTTCAGGCTGGCCAGGCCGATGAGGCACAGCAGCATGGTCACGATCCAGAAGCGCACCACCACCTGGCCTTCGGCCCAGCCCTTCTTCTCGAAGTGGTGGTGCAGCGGCGCCATCAGGAAGATCCGCCGCCCTTCGCCGTACTTGCGGCGTGTGTACTTGAACCAGAGCACCTGGATCATCACCGAGAGCATCTCGGCGACGAACACGCCGCCCATGATGCCGAGCACGATCTCCTGGCGCGTGATGACGGCAATCGTGCCCAGCGCCCCGCCGAGCGAGAGCGCCCCCACGTCGCCCATGAAGACCTGCGCCGGATTCGTGTTGAACCACAGGAACGCCAGGCCTGCCCCGGCGAGGGCCCCACAGAATACGAGCAGCTCGCCGGCGCCGGGGATGTAGGGGAAGAGCAGGTACTTCGAGAACACCGAGTTGCCGACCACATACGCGAACACGCCCAGCGCCGAGCCGACCATCACCACCGGCATGATCGCCAGCCCGTCCAGGCCGTCGGTGAAGTTCACCGCGTTGCTGGCGCCGACGATCACGAACCAGGTCAGCGCGATGAAGCCGAATACGCCGAGCGGGTAACTCACGGTCTTGAAGAACGGCACCATCAGGTCGGCGCGCGGCGGCAGGTCGTTCGAAAAGCCGCTGGAGATCCAGCGCAGGAAGAGTTCGAAGACGCGCACGTTGCTGGTCTCGGCAACGCTGAAGGCGAGGTACAGCGCGGCGATGAGGCCGATCAGGCTCTGCCAGAAGAACTTCTCGCGCGAACGCATGCCCTCGGGGTCTTTGTGCACCACCTTGCGCCAATCGTCGGCCCAGCCGATCGCGCCGAATCCGAAGGTGACCAGCATCACCACCCAGACGAAGCGGTTGCTCCAGTCGAACCACAACAAGGTGGCCACGCCGATGCCGATCAGCACCAGCACGCCGCCCATCGTTGGCGTGCCGCGCTTGCCGATGTGCGCCTGCACGCCGTACTCGCGGATCGGCTGGCCGACCTTCATATCGGTCAGCCGGCGGATGACCCACGGTCCGAAGGCGAGGCCGATGAGCAGCGCCGTCATCGCAGAGAGCACCGCGCGGAAGGTGAGGTACTGGAAGACGCGCAGGAAGCCGAGGTGTTCGGGGTACAGCGACGCCAACCACTGAGAGAGGCTAAGCAGCATGTGCGCCCCCCGCCGCCAACGCGGCGACAACCCGCTCCATGGCCATGAAACGCGAGCCTTTGACGAGCAGGGACGCAGCGGCCGGAGCTTGGGGCAGCGCTGCGATGAGCGCCTGGGCACTGTCGAAGTGGCGCGCCGTGGCGCCGTAGGCCTGCGCGGTGGCCGCACTCGCTGCACCCGCACACCACAGATGTTCGATGCCGCGCTGGCGCGCCAGCGTGCCGGCCTCGGTGTGAAACGCCGGCCCCTGATCGCCGACTTCGCCCATGTCGCCCAGCATCAGCCAACGGGGCTCGGGCAGTCCGGACAGCACATCGATCGCCGCGGCCACCGAGTCAGGATTCGCGTTGTAGCTGTCGTCCACCAAGGTCGAACGCTCGCCCCGCAAGGTGATCGTCGACAGCGCTGAACGTCCCTGTACCGGGCGAAACGCTGCCAGGCCTTGCACGCAGGCCGCCAGCGGCGCGCCGAGTGCCAGCGCGGTGGCCACGGCGGCGAGCGCGTTCTTCGCGTGGTGGCGGCCGGGCATGTGCAGCTCGGCCCGCGCGCTGCCCGCGGGGGTGCGCAGATCGATCTGCCAGCGCTCGCCCACCCAAACCGCGTGGCCGCTGATCGCTGCCGGCGCATCGAGCGCGAAGTCGATCACGCGGCGGCTGCCCGCCCTGCGCCTCCACAACGCCGTGAAGGCATCGTCGGCCGGGATCACCACCACGCCGCTGGCGCCCAGCGCGTCGATGACGCTGCCGTTTTCTTCGGCCACCGCTTCGACGCCGGCCATGAACTCCTGGTGCTCGCGCTGCGCGTTGACGATCAGCGCCACTGCCGGCGCGGTGAGCCGGGCAAGCAGCGCCACCTCGCCCGGGTGGTTCATGCCCAGCTCGACCACGCCGACGCGGTGCGCGATGTCGTCGTCCTGACGCAGCTGCAGCAGCGTCAGCGGCAAGCCGATGTGATTGTTCAGGTTGCCCTGCGTGGCGAAGGCACACTCGCCCTGCCAGGCGCGCAGCATCGCCGCGACCATCTGCGTGACGGTGGTCTTGCCGTTGCTGCCCGTGACTGCCGCGATCGGCAAGTGCATGCGGTGGCGCCAGGCATTGGCGAGCTGCTGCAGCGCGGCGAGCGAGTCGTCCACTTCGAGGCCCGGCAGACCGGCTTCGGCCAGCCCGCGCTCGGCGATGGCAGCACTTGCCCCCGCGGCACGCGCTTGCGAAAGGAAGGCATGAGCGTCGAAGCGCTCGCCGCGCAGCGCGACGAAGAGGTCCTCCGCGTGCAGCGTTCGCGTGTCGCTGTGCACGCGCCGAATCTGTGCATGGCCGTCGCCGACGAGCCGCGAGCCGGGGATCAAGGCATGCGCCTGGGCCAGCGTCATCATGCGCGCTGCCCGCGCTGGGCCCGTTGCGTCAACTGCCGCTGCACTTCGAGCACGTCGGAGAAAGGCCGCCGCACGCCGGCCACTTCCTGGTAGTCCTCATGGCCCTTGCCGGCGACCAGCACCACGTCGCGCCCGGCGGCGTGCAGCAGCGCGTGCGCGATGGCGTCGGCGCGGTCTTCGATCACGTCCACCCGCTCCCGCCCATGCGATGGGCTGGCGCCGGCCAGGATCTGCGCGAGGATCAGCGCCGGCGCTTCGCTGCGCGGGTTGTCGCTGGTGATCACGAGGTGGTCGGCCAGGCGGCTGGCGATGGCCCCCATCAGCGGGCGCTTGCCGGGGTCGCGGTCGCCACCGCAGCCGAACAGGCACCACAGCGCGCCGCCGCGCGCGGCAGCCAGCGGGCGCAGCGCATGCAGCGCCTTGTCCAGCGCGTCGGGGGTGTGCGCGTAGTCGACCACCGCCCGCAAGCCATCGGCACCACCGAATTGCTGCATGCGCCCCGGCACAGCATCGAGTTGCGCCAGCGCTGCCGCCGCGTCGGCCAGCGGCACACCCAGCGCGCGCAGTGCGGCCACCACGCCGAGCAGATTGGCGACGTTGTACTCGCCGATCAGCCGCGTGCGCGCAGCGACCGCCTGGGCGCCTTCCATCAGGTCGAACGTTAATCCACCGTCGGCGTAGCGCACGGAGCCGGCTCGCAAGCGCGCCGGCTCTTGCGTGGACACTTGCGCGGACACCGTCCACAGCTCCAGCGCACCGCCTTGCAGCGACGACGCCAATTCGTGCCCACGCTCGTCGTCGATGTTCAGCACCGCCGCGCGCAGCCCCGGCCAATCGAACAAGCGGCGCTTCGCTGCCCAATACGCGGCCATGCTGCCGTGGTAGTCGAGGTGGTCTTGCGTGAAGTTGGTGAACACCGCGACATCGATGGCCAGCGCGTTGAGGCGCTGCTCGACGATGCCGATCGACGAGGCCTCCAGCGCACAGGCCGCAAAGCCGCGCTGCACGAAACCACTCAATCCCGCGTGCACCGCCACCGGGTCGGGCGTGGTCAACCCGCTGGCCTGCACAGCGCCGGGCTCACCGATGCCCAGCGTGCCCATCACGCCGCAGCGCCGGCCACACAGGCTGGCGGCCTGCGCCACCCACCAGGCGCTCGAGGTCTTGCCGTTGGTGCCGGTGATCGCCACCACATCGAGTTGTTCGCTCGGCCGGCCATGGAAGCGGTGGGCGATGTCGCCGGTGGCCGCCTTCAGCCCGTGCAGCGCGGCAATGCGGCGATCATCGAAAGCGAATGCATCGACGCCGTCTGCCTCCACCAGGCAAGCGGCAGCGCCCGCAGCCAGCGCAGCCGGCACGAACGAGCGCCCATCGCGCGCGTACCCGGGCCAGGCAATGAAACCATCGCCCGCGCCGACCGCGCGGCTGTCGCAGGACAGCGCGCCCGTCACCCCCGCCGCCAGCCACGCGGCAGCAGCTTCGGAGGATGCCAGCCTCGTCACGCCCACCTCAAAAACTCTCCTGCTCCGCCACCACCGGCTTGGCCACGATCTGCGCTTTGACCTCGATGTCGGGCGCCACGTTCATCAGCCGCAAGGTCTGTTGCACGACCTGGCTGAAAACGGGGGCGGCCACATCGCCGCCGTAGAACCCGCCCTTGCTCGGCTCGTCGACCATCACCGCCACCACGATGCGCGGCTGGCTCACCGGCGCCAGCCCGACGAACCAGGCGCGGTACTTGTTGGTGTAGGTCTTGCCTTCCTGCTTGCGTGCGGTACCGGTCTTGCCGCCCACCGAATAGCCGATCGCCTGTGCCTTGGGCGCGGTGCCGCCGGGGCCGGCGGCCATCTTCAGCATCTGGCGCACCGCAATCGCCGTGGCGGGCGAAAGCACCGGCTGGCCGGCCACCACATCGCCGGCCAGGTCCTGCTTCAACATGCTGACCGGGATGATCTCGCCGTCGCGCGCGAACACGGTGTACGAACGTGCCAGCTGAAAGAGGCTGGCCGACAGGCCGTAGCCGTAGCTCATCGTCGCCTGCTCGATCGGCCGCCAGGTCTTGTACGGACGCAGCCGCCCCGTCACCGCGCCGGGGAAGTCGATCTGCGGCCGCTGCCCCAGGCCGACCTGCGCGTACATCTCCCACATCTCGCGCGGCTGCATCTGCATCGCCAGCTTCACGGTGCCGACGTTGCTGCTCTTCTGGATGATCTCGGCCACGCTCAGCTCGCCATGCGGATGCGCGTCGCGGATCGTCGAGCCGCTGATCGTCAGGTGGCCGGGCGCGGTCTGGATGCGCGTCTGCGGCGTCACGCGCTTCGTTTCGAGGGCCAGCGCGGTGGTGAATGGTTTCATCGTCGAGCCGGGCTCGAAGATGTCGGTCAACGCCCGGTTGCGCAGCTGCGCGCCCGACAGGTTGTGGCGCTGGCCGGGGTTGAAGCTCGGGTAGTTGGCCAGCGCCAGCACCTCGCCGCTCATCACGTCGAGCACGACCACGCTGCCGGCCTTCGCGCCATGCTGCTGCACCGCGTCGCGCACGCGCTGCCAGGCAAAAAACTGCACCTTGGAGTCGATGGACAGGGTGATGTCGCGGCCGTTCACGGCATCGCGTTGTTCGGTGATGTCTTCCACCACGCGGCCCAGCCGGTCTTTGACGACGAAGCGCGAGCCGTCGCGGCCTTGCAGCTCTTTCTGAAAACCGAGTTCGATGCCCTCCTTGCCACGGTCGTCGATGTCGGTGAAGCCCACCACGTGCGCCGCGGCTTCGCCCTCGGGGTAGCTGCGCTTGTACTCCTGCACGCGATAGAGACCCTTGATGTTCAGCGCCATCACCTGCGCGGCCACGTCGTCGTCGACCTGGCGGCGCAGCCAGGCGAACTTCGGGTTCGCCTCGAGCTTGTCGGCCAGCTCATCCGGCTTGATGCGCAAGAGCTTCGACAATTCCTTGCGCTGCGCGGCATCGGCCTGGAAGTCCTTCGGGATGATCCACAGCGAAGGCGCCGGCACCGAGGTGGCGAGCAGCAGGCCGTTGCGGTCGAAGATGCGGCCGCGGCTGGCGGGCAGCTCGAGCTTGTATGCATAGCGCTTCTCGCCTTGCTTCAGGAAGAACTCGGTGTCGACGATCTGGATGTGCGCCGCGCGGCCGATCAGCACCAGGAATGCCAGGCCGACCATCACCACCACCAGGCGCGAGCGCCAGGGCGGGGTCTTGCTGGCCAGCAGCGGGCTGGTGGCGTAGACCACGCTGTTGTTCTTTCGGCTCATGGTTGGGTCCCCGATGCCCCGGCTGCCGTAGCAACAGGCTCGTCGACGTACTGCGTCACCGCCGGTGTGGCGGTGCGCATCTGCAGCTTGTCGCGCGCGGTCTTCTCCACGCGCAGGTGCGTGGCCTGCGCCTGGCGCTCGGCGTCTAGGCGCTTGTGTTCGATGTCCAGCCGCTGCTGCTCGTTGCGCGCGCTGTCGAGCTGGTTGAAGAGGCGCCGGCCGTCGTAGGCGGTCCTGACGAGCCACAGCGAGCTGCCGATCAGCACCGCCAGCAGCACGAAGTCGAATCGTGTCATGCGGCCCCCTTGGCCCTGCGGGCCGTCCCCCCGAGGGGGAGCGAGCGCCTCCGGAGCGGCCGAGCGGCGCTCATGCGAGGACCTCGGTGCGCTCGGCAACCCGCAGGATCGCCGAACGCGCACGTGGATTGGCAGCGATCTCGGCCGCCGAGGGCTTCTGCCGCGACAGCGCGCGCAGCTTCAGCGGCTTGGGCGGTGCGAAAGGCGCGCGGCGATCCACCACGTCGCGGCTTTCGCGCGCGATGAAGTTCTTCACGATGCGGTCTTCCAGCGAATGGAAACTGATCACCACCAGCCGACCTTGCGGCGCAAGCAGCGCCAGCGCCGCCTTCAGCCCCTGTTCGAGCGCCTCGAGCTCAGCGTTGACGAAAATCCGAAGAGCCTGAAACGTGCGCGTTGCAGGGTCCTGGCCCGGCTCGCGGGTCTTGACCGCACGAGCCACGAGCGCGGCCAGTTGCCCGGTGCTGCGGACGGGGTCCCCTGCATCGCGGCGAGCGACAAGCGCTCTTGCAATCGGCCGAGCAAACCGTTCTTCGCCATAGTCGGAGATCACCTCGGTGAGCAAGCGCTCGTCGGCGCGGGCCAGGAATTCGGCGGCGGTCTCGCCGCTCGTCGTGTCCATGCGCATGTCCAGCGGCGCGTCGAAGCGAAAGCTGAAGCCACGCTCGGGCGCATCGATCTGCGGCGAACTCACGCCCAGGTCGAGCAGCACGCCGTGCACCTTCGCGATGCCCATCGCGGCAAGCTCCTCGCGCATCGCGGCGAAGCTGGCGTGGCGGATCGCGAAGCGTGCGTCGCCGGCCAGCAGCTCGGCCGCCGCAATCGCCTCGGGGTCCTTGTCGAATCCGATCAGCCGCCCGGCGGGCGCGAGCCGGTCGAGCACGGCGCGTGCATGCCCGCCGCGGCCGAAGGTGCCATCGACGTAGCAACCGTCGTCGCGCGTGACCAGCGCCTGAACAGCCTCGGCCAGCAGCACGGTGACGTGCTTCATATGGCCCCCTTGGCGCTGCGCGCCGCCAGGCCCACGGAGGGGCCTGGCCCTCGCCAGGCATGGTCCGTCCTCAAGGACGGCCCATGTCCGGGCTCGGTCCCCCCGAGGGGGAGCGAGCGCCTTGGCGGGCTGAAGCCGGACACAAACAGTCCCTGCGGACTGTTTGTGCCTGCTGAAGGCCTTGGGCCTCTGGCCCAAGGCGGCCCGGCGGCGCTCACCGAATCACCATCCCGCGCAGCGCCTCGGGCCGCGGCGCTTCGAGCAGCCGGGCTTCCCTTTCCGCGTAGCGCGCGGTGTCCCACAATTCGAAGTACGCACCGACGCCCATGAACATCACTGCCTTGTCCAGCACGGCCCAGCTGCGCAGCTCCGGCGGAATCAGCACGCGCGAGCCGCTGTCGATCTCCACATCGGTGGCACTGCCCACGTACAGCCGGCGCCAGCCGATGAACTCGTCGCTCAGTTGCATCAGCGCTTCTTCGAACTTCTCCCACACCGGCTGCGGGAACAGCGACAGGCAGCCGTCGGGGTTCTTGCAGATCACCAGCTGGCCGCCCACCGTGGTCATCAACAGCTCTTTGTATTTCGCGGGCACGGTCAGGCGCGACTTCTGGTCGAGCAACAAAACCGGGCCGCCGCGAAACGAGAGAGAAGACAAAGAGTCCCACCAATAAACACTAAGTCCCACCATAGTACTGACTGCGCCCGGCGCGGTCAATCCGTCTACTGGATGAAAACTCAGTTAAATCAAGGACTTAGACCGCTTTCGAAAAAACGCCTCAGAGGGCGGAAAAGCGTTCTAAATCCGCTACTTGCTGTGTGGAGTGCAAGTGGTGCTTGAGATGGAGCAGGGTTTCACCGGGCCGGCTTTGCCGGCGCCCACGCTCGAACATTTCTGTGATCTTTCTGTCGAGGTGGGCGTGCCGGTGGAAATCGGCGACACACCGCAAGGCCGGCGCCGGCTGATCCCGATCGTCGGCGGCAGCCTTGTCGGTGCGAACTTGCGCGGCGAGGTGCTGCCCGGCGGGGCCGATGTGCAGTGGGTGGTGGACGGCACCACGGCGCTGCTCGATGCGCGCTACGCGGTGCGGCTGGCCGACGGCGCGCACCTGTACATCCACAACCGCGCCTTGCGCGTGGCCTCGCCCGAGGTCACCGCGGCATTGCTGCGCGGCGAGATGGTGGCGCGCGAAGCGGTCTACTTCCGCTGCCAGCCGCGCATCGAGTCGGGCGACTCGCGCTGGGCCTGGCTGATGCAGCACCAGTTCGTGGGCAGCGGCGAACGGCTGCCCACGCAGGTGCGCATGAGCTTCTACCGCGTGCTGTAGCGCTTCACTTCCTCGGCCGGTACTGGCCGTCGAAGAGCGTGCGCCAGGTGGCGCCCGAGTCGGTGGACTGTTGCCAGTGCTGGCGCACCCCGCCGCGATCTTGCGGCGTCCAGGTGATGCGGTCGATTTTCGAAGGGGTCGTGGCGTCGGGCAGCGAGGCCAGCACCATGCTCGTGCCTTGCAGACCACCGATCAGGTTCAAGCGGCCGCCTTGGTTGTCGACCCAATGCTGCATCCAGCGGCCTTGCGCATCGACGCTGTTGAAGCTCATGCCTTCGAAGTTGCCGCGGCCGCGCCAGCGCTCTTGCAGCACACAGCCGCCGAGCACGGCTTCGATGTGGCTGTCGCCGGCCTTCTCGCCTTTCGGATCGAAGACTTCCCAGTGGCCGAGCCAGAAGTCGAAAGCGCGCGCCGCGACCTGGCTGCACGGCAGTGGTTTGGGTGCGGGCGGCGCGCAAGCCTGCTGAGCGGCCACGGCGTGCGGCAAAAGCATCAGCGCGGCGAGGATCGATCGCATGCGACCGAGGGTAGCCGCGCCAGGCGCCGATCAGCCGCCAGAAATTGCGCTTTGGCGTCGATGAACCCGCAGCGCACGCCGCATCGCCGAGCGCGAGCCGAAGCCGCAGAGCAGGGCGATGCTGTCGGCGTCGTCGCGACGGGCGGCCAACAATCGCTCGGCGACACGCGCGCGCTTGCGCACCAGGTAGGCATGCGGTGTGATGCCGAAGGCCGCGCCGAAGCGGCGCACGAAGTGGTATGGCGACAGGCACGCCACCGCGGCCATCTGCGCCAGCGTGACCGACTCGGCGTGGTTCGATTCGATGAAGTCGGCCGCCAGGCGCAGGCGGCGTTGCAGTTCGAGCTGAGCGGATCGACGCGTCGGAGCCTCGGTCTGCGCCGGCACTTCGAGCGCCAGCATCTCGCCGAGCAGCAATTGGCATTGCTCGTCGAGCCAGTCCTGCGCGCTTTCGCCGGCGCAAGCGGCATCGCGCATGGCGCGCAGCCGCGCCTGCAGCGCCGGCGCGTCGCCGCGCAGATGCTCGCTGAAGCGAACCTGCGCACGGCCGGCGTCGGGGCTCTCGAGCATGGCCGAGAGCGTCCGGGCGCGCTGCGCCAAGGCCTCGTCCTGCAGGCCCGGCGCGAAGAACACGGCGAAGCTGAACGCCGGCCGCTGCCCGCGCAGCACGCTGCCGTAGTGGCAGCCTTCGTTGAGGATCAAGACGTTGTCGTCATCGACCACCACGTCACGCTGCGGCAGGTGGTAGCGCTCGCTGCCGCCCCAGGTGGCCTTGATCGACAGCGTGTGCGTGCGCGCCGCGAACTCGACATGTCGCGACTGCCCGCAAATGATCGTGTTCTCATGGCCCCAGCGCGAATAGAACCAGCGCCGGAAGTGGCTGTTGGCATCGGTGGCCGGGCGCGGCGGCACGTCGGGCAAGGTGGTGAGGATCATGAGCCGCAGGACGCTCCCAAGGCGATTACCGTAGTGCAAAGCACGAAGGTACACCGTTGCCCCACAGCCTACCATCGCGCCACGATGACACCGCTCGAAAACGACCCGATCTGGAAGCTGCGCCACGCGCTGCTCGGCATCAGCCTGGCGCTGGCGGTCTCGGTGCCGCTGGCGGCGTGGCTGGGCGCTTTCATTGCCGACTGCTTCGCCGACAGCTACAGCGCGCGCGTGGCTTGTTTTGCTGCGCTGCTAGCCTATGTGCTGGCCGGCGCGGTGATGTTGTTCGTGAAAGTGGCGCAGTACGAGACGCGCGCGCTCAGCGCGCGTCGCTTCGGCTTGTGGATGGCGAGCTTGTGGACTTGGCCGCTGCTGCTGGCGCGGCGCAGCCCACCGCCGTCAGTTTGACTGTTTGATCATGCGCCCTGCCGCCTGCTGGATCGGGCGCGCGTTCATCGGGTACAGCCGCGCGAAGATGTCGATCTGCGCCTGCGACAGCTGCACCGGCTGGCGCATCACCATCCACAGCACGCCTTCGCTGCACGGCGGCGTGGTCAGCGAGCCCATGTAGGTGTAGTAGCCGCGGTCCGGCGGCAGCAGGTGGTTCAGGTCGATCACGCTGCGCGGCGCCACCTCGTCGTTTTTTTCCAGCGGAAGGTGGTTCCACACCGTTTGCACCACGGGCTGCGGCTCGCCGCGATCCAGCAACAGGCCCACCACCGCCAGGCGCCCTTCGGCGTCCTTGTGTACCAGGTGCAGGCTCATCTCGAAACTGCGGCCGTCGATGCGTTCTTCGGCGGGGCGGTGGAAGTGGAACTGCACGAGCTGGTAGCGCCGGCCGGCCACCGTGATGGCGTTGGCGCCGTCCACGCCGACCTGCACCGTGTGGCCGTTGTCGACGACACGGAAGGGGCTGGCCTGGTAGTCGAAGAACACCGGCTCGAGGTCGACGGCGAAGCCACCGCGGATGTCGATCGGGCTTTGGCGCGTGCCGCTGGCGCAGCGCGCGAACTCGGGTTTCAGGCCACCCCAGGCTTTCGGGCCGGCCTCGCCGCCGTAGGACCAATGCGCCGAATGGACAGATGCGGCTTCAGCGTGTTTCGCCGGTTTGACCCTGGGCGGTGCTACCTTGGGCGGCGGCACGGGCGCTTCGTTCGCCTCGGCGCGCGTAGCCACCTGCATCAGGTGCGGGTTGCGTGCGGCCATGTTGGCGCCGAGCTTGCCGGCCAGGCGTTCGCGCAGGCGCTGCATCGTGTCTTGTTCGTTCATCGCCACCGGCTTGGCTTTCTTCACCGGCTTTTCGGCAGGCTCGGACGCCGCCGCCGCGCCGATGGCGGCCAGCAGGGCTAGGGCAGTGATCCGTCGTGCAGCTGTCATCGGGCGCTTCTCCACCCCGGTTATCGGCGCCGCCCCTTCAGCCTTGAGATTGCGGCAGTGGCGCGATCACGCCGGCGGCCAGCGCGTTGCCTTCGGCTTGCATGGATGAGAAAAGTGTGAAGCAAGCCGATAGGCCGGATTCTGTGCACCGCCGCCTTCCGAAGAAGGCAGCAGCGTGACCGCCATTCCTCTGGGCCGGCGATCGCTCGCCGGCTCGGTGCCACCTACCCGCATGCAGTCCCCGGGCCAGGGCCCTGATGAGCGCGGACGCTGCCGCGCCGCTCAGTGCATGCCTATTTGGTGTTGCTGCGCGTAGAGATTGCCCGTTTCACCCAGAGCGGGCCGCCGCGAGGCGACCCGCCCTGACTCGTCTCTGTTGCTCTGATCCTCACCTCACGGTGGACAGCCGTTAGCTGCTACGCCGCCCTGCGCAGTCCGGACCTTCCTCCAGGGCCACCTTTCGGTGCTCGCCCCAGCGACGGTCTGGCTTGCTTCACGAGAGCGATTATCGGCGGTGATAGGGGTCGGCGAAGCCGAGGGCCGACAAGACCTCGGTTTCGCGCGCTTCCATGATCTGCGCCTGGGCATCGTTCAGATGATCGAAGCCCTGTGCGTGCAAAGCGCCATGCACGACGAGGTGCGCGTAGTGCGCCGTCAGATCGATGTGCTGCCGCTTCGCCTCGCGCTCGACGACCGGCGCGCACAACACCAGGTCGGCCACCACCACCGCTTCGAATTCGTAGTCGAAGGTGATGACGTTGGTGGCATGGTGCTGGCCGCGGAAGTCGCGGTTCAGACGCAGGCCTTCGTCAGCACCGACGATGCGCACGGTGATCTGCGCGGGCCGCAACAAGGTCTGCCGGATCCAGCGCGCCACGCGGTGCCGCGGCAGCAACGCGCGATGCGACGTGTCGGCGAACTGCAGCGACAGCTGCAGGTCGGCCCTGGCGATCACGATGGCGGCTGCGCGGCGCGGGCCGCGTCATAGGCTTCGACGATGCGCGCCACGAGCGGGTGGCGCACCACGTCGGCGGCGGTGAACTGCGTGAAGCCGATGCCCTGCACGCCTGCCAGCACCTGGGCGGCGTCGACCAAGCCACTGCAGGTGCCACGCGGCAGGTCGATCTGGCTCACATCACCGTTGACCACGCAGCGCGAGCCGAAGCCGATGCGCGTCAGGAACATCTTCATCTGCTCGCGCGTGGTGTTTTGCGCTTCGTCGAGGATCACGAAGGCGTGGTTCAGCGTGCGGCCGCGCATGAAGGCCAGCGGCGCGATCTCGATCAAGCCCTTTTCGAAGGCCTTGGCGACGCGGTCGAAACCCATCAGGTCGTACAGCGCGTCATACAGCGGGCGCAGGTAGGGGTCGACTTTCTGCGCCAGGTCGCCGTGCAGGAAGCCGAGTCGCTCGCCGGCTTCCACTGCCGGGCGCGTGAGCACGATGCGCTGGGCGCCGTGACGCTCCAGCGCGTCCACCGCACAGGCCACGGCCAGGAAGGTCTTGCCGGTGCCGGCCGGACCGATGCCGAAGGTGATGTCGCAGGCGAGCATCTGGTGCAGGTACTGCAACTGATTCGGCGTGCGCCCCGAGAGATCGGCGTGGCGCGTGTGCAGCAAGATGCGTCCGTCGGCGTCGGGCTCGGTCGCGGCGCCGGCCCCGAACTCGCGCGCTTCCACCAAGGCCAGCTGCAAGCGCCGCGCGCCGATCGGGTGCGTGGCTTGTTCGTAGAGCTTGTCCAGAAAGGCCACGGCGCGCGCCACCGATTCACGCGGGCCTTCGACACGGAACTGCGCCTCGCGCCGCGCGAGCGTCACGCCCAACGCGGCCTCGATGCTGCGCAGGTGTTCGTCAACGGGCCCGCACAGATGGGCCAGACGCCGGTTGTCGGCGGGGGCGAGGATGTGGCTGCGGATCACGAGCGGGGATGCACCCAGGAGGCGGCAGAAATCGGCATTGTCGCCGCCGGTCTCTCCGCGAAGCCTCCTGCACAATCCCCCGCGCCCATGACGGCCGGCCCGACCATCACCCACCCGCGCCCGATGCGCTTGCCGCGCTGGGGGATGTGGCTGCTGCTGCTGCTATTGATGGCGGCCCCGGCACAGGCCGCCACCCAGACCATCGACAGCGCGCTGAGCGTTCTTGGCAGCGATGGGCGCTTTCCCGCCGGCAGCGCGGGGCAGCCGGTGAGCCTGCCGGACGACTGGGCAACGCATCGCCCCGACGTGCGCGGCCCGGTCTGGTACCGCGCGAGTTTTCGCGTCGAGACCACTGCCGAGCCGCTGCTGGCGCTGTACATCGAGCGGATCTGCACCAACCTGGCGGTGCTGCTGAACGGGCACATGATCTACAACGGCGGGCGCCTGTCGCCGCCGCTCACGTACCAGTGCAACCACCCGCAGCTGATCACGCTGCCGGCGGCGCTGTTGCAGCCGGGCGAGAACCTGCTCGACATCCAGGTCATCGGCCAGCCCCTGGCCGAGGTTGGCTCGCGGCACCGCGCCGGCCACCTGTCGCGGATCGAGATCGGCCCGCACGATGGCCTGGCTGAACGGCACGCGCTGCTCACCGCGATCAAGGTCAACCTGCCGCAGGCGGTGGGCGCTACGCTGCTGCTGATGGGCCTGTTCATGTTCGTGATGGGCTTCACCCAGCGCCGCGACAGCCACCTCGCCTACTTCGGCGCACTGTGTGTCGGCTGGGCCATCGTCGACGCGCGGCTGTGGCTGCGCCATCTGCCGGTTTCGAGCCCCGTGGCCGAATTCCTGCTCGCCGCGATGCTGCCCTTTCTGACGCTGGCCGCGGTGCAGTTCCTGCTGCGCTACGCGCGCCGGCGGCTGCGCCTGGCCGACGTGGCCTTGCCGCTGCAATGTGCGGTGATGCCCTTGACGCTGGTGCTGGCGGGCCCCGGGCGCCTGTACCCGGCGCTGATGTCCTGGGAGCTGCTCTGCGCCGCGCAGGTGGCGGCCGCGGGCATCTGGTATCTCAAGCTCAACGCCCAGCGGCGCACGCTGTCGTTCTGGCTGATGGCGGCGCTGTTGGCGGCGGTGCTGCTGGTCGGGCTGATCGAGTTCGCCGCGCAGATCAGCGGCACGGGCACGCAGCTGGCGCAGTTCGCGCAACTGCTGCCGCCGGTGCTGCTTGTGGTGATGGGTCTGCGCCTGGTGCAGCAGCATGGGCGCGCGCTGGTCGAGGCCGAGGCCGGCAAGGCACAGCTCGAACAGCGCGTCCGCGAGGCCACCAGCGAGATCGAGTCCAACTTTCGCCAGCTCGCCGAGCTGCGCGTCGAGCAGGTCACCGAGCGCGAGAGGAAACGCATCGCCGCCGACCTGCACGACGACCTCGGCGCCAAGCTGCTGACCATCGTGCACACCAGCGAATCGGAGCGCATCTCCACGCTCGCGCGGGAAGCGCTGGAAGAGATGCGGCTGTCGGTGCGCGGCCTGACCGGCAAGCCGGTGCAGCTGGCAGATGCTTTGGGCGACTGGCGTGTCGAGGTGGTGCAGCGCCTGTCGCAGGCCGGCATCGAATGCGAATGGTCGGCGCCCGAAGGCGAAGAGTTGCCGCAGCGTCTGTCGGCACGCGCCTATGTGCAGACCACGCGCATCCTGCGCGAAGCCACCAGCAACATCATCAAACACAGCGCTGCGTCGCGCTGCATGGTGACTTGCACGGTGGCCGACGGCGACTTCCTGCTGCTCATCCAGGACAACGGCAACGGCATCGCGGCCGATGTCGAATTGCGACTCGACCGCGGCCATGGCCTGGCGAGCATGAAGGCGCGCGCCAAGCAGTTGCAGGGCCAATGCCTGGTCGAGTCCGGCCCTGGATACGGAACCGTGATACGCCTCACGCTTCCGATGGATCGTGCCACCCAGGCGCGTTGAGCGCACCGCGCTTCGGGCACGCCTCGTGCAGTCTTGCCACCCATCTGGCGTCACGCTCTGACACCATCCGCGCCGTGGAGAACATCCTGCTTCTCGAAGACCTGCCCGAGATCCGCGTCTGGCTGCGCAAGCTCGTGATGCAGGTCTTCCCGCTGGCCAAGATCGCCGAGAGCGCGCGGGTGCAGGACGCGCTGGACCTGGCCAGTGCGGTGAAGTTCGACCTCGCGCTGATCGACCTGGGCCTGCCCGACGGATCGGGCGTCTCGGTGGTGGCCAAGCTGCGCGACGTGCAGCCCGATGCGCAATCGGTGGTGGTGACGATCCACGACGACGACGAGCACCTGTTCCCGGCGCTGCAGGCGGGTGCCTTCGGCTACATCCTGAAAGAGCAGCCGCGCGAGCTGATCACCGAGCAGCTGCAGCGCATCAGCCAGGGCGAGCCACCGCTGTCGCCTTCGATCGCGCGCCGCGTGATGGCGCACTTCCGCAGCCAGAGCAAGCCGCTGGCCGCGAACATGGGCAACATCTCGCTGACCGACCGCGAAAGCGAAGTGCTGCTGCGCGTGGCCAAGGGCTACACGCTGCCCGAGATCGGCGTGCAGCTGGGCCTGTCGCGCCACACCATTGCCGACTACGTGAAGCAGATCTACCGCAAGCTCAACGTCAGCTCGCGCGCCGAGGCGGCGCTGGAAGCGCAGCGACTGGGTCTTTTCGGGCGTTGATGCCGCGGCCCCAATAATGGGGTCATGATCGGACGACTCAGCGGCCTGCTGGCCGACAAGGCCCCGCCGCGCATCCTTCTCGACGTTGCAGGTGTCGGCTACCAAGTCGACGTGCCGATGAGCACGTTCTACAACCTGCCCGCCACCGGCGAGCGCGTCACGCTGCTCACACACCTGGTCGTGCGCGAGGACGCGCAGCTGCTCTACGGCTTTCTCACCGCACCCGAACGCGCCACCTTCACCGAGCTGATCAAGATCAGCGGTGTCGGCCCGCGCACCGCGCTGGCGATCCTGTCCGGGCTGTCGACCATCGAGCTCGCCCACGCGGTGGCCCAGCAGGACAGCGGCCGCCTCGTCAAGGTGCCCGGCATCGGCAAGAAGACCGCCGAGCGACTGCTGCTCGAACTGAAAGGCAAGCTGGCACCCGACCTGTCCACACCCAGCGCAGTGCGCCCCGAAGCGCAGGGCGACATCGTGCAGGCGCTGATCTCGCTCGGCTACAACGAACGCGAGGCACAGACGGCGCTGAAGGCGCTGCCCGCCGACGTGGGCGTGAGCGAGGGCATCAAGCAAGCGCTGAAAGCCCTCAACAAGTAAGGCCGGCACGATGCACCGCTTCACCATCTCGCAGGACGACGCGCTGGCGCGCGAGTTCGACCTGCTGATTGCCGAACGCGGCTACGACAACCGCAGCGAGGCGGTGCGCGACCTGCTGCGCGTCCAGCTCGACGGACGCCGTGAGCTGAGCGACCCGGGAAGCGGCTGCGTGGCCTGAGAGAGGCAATTGGATGCGCCCGAATCCGCACGCAGACTTGCTGCGTAGTGCGCCGTTGTATGACGAATAGATCCACTGTCAAGCAACGTGCCGTGGCACTGGCACTGCTGCTGCACAGCGCCGCCGGCGTCGCGCACACGCTGCCCGGCGCGGTCGAGATCCGCGGCCACTACGACAACGCCGTCGGCACAAGCGATGCAGCGTCGCAAGGCACGATCGGCGCCGGCCTGCTGAAAAGCCGCCCGGCGCTGCGCCCCGGCGAGCTGCTCGAGTTCGTGCCCGGGGTCATCGTCACGCAGCATTCAGGCGACGGCAAGGCCAACCAGTATTTCCTGCGCGGTTTCAACCTCGACCACGGCACCGACTTCGCCACCACCGTGAACGGGCTGCCGGTGAACATGCCCTCGCACGGCCATGGCCAGGGCTACAGCGACCTGAATTTCCTGATCCCCGAGATCGTGCAGCGCATCGACTACCGCAAGGGCCCCTACTTCGCCAGCGTTGGTGATTTCGCGAGCGCCGGTGCCGCCGACTTCATCTACCGGCGCCGGCTCGACGCGCCGCTGGCCAACCTCACGCTCGGCAGCAACGGCTACCGGCGTGGCGTCTTCGCCGGCTCGCAGGGCGACGAGCGCGGCGCCTGGCTCGGCGCCCTCGAACTCGCCACCAACGACGGCCCGTGGAGCCTGCCGCAGCGCGCTCGCAAAGGCAACGGTGTGCTCAGCTGGAGCCGGGGGAACGCGGAGCAAGGCTTCAGCGCGAGCCTGATGAGCTACCACGCACGCTGGACCTCCACCGACCAGATCCCGCAGCGGCTCATCGACGCCGGCGAGTTTCAGGGCCGCCCGTTCGGCCGCTTCGACACGGTGGACTCGAGCAACGGCGGCAAAAGCGCACGCTCGAGCCTGTCGGCCACCTGGCACCGCAACGACGCCGACGGGCAGACGCGCGTCTCGGGCTATGCGATGCGCTACCGGCTGCGCCTGTGGTCGAACTTCACCTACGCACTGGAACGCCCCGACGACGGCGATCAATTCGAGCAGCAGGACGAGCGCAGCATCGGCGGCCTGCGTGCCAGCCACGCCTTCGACCACCTGATTGGCGACTGGGTGGTGCGCACCGAGCTCGGCGCGCAGTTGCGCCACGACCGCATCCGTGTCGGCCTGTTCGACACCGTGCAGCGCCAGCGCCGCGCCACCACGCGGGAAGACCGCGTGCATGAAACACTCGCCGGCTTATTCGCCGAGAGTGCGATCGAACTGCACGCGAAGCTGCGCGGCGTATTCGGATTGCGCGCCGACCATGTCGACAACCGCGTCAAGAGCCTGGGTCTGCCGGAGAACTCGGGCAGCAGCAATGGCATGCAGCTGTCGCCCAAGGCGAGCCTGATCATCGGACCATTCGCGAAGACCGAGTTCTTCGTCAACGGCGGGCGCGGATTCCACAGCAATGATGCGCGCGGCACCATCACGCGCGTCGACCCCAAGAGCGGTGAACCGGTCGAGCAGGTGCCGCCGCTGGTGGCGAGCCGGGGCCTCGAGCTCGGTGTGCGCACCGAGCTCGTCCCGGGATTGCAGAGCTCGCTCGCACTGTGGAAGCTCGACTTCGCGTCCGAGCTCGTCTATATCGGCGACGCCGGCGCCACCGAAGCCAGCGCCGGCAGCCGCCGCCGCGGCGTGGAGTTCAACAACCGCTGGGCTCCGCGGCTCTGGTTCCTGCTCGACGCCGACTTTGCCTGGAATCACGCCCGCTTCAAGAACGGCGACCGCATCGCGAACGCGGTGGACAGGGTGGCCTCGGTGGCAGCCACATTGCGCGATCTCGGCCCCTGGTCGGCCAGCCTGCAATGGCGCTACCTGGGGCCCGGCGCGCTGATCGAAGACAACAGCGTGCGCTCGTTCTCGTCGCTGACGACCAACCTGCGCTTGAGCCGCCACATCGGCGAGAAGGCGGAGCTGTCGCTGGACGTGTTCAACCTCGCCGACCGCAAGGTGAACGACATCCAGTACTTCTACGAGTCGCAACTGCCCGGCGAAGCCGCCGCGGCGGCCGACCGCCATGTGCATCCCGCCGAGCCGCGCAGCCTCAGGCTGACGCTGGCGCTGAGATTCTGAGGCTCAGTGTTTGTTCGCCGGCGCTGCGCCCAGCGCGCGCACCTCGGCCTGCACGGTGATCGATTCACGCTTCTTGTCAGCGCCCTCGATGACCAGCGTGACCGGCACACGATCGCCCGCCTTCACGGGCTTCTTCAAGTCCATCAACATGATGTGCAAACCGCCCGGCTCGAGCTTGACGGTCTTGCCGGCTGGCAAGATCAGCCCGCCGGGCAGTTCGCGCATCTTCATCACGTCGCCGTGCATTGACATCTCGTGGATCTCGGCGGCGGCGGCCAACGGCGACGAGGCCGCCACGAGCGTGCCGCCCTGCGCCGAGGTGATGTGCGCGAACAGGCCGGTGGCCTTCTGCTGCGCCACGGTGCCGCGCACCCAGGCGTCTTTGACGGTGATTTGCGCCTGCGCGGCGGCGCTGGCCAGCAGGCCAAGGAGGACGAGGAGGATTTTCATGGTGCGCAGTGTGCCCGAGAGCGCCGCACCCGCCGCCGATAATCCCCATCATGGCCATCCAGACCGACAACTTCAGCGCGCCGCGCGTGGTCAGCGCCGCGCCGTCCTCGCCCAACGAGGAGGCCATCGAGCGTGCGCTGCGCCCCAAGCGCCTGGCCGATTACGTCGGCCAGGAGAAGGCGCGCGAGCAGCTGGAGATCTTCATCGGAGCCGCGCGCGGGCGCGCCGAGGCGATGGACCATGTGCTGCTGTTCGGCCCGCCGGGCTTGGGCAAGACGACGCTGGCGCACATCATCGCCGCCGAGCTCGGCGTGAACCTGCGCTCCACCTCGGGGCCGGTGCTGGAAAAGCCCAAGGACCTGGCCGCTCTGCTCACCAACCTCGAGAAGAACGACGTGCTCTTCATCGACGAGATCCACCGCCTGTCTCCGGTGGTCGAGGAGATCCTCTACCCGGCGCTGGAGGACTACCAGATCGACATCATGATCGGCGAAGGCCCGGCGGCGCGCTCGATCAAGCTCGAGCTTCAGCCTTTCACCCTGGTGGGGGCGACCACACGCGCGGGCATGCTCACGAACCCGCTGCGCGACCGCTTCGGCATCGTCACGCGGCTGGAGTTCTACAGCGCCGAGGAGCTGACGCGCATCGTGACGCGCTCGGCCGGGTTGCTCGAGCTGCCCATCGACGCCGCGGGCGCGCACGAGGTCGCGCGCCGCTCGCGCGGCACACCGCGCATCGCCAACCGGCTGCTGCGCCGCGTGCGCGACTATGCGCAGATGAAAGGTGACGGCAGCATCGACGCGAACATGGCCGACCGCGCGCTGAAGATGCTCGACGTCGACCCGCTCGGCCTGGACGTGATGGACCGCAAGCTGCTCGACGCCGTGATCCAGCGCTTCGACGGCGGCCCGGTGGGGCTGGAAAACGTCGCCGCGGCGATCGGCGAAGAAGCCGGCACGATCGAGGACGTGATCGAGCCCTACCTGATCCAGCAGGGCTACCTGCAACGCACGCCGCGAGGGCGTGTGGCCACCCGTGCCGCGTACCGGCACCTGGGGCTGATGCCGCCGGCCAGCGCCGGCCAGTTGTTCGACTGAAGGTGATCGACTCCGCCGTTCGTGAACGGCATCACGCCCGCGCTGCCGGGCGTTACATCTCTTTGCGCCAGGGCCCTCAAGTCCTCGAGCGCGGATGCCGATGACAACGATCAATGCGAGGAGTCCGGGCCCCTTCCGGACATGCCTCGCCGAGGTTCATTGCATCGGAGTCCGGGCATGTCGCGCCAATACTGTCAAGCGCCCCAGGGCCGCCTCGCGGCGGTCGTCCCCCGCGGGGATCGAGGAAAGCGGCGAAGCAACAATTCGCCGAGAGGCTTCACGCTCATCGAGCTGATGGTCGCCGTGGCCATCGTGGCCATCCTGGCCTCGGTGGCGATGCCGGCCTACACCGCCTACATCCAACGCTCGCGCGTGCCGCCGGCGCTGGACGGGCTGTCGTCGTACGCCACGCGCATGGAGCAACGCTACCAGGACAGCGGAAGCTACGGCTCGCCGGCCTGCGGCGCCACGCTGCCCACTGCCGCCAACTTCACCATCACCTGCGCGAGCAGCGCCGCCGGCCAGGGTTTCACCGCCACGGCCACCGGGTCTGGTGCGATGGCCGGCTACGCCTACACCATCAACCACCAGGGCACCCGCGTGACCACCGCGCACCCCAAGGGCGTGCCGGGCGCCAGTTGCTGGACGACGAGGGGCTCGACATGCGACACCTGATATACGGCCGCCAGGGGCGCGCGCGCGGCCTGACCCTGGTCGAGCTGATGGTGGCGCTGGCCATCGGCGCCTTGCTGCTGGCCACCGCCGCGCCTTTCATGGGCGACTACATCACCAACTCGCGGCTGCGCGAGAACGGCAACCTGCTGCTCTCGGAAGCGCTGGCCGCGCAAAGCGAGGCCATCAAGCGCAACACCACCGTGCGCCTCTCGACCAGCGGCACCACCATCCAGGTGCTGGACATGAGCGTCGTGGCGACACCGGTGCTGATCCGCGAGCGCAACACCACCGGTGGCGTGTCGCTGCCCACCAGCGCGGTGAACTTCGGCACCGAGGGCCGCCCGCTGCCTTTCGGCACCAGCTCGGCCATCGACGTCATCGCCACCATCGTCTGCTCCGGCGAGTTGCGCTGCCCGGGCCTGCGCATCGACGCCGGCGGTGCTGTTCGGCTGTGCGGCAACCAGCTCGCCTGCTCATGAGCACGCCGGCCCGCCCCAAGGGCGAATACCGGAAGGCGCAGCCTGAAGGTACACCAGTGACCGCCCCCAAGCCGACGACATACGTCGACTGCCCCCCGAGGGGGCAAGAGAACTCGGGAACGGCCCTTCGTTCCCTTGTGATGATGCGCCGCCCTCTTCGACGCTCACGGGGTTTTGGCCTCATCGACGCGCTGATCGCACTGGCGCTGCTCGCTTTCGGTCTGCTGGCGATGACACGCTTCCAATCGCGCCTGATCGCCAGCACAACTGAAGCGCAAGGGCGGCTGAACGCGCTGCAGTTCAGCGACGAGCTGCTCGCCAGCGTGATCGTCGACCCGAGCAACGCCACCTGCTACACGCTGCCGCAGGTGGGCGTGTGCGGCAGCGCCACCGCCATGGCACGCACCACCGATTGGGCCACGCGAGCCGCCGCGGCATTGCCCGGCACCGTGACCACCGGCTCCGTGCTCGACGGCGGCACGGGCCGGCTGCGCGTGGCCATCACCTGGACCGGCAAGGAATCAGCCGAAACCCGCACGCTGGAGGCGACAACCGATGCACGCCCTTAGTTTCAGCCGCCGCGACCAACGCGGCCTGTCGCTGATCGAGCTGATGGTCGGCATCGTCGTCTCGCTGCTCGTCGGGCTGGCCGCAGCCGGCAGCGCGATGATGTTCACGGCATCGCAGCGCCAGGGCATGGGCACGGGCGGTGCCTCGATCAACGCCGTGACGGTGATGAACGGCATCAAGGCCGACGCATCGCTGTCCGGCCTGGGCTTCTTCGACAACTCCACCGCGCTGTGCACGACGCTGAACCTGTCGCTGGCCGGCGCAGTGGTGAGTGACGGCGCCGCGTTCACGCCGCTGCAGGCCACGCGCACCGGCAACCACGACCGCCTGGACCTGCTCTACGCCACACTCATCGAAGCCGGCACCTCGGTGCTGCTGGACAGCGTCTCCGATACCAGCAGCGCCGACCTGCGCTCGCTGCTGCCCACCGCGGCCGGTCAAGGTGTTCTGCTGTCGCCCGAGATTCCCGGCCGCTGCACGGTGCGCAGCGTGACTGCCGTCACCGCGTCCACCGCCACCGACCCGCAGCGCCTGACCTTCGCTGACACCGGCACGCACAACACGGGCGTTTTCACCACGCCCGAGACCTACTCGACGCGCGCGCGGGTGACGATGCTCGGCACGGTCAACTGGAACCGCTACCGCGTCGACGACACCGGCCGGCTGCTGCTCGAGCGCCCGGCCACCGGCGCCTCGGCGGTGCTGCTGCGCGACGTGATCGCGTTTCGCGTGCAGTACGGTGTCTCGGCCACCGCCGCCGCCACAGACACCACGCTCACCGGCTGGGTCGACGCCACCGGCGCCTTCGCCACCGTGAGCGCCGCCAACATCGACCGCATCCGCGCGCTGCGCATCGGCGTGCTGGTGCGGAGCCCGCAGCGCGAAAAGGCCGAGGCCGACGGCAGCTGCACCGCCACCACCGCCGAGCCGGCGCTCTTCGGCACCACGCCCGACGCCTACAGCGACGCCAGCTGGCGCTGTTACCGCTACCGCACCAGCACGGTCATCGTGCCGCTGCGCAACTACGTGATCTGAGAGCTTGTGACGCCATGAGATCCCCGATGCGATCACGATCGAGCCTGCGTGCCGACCAGCGCGGCACCACCATCGTCGTCACTCTGGTGCTGCTGGTGGTGATGTTGCTGGGCGGCATGGCGGTGGCGCGGCTCACGGAAGTCGCCACGCTGGCCGCCGGCAACGCCGCCTATCACGAAGCCGCCGTGCAGGCCAGCGAGGTCGGCGTGAACACTGCTTACGCCGCGGTGCGGGCGCTGGTCGACGAAGAGGCCGACAGCGGCGCCTGGTACCGCGCGCAGACGGTGGCCGTGGATGCTAGCAACAACCTCCCGAACGTCACCTGGACCGATTTGCCCGAAATCGTGGTCGGCAATTACAGCGTTCGCTACGTCGTCGACCGGCTGTGCACCGGTGCGCTGCCCGTCACCGACGCGGTGCGCCAGTGCCTGAACAGGAACGTGAAGGTCGACGAGACCGCGGTGTCCGGTGCCGCGCGCATCGACCCGCCCAGCGTCAAGCAGTTCCGCATCACCGTGCGTGTCACCGGCCCCAAAGGCACGCAGGCCTGGGTGCAGTCGTTGATGACGCGCGGATGACATCCGGTCGACGCGCGCTCGAGCCAAGCATCCAAGGAGGCAGTGCCATGAAGGCCCTTGTTCAACTTTTCACCAGTGCGGTCGCACTCGGCACGCTGCTGGCGAGCGTCGCGTCGCACGCCACCGGCATTGCCGAACTGCCACTGAAGGCCTCGGTGCTGGCCAAGCCCAATGTCATCTGGGGCCTGGACGATTCGGGCTCGATGGACAGCGAGGTGATGCTCGGCAACAACGACGGCGCGTTCTGGTGGGACTACACCGCTGCGACCGGCTGGGACGCCAGCGGCACGCTGCACTTCAACACCGCCGGCGCCGCGAGTTCGCAGTGGCGCAAGATGGTCTACCTGTTCCCCAACGGCACGGGCAGCGGCAACCGCACCTACAGCGACTCCACCAACGACCACTTCGCGATCCCGCCGACGCGGCAGTTCGCCTTCCTGCGCTCGTCGGACTACAACCCGATCTACTACAACACGAGCACCACCTACAAGGACTGGTCGCCGGCCTATGTGGACAGCGCGGTGAAGACCTTCGACGCCGCGGCTTCGGCGGCGGCCAAGTCGCACCCGCGGCTGGGCAGCGACACCTTCGACCTCACCGCCACGCGCGCGCTGACGACGACTGCCAACAACACCTTCATGGCGCTGCCGGGCATGCTCATCCCCGCCGGCAGCCAGACCTGCGTGCATTCGGCCTGCCCGACCTGGACCGCCGAGACCGCCGAACGCACGCTGGGCGCCGCCACCATCCTGCGCCTGGCGATGGCCTACTACCCGGCCACCTACTACGTGAAGGATGCCAGCTGCACGCTGGACACCGCCGGCGGCAGCTGCGTCTACGCCCCGGACGGCACCACCAAGCTCAAACGTTACGAGATCAAGTCCGCCACCGCGTCGTACCCCTCGGGCCGCAGCTACGCCGACGAAATCCAGAACTTCGCCAACTGGTTTCAGTACCACCGCAAGCGCAAGCTGATGACCTATGCCGCCATCGGCCAGGTGCTGGAGCCGCTGACCGGACTGCGCATGGGGCTGGTGAAGTTCAACAGCCGCTCAGCGGTGACGATGTACGACCTGGACAAGAACACCACCATCTCGAGCACGGCGGTGGCGAACCGGCTCATCGTCACCGGCCTCTTCTACGGCACCGACGGCAGCGGCGGCACACCGACGCGCGAGACGCTGAACTACATAGGCGACCAGTACATCAACAACAGCGGCACCATCGAGTACGCCTGCCAGCGCAACAACGCCTTCATCGTCACCGACGGTTTCGCCAACGCCACCAGCACCACGCCACCCACCTACAGCTCGGCCACCTGGGGCACCGGCGTGCCCTACCAGACTACCTACGCCGGCACGCTGGCCGACATCGCTCTCTCGTACTACACGAACAATCTGCGCCCGGCGATGGCCACCGCGCGCGTGCCCAAGAGCGAGGTCGACCTGAACGACAACCTGCACATGAACACGTACGGGTTGACGCTGGGCGCCAAAGGCACGATCTGGCTGGGCGAATCGACGGCGCGGCCGACCACCGAAGCGGCCTGGCCGAATCCGGTGGACAACCGCCACCCGTCGGCGGTGGACGACCTGTGGCACGCCACGATCAACGGCCGCGGCAAGAAGTACGGCGGCTCCGACACCACCACCACTGCCGCCGGCATCCAGTCGGGCTTGCTCGACATTCAAAGCCAGCTCGGCGCGCAAAGCGGCGTGGCGGTGAGCACGGTGAACCTGGTGCGCGGCGATTCGCGCGCTTACTTCGGCACCTACAACCCCTCGGGCTGGAAAGGCGACGTCGAGGCGCGCACGATCAATACCACCACCGGCGCGGTGGGCGGCACGGCGGCCTGGAGCGCGGGCGGCAAGCTCGACGCCCGCGACTGGAGCACGCGCCTCATCGCCAGCCAGGACACCAGCGGCGCCGGCGTGTCGTTCAGCGCCGCCGCGGTGGGCAGCACGGTCAACCCGGGCAGCATCTACGGCAGCGATGCCAACGTCATCGAGTACCTGCGCGGCAAGCGCACGCTGGAGGGCAGTGCGATGCGCACGCGCACCTCGCTGCTCGGCGCGATCCTGAACTCCGAACCGGTGGTCGACCCGGCCACCAAGGTGCTGTATGTCGCCTCCGGCGAAGGCCTGCTGCACGCGTTCGACGTCACCGCCGGCAGCGACGCGGGCAAGGAGTTGTGGGCCTTCGTGCCGCGCGCCGTGCTGCCCGACATCGGCGCCACCACGCAGCGCACCTACACCTTCAAGACCCAGCTCGACGGCTCGCCGGTGCTGGGCAGCATCGCCAGCGGCACGAAGATCCTGGTCGCCGGCATGGGTGCGGCCGGCAGGAGCTACTACGCGATCAACGTCACAGCGCCGCGCGCCGGCACCGAATCCGAGCTGGCCGGCAAGGTGATGTGGGAGTTCCCGACGGCCGGCGACACCGCCACCATCGCCAAGGTCGGTCAGACCCTGGGCAAGCCGGTGATCGTCAAGTCGCCCAGCGACGGTTATGTGGTGCTCGTCACCTCGGGCTACAACAACAGCGACGGCCGGGGCCGGCTGTGGATGCTCAACGCCAGCACCGGCGCGGTGATCAAGGAGTTCGACACCGGCTACGGCGACGCCACGACCGAATCGGGCCTGGCGCATGTCTCGGCCTTCGACGACGGCTACGGCACCTCGCGCTACGTCTACGGCGGCGACCTGCTCGGCCACGTCTACCGCTTCGACCTGCAGGCCAAGGACACGCCGTTCCTGCTCGCCCGCCTGACCGGGCCTAGCGGCATTGCGCAGGCGGTGACCGCGCCGCCCGAGTTGATGAAGATCGACACACACCGCGTCGTCATCGTGCCCACTGGCCGGTTGCTGGACATCGGCGACTTCGGCAACAGCAACGTGCAAAGCGTCTACGCCATCAAGGACGGCGCGCTGCTCAGCCCGGCGCGCAGCTCGCTGGTGCAGCAGACCTACGATCGCGCCACCGACACGCTGACCGCGGCCGAGGTGAACTGGGAGACCGGCCGCGGCTGGTTCATCGACCTGCCTGCCGGCGAACACGCCAACACGCGCCCGAGCATCGCTTACGGCGGCGTGGCCTTCGTCACCAACAGCAATGGCGGCGCCGACTGCTCGGCGGCCTCGTACCTGTACCTGGTGAACGTGCGCACCGGCGGAAAGTTCCCGGATGCCGACTTCGTGAGTACGGTGATCTCCACCACCGCTAATGCGACACCGGTGACGGTGGTCGTCACCACCGACGGCAAGGCGCGCGGGCTGGTGCAGACCTACGACGGCGGCACGCCGACCGCGAAGGCCTGGCCGCCGCCCAAGGTGAATCCGGCGAAGAGCGCGTGGCGCGAGGTGCGCCGGCAGGAGTAGCGCTCTGCCTGCCGAAGGCCATCGGCCTCTGGCCGATGGCGGCCCGGCGCTCGGCCCGCGCGAAGGGGTTGACACAGGGTGCCTCACGATCCAGCGCCCACCTCGAGGTGGGCGTTGTCGTTCCAGCCGATCATCGTCAGCGTCCCGTCGATGTGCAGCAGCCGGTTGACGCTGGCGTTGCCGAGCTGCCAGCTGCGCGGCGCTTGCAGGCTCAAGGACAGCGCGGCGCGGTGCAGACAGTCGAGCACGCCGCCATGCGTGACGAGCAACAGCGTCTGGCCGGGGTGCAGCGCGGCCAGCCGCAGCACGGCGGTCAGAGAGCGTTCGTAGAAGCCGCGAAGCGATTCACCGCCGGGCGGTGCGTAGGCCTCGTCGCGCTGGCGCCAACGCAGCGCGCCCTCAGGCCAGCGCAGCGCCACCTCGTCGAAGGTGGCGCCTTCGAAATGGCCGAAGCCGCGTTCGCGCAGACCCACCTCGGGCACTACCGACAGGCCATGGCCGTGGGCGGCGGGTGCGGCGGTGGCCGTCGCGCGCATCAGGTCGCTGCTGTACACCGCGGCGAGCGGCTCGTGCGCCAGCGCCGCGACCAGCCGCTCGGCTTGCCAGAGGCCTTGTTCGTTCAGCGCGATGTCGAGCTGGCCCTGGATGCGAGCGGCGGCGTTCCACGCGGTCTGGCCATGCCGCACCAGGATCAGGTGCGTCGCTTCGTCGAGCGACAAACTCACACTCCCCAGACGATCGGCTCGCGCGCAGCGGAGGCGCGCTTCAACATCTCCAGCATCGGCCACAGGCGTTGGCGCAAGGTCACGCCGCCCTTGTCGCTCGCGCCGTCGCCTGCGTCGCGGGCCTGGCCCGCGGCCGCTTCGACACGCAGCGCGGCTTCGATGCGCGCCATCGCGTCAGCCATGCGGTCCGGCTCGATGATGCCTTTCGCTGCGGGCTCGCGGCCGAGCACGCGCAGCAGTTCGTCGCCGTTGGCTCCGAGCATGATGACGTCGCCGGCGGCCTTGGATTTGAACTTGTAGAGCATCGGCGCATTGTCGCGCCGGGCGGTGGCCGCCAATCGGCGAAACCGCCTCAGGCCTCCAGGCGCGCCTGCTCCACCAGCCAGGCCGCCAGCGCCTGCACCGCCGGCTGGCGTGCCGCGCGCGGCTCGACGATCACGAAGTAGCCTCGCGCGCCGGCGACATCGCCCTTCAGCGGCGCCAGCAGCTTGCGTGCGCGCAGCAACCGGTCGACCAGCGGGCGCCGGCCGAGCACCACGCCTTGGCCTTCCACCGCCGCGGCCACGGCGTTGTCGTAGCTGCTGAAAGTGAGTGTCGCCAGCGGCTCGAGGTCGGGCAGGCCGCAGCCGCGTGTCCACACCTGCCAGTCGATCGGCATGCCGCCGCTGCTGGCGGCCGACACCTGCAAGAGCGTGTGGTGGCGCAGGTCCTCGGGCTTCTTCAGCGGCAGCTTCTTCAGCAGCGAAGGCGCACACACCGGCTGCACGGTTTCGGTGAACAGCGGCGTGCCGTGCGTTTGATCCAGCCGCCCGTAGCGCACCGCCAGGTCGAAGCCGTCGGCCGCCAGCGGCCGCAGTTCGTGCGTGGCGTCGATGCGCACGTCGATGCCCGGGTGCGCGGCCACGAACGACGGCAGCCGCGGGATCAGCCACAGCGACGCCAGCCCCGGTGTGGTGGTGAGCGCGAGCACTTCGCGCTGGCGCGCCTTGCGCAGCGCGGCCAGCCCGTCGTGCAGCTCGGCCAGCGCGCGCGCCACATGCGCGGCCAGCCGTGCGCCGTCGTCGGTGAGGTCCAGCGCGCGGTGCCGGCGCCTGAAGAGTTGCACACCGAGCTGCGCTTCGAGCATCGCGATCTGCCGGCTCACCGCCGACTGCGTGACGAAACGCTCCTGCGCCGCTTGCGTGAACGACAGATGGCGCGCAGCAGCATCGAAAGTGACCAGGGCGTCCAGCGGGGGCAGACGGTCTTGCATGATCTGCAGGAATGCATTGAGTTCGCAAATGTCGCTTGAGAAGGTACTCCCTGGCAACGACTATTCGTTCACCGGCCGCGCCGCGCAGGGCTCTCTGAATGATCCCGGCGCATGCGGCCACCACCGGAGATGTTCATGCAAGCGTTCCCCACCCATCACCGCCTCGGCAGCCACGAACTCATGCGGCTGGCGCAGCCAGCGCGCCTTCAGGTCACCGAAGGCTCGCTGTGGATCACGCTGGACCTCGAGCCCGAGGATCTGTTGATCGACGCCGGCAGCAGCTACGAGTACGACGGCCACTCGCCGCTGATCGCCTCGGCGCTGGGCGGGCCGGCGGCGTTCACCTCGCTCGCGCCGGCGGCCGCCGCAGCCATCGGCTGGCGCTCCTGGTTGCAGTCGCGCCAGCGACTGCGCCAACTGCTCGCTGCATGGGCGTGATGAACGCCGCGGCGAATGGCTGCCCGCGCCGCGCAAGACGTGCGCGCTGCCGAGCCGGGGCGGACGGGCTGCGCGTGATCCTCGCCGAGTTTCACGACTCGCGCTGGGTTCGGAACTGCGAACTGGAGACGTCCCGTTTGGCATAAGCTTCGCCGACCGTTCGGGGGAGCAGATGGGGTCGGTCGACAGCGTTGAATGCCTGGTCGTCGGTGCGGGTGTGGTCGGGCTGGCGATCGCTCGCGCACTGGCCCAGGCTGGGCATGAAGTGCTGATCGCGGAAAGCGAACCGCTGTACGGCAGCGGCATTTCGTCGCGCAACAGCGAGGTCATCCACGCCGGGCTGTACTACGCGGCCGGCAGCCTGAAGGCGCGGCTGTGCGTGCGCGGCAAGGCGCTGCTCTACGACTACTGCGAAACGCGCGGCCTGCCGCACCGGCGCTGCGGCAAGCTGCTGGTGGCCACCAGCGACGCCGAAGTGCCCAGGCTGCATGCGCTGCGCGCCAGCGGCGCGGCCAACGGCGTGACCGATCTCGACTGGCTCAGCGCCGACGAAGCGCGCGTGCTGGAGCCGGCGCTGCAGTGCGTGGCAGCGCTGTGGTCGCCCTCCAGCGGCATCGTCGACAGTCATGCGCTGATGACCTCCCTGCTCGGCGATGCCGAAGCGGCCGGTGCCGCGCTGGGCCTCGTGAGCCCGGTGCGCGGCGCGCAGCGCGAGGCCGAAGGCTGGCTCGTGCAGTTGGGCGATGACGCCCGGCTGCGCGCACGCTGGCTGGTCAACGCCGCGGGCCTGGCGGCGCAGGCACTGGCGCTGCAGATGCAGGGCTTTCCGCCCGCCAGCGTGCCCGCGCTGCGGTTGGCCAAAGGCCACTACGTCGCGCTGCAAGGGCGTGCGCCGTTCTCGCGATTGATCTACCCGATGCCCAGCGACGCGGGGTTGGGCGGCCTGGGCGTGCACCTCACGCTGGACCTGGGCGGCCAAGCCAAGTTCGGACCCGACGTGTTGTGGCTGCCCGAGGGCGCGGCGCCGGACTACAGCGTCGACACCGCGCACGCCGAGCGCTTCTACGCTGCGATTCGCCGTTACTGGCCGGCGCTGCCCGACGGCGCGCTCGCAGCGGACTATGCCGGCATCCGCCCCAAGCTGAGCGGGCCGGACGAGCCCGCGGCCGACTTCCACATCGCCGGCCCCACCGAGCATGGCGTGGCCCGCGTGGTGCAGCTGTTCGGCATCGAGTCGCCGGGGCTCACGGCGGCGTTGGCGATCGGCGAGCTGGTGGCGGCGATGGTGGCGCGAGGCGGTTCATGAGCGACCTCCTGGCCTTGCTGCTGACCGATATCGTCGACAGCACGCAGGTGAACGTCGAACTCGGCGACGCCGAGATGGCCGCCTGGTGGGGCGCAGCGACGGATTTCTGGTGCTCTTCGACACCGCCGGCGATGCCGTCGGCTTCGCGCTCGGCTATCACGCGAGCCTCGCTGCACAGCGTCCGGCGATTCAGGCGCGCGTCGGCCTGCACTTCGGGCCCGTGCAGCTGCGCCACAACAGCGCTGACGATGTGGCGCGCGGCGCCACGCCCTGCGTCGACGGCCTGGCGCTGCCGGTGGCATCACGTGTGAACTCGGCCGCTGTCGGCGGCCAGACGCTGCTCAGCGCCGCTGCGCTGCACGCGCTCGGGCCGACGCACCACCGCGTGCTCTGCCATGGGCATTGGCGGCTGAAGGGCCTGGCCGAGCCGCTCGAGCTGTGGGAGATCGGCAACGGGGCGGCTCCTTTTACGCCGCCCCCTGATGCGCCGAAGGCCTACCGCGTGGTGCGCGACGGCGACCAGTGGCTGCCGGTGCGCGAGCTGCCGCACACGCTGCCGGCCGAGCGCGACGCCTTCATCGGCCGCGGCGAGCCGCTGCAAAGCCTGGCCGGCCTGATCGATGCCGGCGCACGACTGGTCACGCTGCTGGGCATCGGCGGCATCGGCAAGACGCGACAATCGTCGCTTGACGACGACAGGAGGCAGCGCGTTCCTCTTGGTCACGGCTTGTCGCCATCACCCGCATCCTCCTTGAAAAAGCCCCAGGCATGGTGCCGAGGAGTCCATATGATCTCTGAACCATGCTGGGCCTTTGCCACCGATGAGCGCCCCTCAGTTGCTGCCGCTGGAGGCGATCACGCAGCGCATCGTCATGCTGCGCGAGCAGAAGGTCTTGATCGACGCCGACCTGGCTGCGCTCTATGGCGTCCAGACGCGCCGGCTCAATGAGCAAGTGCGGCGCAACCAGGCGAGGTTCCCGGCGGACTTCATCTTCGAACTGACGCCCGAGGAGTTCGCCAACTTGAAGTCGCAATTTGCGACATCAAGCTGGGGCGGCCGGCGCAAGCTGCCGCTGGCGTTCACCGAGCACGGCGCCATCATGGCCGCTACGGTGCTGAACACGCGGCGCGCGGTGGAGGTGTCGGTCTACGTCGTGCGTGCTTTCGTGCAGCTGCGCGAGCTGGTCGGCAGCCACCGCGAACTGGCCAAGCGGCTCGATGACCTCGAACACAAGGCCGAGGCGCTGGCCATGAGCCACGACACTTTCAGCCGCAACACGCGCGCACAGCTCAAGCAGGTGTTCGACGCGCTGCGCGAACTCATGACGCCGCCCGATCCGCCCAAACGGCCTATTGGCTTCCTCACGCACGAGGACAGAGGAAAGAAGAGAGCAGCCTCGGCGAGGCACAAGAGCTGACATCGGCGTTTCCCTTGGGGCCGTGAGTGGGAAGCGCTCAGTCTTCGGGCGATTCACCACCGAGCGACGCGAAACCTTCGTAGCCGCTTGTTCCGAGCAGACCATTGCGCGCATATAGCTTCAGCTTCTCCCGCGTATCCGCAATATCCATCCCCCGCATCGACAGCTGCCCAATGCGATCCTGCGGCGTGAACGCCCCCTCGCCCTTTTCCATCGTCAACCGCTCCGGGTGATACGTGAGGTTCGGGCTCTCGGTATTCAGAATCGTGTAGTCGTTGCCACGCCGCAATTCCAGCGTCACTTCACCCGAGATCGCGCGCGCCACCCAGCGTTGCGCCGTCTCGCGCAGCATCAGCGCCTGCGGGTCGAACCAGCGGCCGTGGTAGAGCAGCTTGCCCAGGCGCCGGCCGTTGCTGCGGTACTGCTCGATCGTGTCTTCGTTGTGGATGCCCGTCACCAGCCGCTCGTAGGCGATGTGCAAGAGCGCCATGCCGGGTGCTTCGTAGATGCCGCGGCTCTTGGCTTCGATGATGCGGTTTTCGATCTGGTCGCTCATGCCCAGACCATGCCGCCCGCCGATGCGGTTCGCTTCTTCGAAAAGGGCCAGCGCGTCGGCAAACGTGCGCCCGTTCAGCGCCACCGGCATGCCCTCTTCGAAGCGCACCGAGACTTCCTCGCGCATCACCGCCACGTCGTCGCGCCAGAAGGCCACGCCCATGATCGGATTGACGATCGAGAGGCCCTTGTCGAGGAACTCCAG
>JANNQO010000429.1:0-3284 GCA_031400795.1 Rubrivivax sp. | reverse complement strand
TGGCACCGTCGGCCAGCTGCTGGATGGCGCGGGTGGCGGCCATGTCTTCGGTGAGGTCGAAGTAGTGGCAGCCGGCGGCGCGGGCCTGCGTGGCCGCCAGCGTGGCCAGGTGGTAGGGCAGCGCGTTGATCACCGCGTCGTGGCCATGCAGCGCTGCCAGCAGCGCCTGCGCCGACGAGGTGTCGGCCATCGTGCGACGGATGCGCGGGTGGAGGGTGGCGGCTTGCAGATGCGCCAGCGCTTCGCTGCTGCGGTCGACCACCGTCACCTGGTAGTCGCCGCTCTCGGCGAGCAGCCGCGCGATGGTCTGGCCGATGTGGCCGGCGCCGAGCAGAACGATGCGCATGGAAATCTCCTCCGGGAAAGCAGCGACGAGTCTAGGCAGTGGTGCGGACGAAAAAAAGCATCAATTCGACGTAATGGTTTTGGTTCTCGTCGAAACGTCGGCTCTTTCGAACACAATGCCGAACCATGGCCCGTGACGACCTCGACCGCCAACTGCTCACGCTGCTCCAGGCCAACGCCCGCGACAGCACCGCCCACCTGGCGCGCAAGCTCGGCGTCGCGCGCACCACGGTGCTGGCCCGCATCGCGCGGCTCGAGCGCGACGGCGTGGTGGTCGGCTACACCGCACGCCTGGCGCACGATGAAGGTGATGCCGGCGTGCGCGCCTTCGTCGGCATCAGCGTCGAGGCCAAGACCGCGCGCGACGTGGTGCGCCAGCTCGCCAAACTGCCCGAGTTGAAGCAGCTGTGCTCGGTGAGCGGCGAACACGACTACATGGCGTTGCTGCGCGCCGAAGGCACCGCGCGGCTGGACCAGCTGCTCGATCAGATCGGCGAGATGAAAGGCGTGCTGCGCACGCACACCTCGATGGTGCTGGCACTCAAGGTCGACCGGCTCTGATAGGCTGCCGCGGCGCTCCCGTGTGACATCCGGACACCCCTGATCCGGGGCTGCTTCGTACCATCACCCCCATGGCCACCATCACCGAAGTTGCTGCCCAGCCCGAATCGAGCTACACGCACATCGACGCGCTGCTCGCGCGCGGCCCGGGCTGGAACTGGCTGGCGCCCGAGCGCACCGTGCTGCGCTACACCTTCGCGCTGGCGCCCGGCGACCCGAACCTCACTGCCGACAAGCTCACCGGCGGCCTCACAGTCTTCAATGCCGCGCAACAAGCCGCTGTGGTCTCGGCGCTGGCGCTGATCGGCAGCCTCACCGGCATCACTTTCGCGACCACTGCCGACGGCACGCTGGCCGATCTGCACTTCGCCGCTGGCAACCTCACCGCGCCGAGCAACAGCGGGCTGTCGAGCTGGAACGTCGGCTACGGCCTCAGCGGCACGCAGGCCATCAACTACACGGCCGATGCCTGGGTCTATCTGGACAACGTCGAATTCGCGGCGAGCAACGGCACGCCGACCCCCGGCAGCGTGGGCTTCGAAGTACTGCTGCACGAACTCGGCCATGCGATGGGATTGAAGCACCCGTTCGAAGGTGGCGTGACCCTGCCGGACGACCAGGACGACACCAGCTACACGCTGATGTCCTACGACCATGTCGGCGGGCCGTATGCCGACTTCCGCCCCTTCGACATTGCGGCGCTGATGTTCCTGTACGGCGGCGACGGGCTGGGCGGGGCACTCGGCCACAGCACCACAGGGCGCTACCTGCTGGGCACGGCAAGCGCCGATGCCCTCGCCGGCGGCGATGGCAACGACGTGCTGGAGGGCGGCGCCGGCGACGACAGCCTGCAAGGCGGTGCCGGCAACGACATCGCCCGCTACAACGGCGCGCAGGGCCTGTACACCATCACCACCGTCACCGGCGGCTACCGCATCAGCGGGCCCGAGGGCATGGACTTCCTCGCCTTCATCGAACGCGCGCGCTTCAGCGACGGCACGATCACGCTGGGCGGCGGAGTCTCACCGCCCACCGGCACACTCACAGTCGTAGGCACACCGCAGCAGGGCACGCTGCTGACGGTGACCTCGACGATTGCCGATGCCGACGGGCTGGGCACGCTCAGCTATCGCTGGCAGGCCGAAGGCACGAGTGGCTGGGCCGACATCGCGAGCGCGACCACGACCGGCTTCACGCCACTGGAAACGCAGATCGGGCAACGGCTGCGCGTGGTGGGCAGCTACACGGATGGTGGCGGCTCGGCCGAAGTGGTGTTCGGCACGGCGAGCGCGGCGGTGGCCAATGTCAACGATGCGCCGACGGGTGCTGTGGCCATTGCCGGCGTACCGCTGGAGAACGATTTCCTGGTCGCCAGCAGCACGATCGCCGACGCCGATGGCCTGGGCACGCTCGCCTGGCGCTGGCAGTCGTCCAGCGACGGCAACGTGTGGACCGACGTTTCCGGCGCCAGCAGCTTCGAAATCCGTCTTGGCGATGGGCAGGTCGGCCGCTTCATGCGTGCAGTGGCCAGCTACACCGATGGGCATGGCACGGCCGAGCAGGTAGCCAGCCCCGCGACGGCCAAGGTGGCCAACATCAACGACCCGCCGGTGGGCAGCGTCGCGCTGTCGGGCCTCGCCGAGCAGGGCCAGACCCTCACCGGCACGGCCACGCTGGCCGACAACGACGGCCTGGGCACGCTGCTCTACGAATGGCAGTCGTCACCGAGCGGCCTGGCCTGGAGCGTCATCGCCGGTGCCACGAGCAGCCAGCTGATCATCGGCCAACCACAGGTTGGCCAGCAGCTGCGCTTGCTGGTGCGCTACATCGACGGCCAGGGCACGAGTGAATCGGTGCCGTCTCCGGCCAGCACCGCGGTGTTGGGCGTGCTGAACGGCAGCGGCGGCGACGACGAACTGCAAGGTTCCGCGTTCGCTGACCGCATCAGCGGCGAAGCCGGCTACGACCTGCTCACGGGTGGCGGTGGTGACGACCGCCTCATCGGCGGCGCCGGGGTGGACACCGCAAGCTACAGCGGCCCGCGCGCGAACTACCTGGTGCAGCCGACAGGCACCGGCGTGCGCGCTACCAGTGGCAGCGAAGGCAACGACCAGCTGAGCGGCATCGAGCGCATCACCTTCGCCGATGGTGCGCTGGCTTTCGACCTGGACGGCGCCGCCGGCACCGTGGCGCGATTTCTAGGCGCGGTGTTCGGCCGCGAATCGGTGGTCAACCAGCGCTATGCCGGCATCGGACTGGAGTTGCTCGACGGCGGCATGACACCGGGCAAGCTGATGACGCTGGCGCTGGAAACGCGACTCGGACCGGGCTACAGCGCCGCGGCCGAGGTGGCGCTGCTGTACAAGAACGTCGTCGGT
>JANNQO010000428.1:0-8827 GCA_031400795.1 Rubrivivax sp. | reverse complement strand
CGCACCATCGCCTCGATGGCCTCGAGGCCGCCGTACTGGGCGCACGCGCTGATCGCGGCCGGAGCGGCCTTCATGCTGGCCAGCACGGCGACGAAGTTTCCTATCTGCAGCTTCTGCACGAAGCCGGGGATCGCGGCCAATCCCGCATCGGTGCCGGGCTTGAAGCTGGCGAAGCTGGCCTTGCGCCCGGCCGGGCCCACCACGCGGGCGTGCAACATGCCGGGCAGCTTCAAGTCGCTCACGTAGTCGAAGCGTGCGCTGAACTTCTCGGGCAGGTCCACGCGTGGCACCGAGCGGCCGACGATCTGATAGTCGGAAGGTGACTTCAGCGGCACCGTGGCCGCGCTGGTCAGCGCATTGGCCTTGCCGTCGAGCAGATCGCCGTAGGTCTTGCCGCCGCGCTGCGTTTGCCCGCGGCCGATGCGGCCGCGATGCGCGCGCAACTCCGACGCCGGCACGCCGAAATGTGCTGCCGCCAGCGCCAGCAAGGCTTGCATCGCGGTGGCGGCACCGATTTCAGCCGCATCACGCCGACCAACTACCTGCTGCGCTTGGCGCCGCTGTGGGAAGCCCAGTATTCGATCGAGGCCAGCCTGCCCAGCGCGCAGGAGGCGCGGCTGCTGAGAATCGGCCGCGACGAGCCTTGCCTGGTAATCGTCCGCGGCACGCAGACCTCAGGCGAGGCGATCACGCTGGCGCGACTCGTGCACCCGGGCTCGCGCTACATGCTGAACGGCAAGTTCAAGCCCTGAGTGCCGTGCGCGGCGGCTCGCCAGGCAGGCAGAGGTCGGGCACAAGGGGTCGCTTACTTGATGCTGAAGCGAACGGTGATCGCCTTCGCGCTCGGCGTCACCAATGCTGCCACCACCATCGCGCCGCTGGCCAGTTTGATGCCTTTGGCTTCGAGCCGGTCACCCACTTCCACCAGTTCTGCCTCCGACTTCTCGGCGCCAATGAGCACGGTGAGCTTTCCCTTCATGCCCCTGGGCGCCATCGGCTGGCCATGGTCTTCGACGTAGATCAGCGCGTTGCCATCCTTGGCGACCAGTTCGAACGCCAGGTCGCTGGCGACCTGCACCACGCCGCCATGTTTGGACTTGCCGCCACCATGGGCCAGCGCGGCGTTGAACGACAGGGCCGACAGGACCAGCACGGCCAGGATCAAGAGATTGTTCATCATCACGAAACTCCAAGTCTTCTGCGGCGCACTTGTGCAGGCGGCGCTGCGAGGGCCTGATATCGGTGCGGTTCAATACGCTTCCCGCGTGCCCGGCACGGCTTCGGGGGTGTGCGCTTCTTCACCCAGCAGGCGGCGCAGCGGCTTCTCGCCGAACAGCCAGAACAGCACCGGCGTCAACAGCGTGTCGAGCAGCGTCGAGCTCACCAGCCCGCCGAAGATCACCACCGCCACCGGGTGCAGGATCTCCTTGCCCGGTGCGTCGGCGGCCAGCAGCAGTGGCGTGAGCGCGAAGGCCGCGACGAGCGCCGTCATCAGCACCGGTGTCAGCCGCTCGAGCGAGCCGCGCACGATCATCGACTGGCCGAAGCGCTCGCCCTCGAACTTGCACAGGTTGATGTAGTGGCTGATCTTCAGGATGCCGTTGCGCGTGGCGATGCCGGCGAGCGTGATGAAGCCCACCATCGAGGCCACCGACAGGCTCACGCCGGCGATCCACATCGCGACCACCGAGCCGATCAGCGCCAGCGGGATGTTGGCCATGATGATGCCGGCCAGCACCACCGACTGGTAGCGCGAGTACAGCACCAGGAACATCATCGCCAGCGAGACGATCGACAAGCCGACGATCAGTTGCGTGGCCTGTTCCTGGGCCTGGAACTGCCCTTCGAGGCTGACGAAGTTGCCGGTGGGCAGTGCGGCTCTGGCGATCACGCCGCGGATGTCGCCGATCACGCGGCCCATGTCGGTGCCGTCGGTGTTGGCATAGACGACGATGCGCCGGCGCCCGTTCTCGCGGCCGATCTGATTCGGGCCGTCGGTCTCTTCGACGCTGGCGATGGCCGAGACGGGCAGGCGGCCCGCGGGTGTGTCGATCAGCGTGCGCGCCAGGTCCTGCGGGCTGCGCCGGTTGTCGGGCAGGCGCAGCACGAGTTCATAACGACGCGAGCCGTCGACGATCTGTGCGCCATGGGCGCCGTCGGTCAGCGCCTGTAGCACGCGGATCGCCTCGCCCGGTGACAGCCCCGCCTGCGCCGCCTTGCCGTGGTCCAGGCGCACGGTGATCTGCGGGATCAGCACCTGCTTCTCGACCGTCAGGTCGACCAGCCCGGGCACGGTCCGGAGCTGCGCACGCATGGCTTCAGCCAGCCCGCGCAGGGTGTCAGTGTCGTCGCCGTAGATCTTCAGCGCGATCTGCGCGCGCACGCCCGACAGCAGGTGGTCCAGCCGGTGCGAGATCGGCTGGCCGATGGCCACCTGCGCCGGCAGCACGGCGAGCTTGTCGCGGATGTGCGCCATCACCGCCTCGCGGTCGCGCGCTTTGGTGCCGTCCAGGCGCTGCAGGTCGACGTCGATTTCGGCCGAGTGCACGCCTTCGGCATGTTCGTCGAGCTCGGCGCGGCCGGTGCGCCGGCCGACCTGCGTGACCTCGGGCACTTCGGCGATCAGCCTTTCGGCCACCGCGCCGATGCGATTCGCCTCCGCGAGCGAGGTGCCGGGGTTGAGCATCAGCGACAGCACCAGCGAGCCTTCGTTGAAGGCCGGCAGGAAGGCGCGCGGGAAGAAGGGCACGGTGGCAGCGGCGGCTGCAACCGCGAGCGCGGCAACGGCGATCAGCGTCTTCGCATGTGGCAACGACCAAGCGAGCAGCTTGCCGTCCTGCCGCTTGAGCCACTTCACCAGCGGGCTGTCGCCGTGATCGAGCCGCTTCATCGTCGGCAGCAGGTAGTAGCACAGCACCGGCGTGATGGTCATCGAGACCCCCATCGAGGCCAGGATCGACACGATGTAGGCGATGCCCAGCGGCGAGAACAGGCGCCCCTCGATGCCCGGCAGCGCGAACAGCGGCACGAACACCAGCACGACGATGATCGTGGCGTAAAGGATGCCCGAGCGCACCTCGACGCTGGCGCGCTCGACCACGTCGAACACCGGCAGCGGCTTCGTTGCGCCGCGGTTCTGGCGCAGCCGACGCACGATGTTCTCGACGCCGACCACCGCGTCATCGACCAGCTCGCCGATGGCGATCGCCAGGCCGCCCAGCGTCATCACGTTGATCGACTGGCCGAGCCACTGAAACACCAGCGCGGTGACCGCCAGCGACAGCGGGATCGCCACCAGCGAGATGACCGTCGTGCGCGCCGAGAGCAGGAAAGCGAACAGCACGATCGCGACCATGATGGCGCCGTCGCGAAGCGCTTCGGCCACGTTGCCGATCGAGGCCTTGATGAAGTCGGCCTGGCGGAACAGCACACGCGGCGCAGCCAGTCCCTGGGGCAGGCCTTGCTTCAGCTCGGCCAGCGCCGTCTCGATCTGTGCACTCACCTTCACCGTGTCGGCGGCGGGCTGCTTCTGCACGCTGATCACCACCGCGGGCGCGCCGTTGTAGCCGGCATCACCGCGCTTCAGGCCCGCCGCGAAGCCGACGCTGGCCACCTGCTGGAGCAGGATCGGCCGGCCGTCCTTCCACGCCACCGCGATGCCGGCCAGATCGGCCGCGCGGTTGGTGCGCGCGAGGTGGCGGATCAAGTACTCGCGGCTGTTGAGGTCGATAAAACCACCGCCGGCATTGCCGGCGAATCCGCGCAGCGCCTGCTCGACCTGCGACAGCGAGACACCGAACTGCGCCAAACGCGCGGTGTCGGGCTCGACGCGCAACTGGCGCACCTCGCCGCCGATCGGGATCACCTGCGAGACGCCGGGGATCGACAGCAGTCGCGGGCGCAGCACGAAGTCGGCGTACTCGCGCGCCGCCATCGGTAGGGAGGAAGGCCCCTGAGCCTGCGAGGTCTCCGGGCGGCTCCGCGGGCGGACCTGGGCGGTCTTGCCGTCGCCAAGCTCGAGCGGCAGCGCGATCAGCATCACCTCGCCCATGATCGAGGACACCGGCCCCATCACTGGCGCAATGCCCTCGGGCAGTTGTTCCTTCACGAGTGCGAGCCGTTCGGCGACGAGCTGGCGGTTGCGGTAGATGTCGGTGCCCCAGTCGAACTCGGCGTAGAGGATGGACAGGCCCACGCCCGAGGTCGAGCGCACGCGCGTCACGCCGGGCATGCCGTTGAGCGCGGTTTCGATCGGGAAGGTGACGAGCTGCTCCACCTCCTCGGGCGCCATGCCGCCGGCCTCGGTAAGCACGGTGACCAGCGGCTTGTTGAGGTCGGGGAACACGTCGACCGGCGTGCGCCAGGCGGTCAGCGCGCCGTAGGCCATCAGCAATGCGGCCGTGGCGAGCACGAACAGCCGGTTGTGCAGGCTGTAGCGAACGATCCAGTTGAACATTTGGGGTGCTCCCGCTCAGCGGATCTGCGCGATCAGCGGCGCGCCTTGCACCACCACGCGGTTGTCGGCGCTCAGGCCCTGGGTCACGACCACAGTGTTCGCGTCCAGCGGCCGGTATTGCACAGGCTGCGGGATGTAGCGCTCGGCGCCCGACTTGATCCACACGATGGGCTCGTTGGCCGGGTTGCGAACGATCGCCTGGGCCGGCAGCACGAGACCCTTGATGCGCTCCTTGATCGCGACGATCACCGTCACCGGCTGGCCGATGGCCAGCGGCAGCGCGCTGCCGGCCTTCTCGGCGCGCGCTGAAAAGCTCAGCGGCAGCACTCCGTCGCGCAGCGCGCGCGCGGCGCCGAGCAGCTTCAGCTTGGCCTCGCCCACGCCCTGCAAATGCGCCGCGCCAATGCGCGCCGGCAGGGCGGCATCGCTGGTGGTGGCCTCGATCAGCACCCGCGCCGGGTCCACGATCTCGAAGAGGATGTCGCGCGGCTCGACCACCTGGCCGGCCAGCACGTCGGCACGTGCGATGACGCCCGACAGCGGCGCAAGCAGTGCCTCGCGCGCCACCAGGCTCTGGCCGATGCTGCCCTCGCGCTGCTTCAGACTCTGCGCCTCCGCGCGCGCGGCCTCGATCTCCTTGCGCGGCACCGTCCCCTCCAGGCCTTCGAGGCGCAGCACCCTTTGCTCGGCGAGCGTGCGCTGGCTGCGCAACTCGGCGAGTTGGGCCTGTTGATTGCCGAGCGCGTAAGGCTCGGTCGTGGGGCGAACGTAGGCCAGCACGTCGCCGCGCCGAACGGCCTGTCCGGCGCTCGGCAGTCCTCTGGGGCCGGGTTCGATTCGGCCACCGAGGGCGGCTTGGACGCGGCCACCGGCGTTCGGATCGACCACCACCCGGCCGGGCAGTTCGAGCGTCGCCGCCGCTTCGGACTCGGGGGCGAGTACGGTGCGAATGGCCATGCGGCGCTGCGCGGTCTTGGGCACGTTGACACTGCCATCGGGAAGCCGAGCCAGGCCCGAGGCGCTCGCGGTGAGGCCCGGCGCATCGAGGTGTTCGCCGCCTGGGCCGTGGGCGCCAGGCGCGGCGCGCGCGCCGGGTGCGCAGAGCAGTCCCGCCAGCGTGATCGCCGCCAGGGCCACCAGGGCAGCGTGAGGGCGCCGGGCGAAATGCAGGCTGCGCATCATCACAGCACTCCCTGCGCGCCAAGGGCAGCGCGGCGGCGCTGGCGCCACCAGGCGATGCCGGCGACCAGGCACAGCGCCGCGACGCCCGATGCCATCCAGGCGGCGCGCGACAGGATGTGGTCGTGATGATCATGCCCGCCCGGGTCGTGCGCGTGCCCGGGGTCGACGCGAGTGATGGGCGTGCCGCCGCCGACGACCAAGGTGCCGTCGAGCAGGTCGTTGTCCTTGCCCGCCAGCAGCGTGAAGACCAGCGCATGCTCGCCTGGCTTGGCCAGCGACCCGAGCATCGCGGCGTCGGCAACGACGTAGTCGCCTTGCTCGGCGCGATAGGCGGCCACCACCTTGAGGGCGCCGCTTTCGACTTCGAGCCTGGCGCCGAGCACGGGTTCGTTGGTCTCGTAGCGGTCAACCAGGATCGCCAATTCGCCGCCGCGCAGCTCGGCCACCAGCTCGAACGATTCCGACTTGGCCTCGACACGCGGCAGGCCGGCCGTGGCGCGGGCGCCAGCCGGGCCGTCCAGGTGCTCGCCGTTGGGGCCGTGCGCACCCGGAGCGGCGGCGACCAGCCCATGAGCGAGCAGCAGCAAGGCGCTCGAGGTCGCGTTGCGAAGCGCGCGCAACGCAGCGGGGCGGATGGTGAGTGTCATGGCAGCAGTCCAAGGGTTTGTTGAAGGCGGGCGCGGGCCAGGCCCAGCGCGGCGGTCTGGCGCGCGGCAGCTCCGTCGGCCTGGGCCGCGGCAGCCAGCGCACGCAGCAGCTCGGGCAACGCTGTCTCGCCGGCGCGGAAGGATTTGTCGATCAATGCGGCGCGCTCGCGCAGCAAGCGTGCACGGGCGGTTTCGGCTTCGAGCTGCAAAGCGGCCGCGCGATGCGAAGCCACGGCGGCGCCGATGTCGCTGTCCAGGCGCTCGCGCAGCCGCTGTTCGTGGGTCTGGGCCACGTCCAGTTCAGCCAGGGCAGCGGCTTCCAGCGGCTGGTTGCGCTCGTCGGTGCCAAACGGCAGGCGCAACCCGACGAGCAGGCTGCGCTGTGCGGCTTCGCCGCGGCCCGGCGTGTCGTGGCGAAGGCCCAGCGTGAGCTCGGGCGCATCGCGGCGCGAACGGCGCATCAGCTCGGCCCGCTGGCGTGCCAGCTCGGTGGACTCGCGGGCCAGTTGCAGCTCCGGGTGACGCAGTGCAGAACCGGGTGCAGCCTCAGTGCCCGCCTCGGCTGCGAGCTCGGGTGCGGCGGCCAGCCCGGTCAGCAAGGTCCAGCGCGCGCGCGCAGCCTGCAGGCGCTGGCCAAGGTCGAGTTGCTGCGAGTCCGTGGCCAGCACTTCGGCCCGGGCGGCCAGGGCGTCGGCACGCGCCAGATCGCCAGCACGCACGCGGCGATCGACATCGTCGGCGAGTTGCTTCAGCGATCGCAGCTGGGCATCGGTCTGCGCCGCTTCGGCCTGCAAGTCGGCGAGCTGTCCTGCCGCTTCGCGCAGTTCACCGGCCAGACGCAGACGAGCCACCTGCTCGGCAGCCACGGCCTGTGCCGCAGCAGCATCTGCCGCGCCCGCGCGGGCTGCCCTCTGGCCGGGCAGCCACAGGGCAACGGCGACGCCGATCTCGGTCTCGCGCCGGCCGGCGTTGCCTTGCAGACGGTCGTCGCGGTGGCCGAGCTCCAAGGAGGGCGGTGCGGCCCACAAGCTGCCTGCGGCGAGACGATCCGCCTGCGCACGCCGGCGCTGACCATCGCTCTCGCGCGCCGCGACGGCGCGTTGCCACGCGGCATCGAGGGCGCCGCGCAAGGTCCCGCCGTCGGCCTTTGGGCCGGGCGTGGGTGCCAGGGTGGTCTGAGCGCCTAGTGGTGATGCGGCAGGCTGGGCCTGCACGGGCGCGCCCGCCAAGCTGCCAGCGATCACGCAGGCAGACAACCAGGGAAGAGGTTTCACGACGATCCAGTGGTTCCGACAATTGGGATCGGCAGCGCCCGAGTTCGAGTTCCGCGCAGGGGCGGACGGGCAATGCGCGAGCTGCCGCTGCGGCGGGCCGGGCGACCTGAAGGAGGCGCCCGCGGCGAAGGCGGATCAGTCGCCGGAGCGGGGGGGCCGGAACGGGCCGTCGAGCGTTGGGCTGGGCACGCGCGTTTCGTGCCTGCCTTCCAGTGCAGCCATTGCCGAGGGTGCAAAGGCCTGTGATGACGCCAGCAGCAGTGCGGCCGGCGCGCCCACGTGATCGCTGAACACGTGCTGCGCCGACTCGTTCGAGTCATCCACGTGGTAGCTGCCATCGTCGTGATGATGGTGGCCTTGTCCCTGCAAATGCAGCGCGGCATGGGCCTGATCGGCCAGCGCGTTGATGGTCGAGCCGACACTCGCCATCGTCAGCGATTGCCACAGCATGGCAATCAGCATGACAAAAACGACGGTGGTGCGGCGCATGGCGGCGCAACTATAGCGGACCCTTGATTCTGGCCAGTCAGCGCGAGGATAGGCTTTTCAAACGCCCTTTTCCGTGCCGACTGCACCCCGAACACGGCACCCGACGCGCTTGAATCGGTCTTTGGAGTCAGCTGCGATCTGTCGAGCGTTGACAGCGCAGCCGAAAAGCGTCTTTCGAGGGCCTATTCTGCGGGTTACCCCTGATCACCAGGCCGCTTCCGTCGGCCCGGAAACCCTCGGGCGCAGCCGCACCCCTCGGCCCGGGGTGCGGCGCCGCTGGGACGCAAAGCTTGAGTCAGGGTCAGGCCGCTTGCAGCTGCGACCCACGGGCAGGCGCGCGCGGCGGTGCCCGGGCCTGCAGCCCAAGATGCGTGAGGATCTTCTCGATCACCGGCGCTTCCAGGATCGCCGCAATGATCTTCAGATCGCCGCCGCAGTTCGGACAGTGCTCCAGGTCGAGGCGATGTCCCAGGATCTGTTGAACGGCTGAGCTGAAGGTGGTGGCTCCTTTCGCCTGCATGTGAACATGCAGGTGCCTCGCAAGCAAGAAAGGAAACCGCCAACATGAATTCTCGCATCAAGAGCAAGAAGCCCGCACTGCGGGTTATCAGGAACGCCGACAAGCACGCCCAGATGGAGCAGCGCCCGCTGGGCGTTCTGGGCGTACTGCTGGACGTACGCCATGCCTTCCAGGGGCTGTGCGCGCATCGAGAAGGCCTACGCACGAGAGCAGACGCGCCTCGAACGCGAAAAGAAGAAGGCCGAGCGCGATGCGAAGC
>JANNQO010000427.1:0-19736 GCA_031400795.1 Rubrivivax sp. | reverse complement strand
CGGCGCTGGTCTTCGCGGTGCTCGAACTGCTGCCGGGCAACGCCGCCGAAGTCATCCTCGGCGACACCGCCACGCCCGAATCGATCGCCGCGCTGCAAATCAAGCTGGGCCTGGACCGGCCGGCGCTGGAGCGCTACACCGACTGGGTCGGCGGCCTCGTGCAAGGCCGCACCGCGAACAGCATCAGCTACGACACGCCCACCGCCGAGCTGATCGCCGAGCGTATGCGCGTCACGTTGCCGCTGGCGGCGCTGGCGATGGCCCTCACCGTCGTGCTGGCGCTCGGCCTGGGCGTGTACGCCGCATCGCGCCACAACCGGCTCGGCGATGTCGGCGTGATGGCGGCGAGCCAGGTCGGCATCGCGATCCCGAACTTCTGGTTCGCGATCCTGCTGATCCTGCTCTTTGCGGTGCAGCTGCAGTGGGTCAGTGCGGGCGGCTTTCCGGGCTGGAGCGAAGACGCCGGCGGCGGCCTGTGGGAAGGCCTGCAAGCGCTGCTGCTGCCGGGCATCGCGCTGGCCCTGGTGCAGGCGGCGATCCTGGCGCGCGTCACACGCTCGGCGGTGCTGGAGGTGATGCGCGAGGACTTCGTCCGCACCGCGCGCGCCAAGGGCCTGTCCAAGCGCCAGGCGCTGTGGCGGCATGTGCTGCGCAACGCAATGATCCCGGTGCTCACGGTGGCCGGATTGCAGTTCGCCAACCTGATCACCGGCACCATCGTGGTGGAAAACGTCTTCGTGCTGCCGGGCGTGGGCCGGCTCGTCTTCCAGGCCATCTCGAATCGCGATCTGGTGCTGGTGCGCGACGTGGTGATGCTGCTGGCGGCGGTGGTGGTGGTGGTGAACTTCGCCGTCGATGTGCTGTATGCGGCGGTTGATCCGCGGCTGCGGCATGGCGAGACGTGACATGAATCTCACGAGCCGCGCGCTGCGCCACCCGAGCTTCGTGATCGGCGCACTGCTGTGCGCGGTGCTGGCCGGCGCCGCGCTGCTCTCGCTGGTCTGGTCGCCCTACGCGCCAGCGGAGATCGACATTCCGAAGAAACTTCAGCCGCCGACCATGTCACATTGGCTGGGCACCGACAGCCTGGGCCGCGACATCGCCTCGCAGCTGCTCGTCGGCGCGCAGAACAGCATCGTCGTCGGTGTCATCGCAGTCGGCATCGGCCTGCTCGCCGGGGTGGCGCTCGGCTGCCTGGCGTCGGCCAAGCGTGGCTGGGTCGAAGAATTGGTGATGCGCGCCAGCGACTTCACGTTCGCCTTCCCCGCGCTGCTGTCGGCGATCATGCTCACGGCGATCTACGGCCCGGGCCTGGTGATGAGCATCGTCGCCATCGGCATCTTCAACATCCCGGTCTTCGCGCGCATCACGCGCGGCGCCGCCAATGCCGTGTGGGCGCGAGAGTACGTGCTGGCGGCGCGCGCGGCGGGCAAGGGCGCCTTCGGCATCACGCGGGACCATGTGCTGCCCAACATCGCCAACCAGCTGATCGTGCAGGCGACGATCTCGTTCGCCACCGCGATCCTGGCCGAAGCGGCGCTGTCCTACCTGGGCCTGGGAACGCAGCCGCCGCAGCCGAGCTGGGGGCGCATGTTGAACGAAGCGCAGACGCAGATGTTCCAGGCGCCGCTGCTGGCGGTCTACCCGGGGGTGGCGATCATGCTCTCGGTGCTGGGGCTGAACCTGATGGGCGACGGGCTGCGCGACTTGATGGATCCGAAGCTGGCGCGCTCGCGCTGAGCATGGCTACGGCGGGCTCATCGCCGCCGGCCAGTCGAAGCCAGCCAGCACCTCGGCGACGCGCCGCGTGTTCGCCGACAACTCGCGCTCCGCCGGCGCCAGCAGGTTCACCTCGCGCACGATCGGCAGCCCGGCGATACGCACCTGGGCCAGCCGCGCGGCTCGCGCCATCGACAGCGGCATGAAGGCCACGCCGACGTCGGCGCGCACGAAGGCCTGGATCCAGTCCTCGCGGTGCGAGCGCTGCACCACCTGAAGCTGCACGCCGCGCTCGTCGAGCAGGCGCTCGATGTGCTGCGAATACTCGCAGGACATGCGCTCGCAATAAAACTCGCGGTCGAGCTCGGCTGCTGCCACCTCGGCGCGACCGGCGAAGCGGTGGTCGTCGCCGATCGCCAGCACGTAGTCCTCGGCGAACAGCGCGGTGGCGGTGAAGCGGCGCGGCGTGGCGTAGGGCGAGCACAGCACGCCGAGCTCGATGTCGCCGCGGTCGAGCTGGTCGGTCAGCGCCTCGAGCGTGCCTTCGCGGAACTGCACCGCGCTGCCGCCCTGCTCGTCGATCAGCGGCGCAAAGGCCGGCAGCATCTGTTCGAAGGCGATGCTGCACATCACCCCCACGCGCACGCGCTCGCTGCGTGGACGGGTATGGGCCCGTGCCTCCTCGCGGGCGCGCAAGGCGCTGTCGTAGATTTCGCGCAGGTGCGGCAGCATCGCCTGGCCCAGCGTGGTGAGCTGCACGGCCTTGCTGTTGCGGTCGAACAAACGGCCGCCGAGGATCTCTTCCAGGCGCTGGATGGCCTTGGTCAGCGCCGGCTGCGAGACGTAGGCGCGCTCGGAGGCGCGCGTGAAGTTCAGCGTCTCGGCCACGGCGAGGAAGTAGCGGATCTGGTGCAGTTCCATCGGAGATGCCTGTCGCGCCGCGCGAGGCTTCATTACAGCCGACGGCATCAACTGCGGTGATCGCACGATGCGCTGCCGCCGCTGGCGTGTCGCCGCTCGCGTCGCTAACATGCCAGCGCCATGCGCATCGAAGTCGATATCAGCACCTTGCGCCAACCGCTGTTGCGCTTCGCGCAGATGCAGCTGCGTGATTCGCACAGCGCCGAGGACGTGGTCTCCGAGACGCTGTTGGCGATGCTGGAGAAGCCCGAAGCCTTCAGCGGCGCGAGTTCGCTGCGCACCTACGCCACCGGCATCCTGAAGCACAAGATCGTCGACACGCTGCGCCGCAAGGGGCGCGAGCTGCCGATCGAGCCGCTGGAAGACCAGAGCGTGGACGACGCCATCGACGCGCTGTGGCGCGAAGACGGGCATTGGCGCGACATGCCCCCGGTCTGGCCGACGCCCGACGCCGAACTCGAGCGCCGCCAGTTCCTGAGGCGCCTGCAAGCCTGCGTGGAACGACTGCCCGGCCGGCTGGCGCGGGTCTTCATGATGCGCGAATCGCTCGACCTGGACACCGAGGACATCTGCCGTGACCTCGGCATCACCGCCAACCATTGCGGCGTGCTGCTGTACCGCGCGCGCATGCAGTTGCGCGAATGCCTCAAGACGACCTGGGTCAAGTCATGAGGACCACACGCAGGATCGCCTGCGACGAAGCCACGCGCCTGATCAGCGCCGGGCTGGATCGCGAACTGAGCACACCGGCGCGCGCCAACCTGCGGCTGCACTTCGTGGTCTGCGCGGCCTGCCAGGGCTTTGAGCAGCAGATGCTGGTGCTGCGTCAGGCGTTGCGCGGGTTGAAGGTCGGCGACGGCGTGGACCACGATGGCGCCGCGGGAAACGACTCGAAGGACCGCAAGCCTTGACTGGACGGACCGCCATGCGCATCGACTTCGTTTCCGACGTGGCCTGCCCCTGGTGTGCGGTGGGCCTGGCAGCCCTGGACAAAGCACTCGCACGGTTGCCGCCTGAGACGGCCATCGAGTTGCATTTCCAGCCGTTCGAACTTAACCCCACGCTCGGTCCGGAGGGCGCCGACACCGTGCAGTACCTGTCGGCCAAGTACGGCATCGGTCCCGAGCAGATCGCGCGCAACCGGGCGACGATCCGCGAACGGGGCGCCGCCGAAGGCTTCACGTTCGGTGAACGGCCGCATGTCTGGAACACTTTCGATGCGCACCGGTTGCTGCACTGGGCCGGCCTGCAGGGCCCTACCCAACAACACGCGCTGAAGCGGGCGCTGCTGGTCGCCTACCACGGCCAGGCCCGCAACCCCGGCGACGCGCAGGTGCTGGTCGACGTGGCCGGCCAGGCGGGGCTGGACACCGAAGCCGCGCGCGAGGTGATCGCGAGCGGCGCGTACGCCGACGAGGTGCACGCAGCCGAACGTCATTGGCAGCAGCTCGGCATCTCGTCGGTGCCCTCGGTGGTGATCGATCAGCGCCACTTGATCCAGGGCGGCCAGCCGAGCGAGGTGTTCGAGCGAACGTTGAAGCAGCTGGCAGCGCAAACGCCGGGGCAGCTTGCCGCGCAACATTGAGATCAAGGCGCGCATCGCGAGCATCGAAGCGTTGCTGCCGCACGCCCGCGACATCGCCGGCGGCCCCGAACAGCTGATCGAGCAGGACGACACCTTCTTCGCCTTGCCGCTTGGCCGCGGCCGGCTGAAGCTGCGCCAGTTCGCCGACGGCAGCGCCGAGCTGATCCACTACCAGCGCGCCGACAACGCCGACGCCAAGGCCAGCGACTACGTGCGCACGCCGGTGCACGATGCGGCTGCGCTGGGCGAAGCCTTGGCACGCGCGCTCGGCTTGCTCGGCCGCGTTCGCAAGCAGCGCTGGCTGCTGCTGCAAGGCGCCACGCGCATCCATCTCGACCGCGTGGCAGGCCTCGGCGACTTCATCGAGCTCGAGGTCGTGCTGCGCGACGACCAAGGCGACGGCGATGGCATCGTGCTGGCCGAGCAGCTGATGGCAGCACTCGGCCTGGCCGACGCACCGCGGCTGGCCGGCGCCTACCTCGATCTGATGTCGCGCTCGCGCTGATCGCGCGGCCCTCCGGCGCAGCCGCGATGCCCGCGGCGACGCTCCCAGGCCAGCAGTGGCGTGCGGGCGATCGTTGTGCGCTCGTAAGGCATAGTGCAAGCCCAACCTGAGACTGGTCTTGACCCCGCTGCTCCACGTCACCGACCTGCGCGTCACGCTGAACACCGCGCGCGGCCCCGCCGATGCGCTGCGCGGCGTGTCGTTCAAGCTCGAGCGTGGACAGACGCTGGGCCTGATCGGCGAATCGGGCTGCGGCAAGTCGATCACCGCGCTGGCGTTGATGGGGCTGCTGCCCGACGGTGCGCGCATCGGCGGCTCGATGCTGTTCGACGGCCGCGAGCTGACGACGCTGCCTGAAGACGAGTACTGCCGGCTGCGCGGCAACCGCCTGGCGATGGTCTTCCAGGAGCCGATGACGGCGCTGAACCCGCTGCACCGCATCGGCGCCCAGATCGGCGAATCGCTGCGCCTGCACAAGGGCCTGGCGGGTGCGGCGGCGCGCGCCGAAGCGCTGCGCCTGCTCGAACGCGTGCAGCTGCCGCAGGCGGCGCAGCGACTGGAGTCCTATCCGCACCAGCTTTCCGGCGGGCAGCGCCAGCGCGTGGTGATCGCCATCGCGCTGGCCTGCGGACCCGACCTGCTGATCGCCGACGAGCCGACCACCGCGCTGGACGTGACGCTGCAACGCGAGGTGCTGGACCTGATCGCCGAGTTGGTGCGCGAGGACGGCATGGGCCTCTTGCTGATCAGCCACGACCTGGGCGTGATGGCGGACCGGGTGCAGCGCTTGTTGGTGATGTACGGCGGCACGGTGGTGGAAAGCGGGCCCACGGGGGATGTCTTCGCGCGCCTGGCGCATCCCTACACGCGCGGCCTGTTCGCCGCAAGGCCGCGGCTGGGGGTGGCGCGCGGCACGCGGCTGTCCACCATCCCGGGCCGCGTGCCCGAACTGGCCGATATGCCAGCCGGCTGCCCGTTCGCCGAGCGCTGTGCGCTGGTCATCGACGCGTGCCGGCAAACGCTGCCGCCCGCCGTGGCCGTCGGCGCGGCGCACGATGCACGCTGCTTGCGCGCCGAGGTGCTCGCGTGATCGCGGCGCCACTGCTGCGCGTGAGCGAACTCGCCAAGACCTACCGGCTGCCGCGCCAGCAACTGTGGCAGCCGGGCGGCGCGGTGCAGGCGCTCGACGGCGTGAGCTTTGAGCTGCAGCGCGGCCAGAGCCTGGGCATCGTCGGCGAATCGGGTTCGGGCAAGAGCACCCTGGCGCGCCTGGTGATGGCGCTCGAAGCACCGACAGCGGGCGAGGTGATCTTCAACGGCGTTGATCTGCACCGCCTGCCGGCCGACGAATTGCGCCGCGCGCGCGCCGGTTTCCAGATGGTCTTCCAGGACCCGTACGGTTCGCTCGACCCGCGCCGCAAGGTCGGCCAGACGGTGGCCGAGCCGCTGGTCGCGCTGCAAGGGGCCACACGCAGCGAACAGCGCGAGCGCGGCGCCGCGATGCTCGACGCGGTAGGCCTGCGCGCCGCCGATCTGGACAAATACCCGCACGAGTTCAGCGGCGGCCAGCGCCAGCGCATCGCCATCGCGCGCGCCCTCATCACGCAGCCGCAGCTGATCGTGGCCGACGAGCCGGTGAGCGCGCTCGATGTCTCGGTGCAGGCGCAGGTGCTGAACCTGATGCAAGACCTGCAAGAGCGCTTCGGTATGGCTTACCTGTTCATCAGCCACGACCTGGCGGTGATCGACCTGGTGTGCGACCACGTCATCGTGCTGCAGCATGGCCGCATCGTCGAACAAGGCGCGGCCGACGAGCTGTTTCAGCGCCCGCAGCATCCGTACACGAAGCGCTTGATGGGGGCCGTCCCGGGGGCGCTGGCGGCGCCGCGCACCGCAGAATCCAACCTCTCTTGACTGGAGCCAAGCCATGACCCTGCAACGCCGAGACTTCAACCAGCTGATCGCCGCCAGCCCCGCGCTGCTCACGCTGCCCGCGCTGGCGCAGCGCAACAAGACCAGCGTCGTGCTGGCAATGGTGCTCGAGCCGACCGGGCTGGACCCGACCGGCGGCGCTGCCGCCGCGATCGGCGAGATCGTTCACTACAACATCTTCGAAGGGCTGACGAAGATCGGAGTCGACGGCAAGGTCTCGCCGCTGTTGGCCGAGAGCTGGGAGCTTTCCCCCGACGGCAAGGCGTACACCTTCAAGCTGAAGAAAGGCGTGAAGTTCTCCGACGGCGCCGCGTTCGACGCCGGCGTGGTGAAGTTCAGCTTCGATCGCGCCAAGGCCGAGGGCAGCACCAACAAGGCGAAGAAAGCGGTGTTCGACAACATCTCGAGCGTCGCTGTGGTCGACCCGCACACAGTCATCCTGGTGCTCAACAACGCCGATGCGACGCTGCCGTTTCGCCTTGGCGAAAACACCGCGGTGATGCTGCATCCGAGCACGGCCGCGCAAGCCGCCAGCAAGCCGGTCGGCACCGGGCCCTACCTGCTGGAGAACTGGGCCAAGGGCAGTGCGGTCACGCTCGTCAAGTGGCCGGGGCAGCGCAACGCGGCGGCGACGAAGATCGCCAAGGCGACTTTTCGCTTCATCAACGACCCCGCCGCGCAGGTGGCGGCGCTGCTGGCCGGCGACATTGACGGCATGCCGCGCTTCGGTGCGCTGCAGGCGCTCAAGCAGTTCCAGGGCGACAAGCGCTTCACGGTGGAAATCGGCAGCACCGCCGGCAAAGGCATCGTCAGCATCAACAACCGCAAGAAGCCGCTGGACGATGTGCGCGTGCGCCGCGCCATCACGCACGCCATCGACCGCAAGGCCTTCATCGACGGCGCGCAGGAAGGTTTGGGGCGTGCCATCGGCAGCCACTTCGCGCCCACCGACGCGGGCTATGTCGATCTCACCGGCGTGTACCCGTACGACCCCGAGAAGGCCAAGGCGCTGCTGCGCGAAGCGGGCGTGACGACCCCGCTGAACCTGACGCTCACGCTGCCCCCGCCGCAATACGCGCGCCGGGGCGGCGAGATCATCGCGGCGATGCTCGCCAAGGTGGGCGTCGTCGCGAAGATCGAGAACGTCGAATGGGCGCAGTGGCTGGCGGGCCCGTTCAAGGGCAACTTCGATCTGACCATCATCAACCACGTCGAGCCGCTGGACTACGCCACCGCCTACGCGGATCCGAAGTACTACTTCGGCTACGACAGCGCGGCTTTCCGCAAGCGCGTCGCCGATCTGGCCGCGGCGACAACAGCCAAAGAGCGCGAGCGGCTGTGGCGCGAAGTGCAGCAGCAACTCGCCACCGACGCAGTGAACGCCTACCTGTGGAACCCGGCGCAGGTGGCGGTGGCGCGCAAGGGTCTGAAGGGGCTGTGGAGCAGCTCGCCGATCTTCGCCAACGACTTGGCTGCATTGAGCTGGGCCTGACGACCGTGAGCAAAGCCACCGTCGAGCGTTTCTACACCGCCTTCCAGCGACTGGACGGAGAAGCCATGGCCGCGTGTTACGCCGACGACGCGACGTTTCAGGACGAAGCGTTCACGTTGAACGGCCGGCGTGAGATCGGGGGCATGTGGGGCATGCTGACCGAAGCGACGAAGAAGAACGGCCTGGACGCGTGGAAGCTCGAGTTTGGCCAGGTCACCGATCGAAGCGCGGGCACCGGGAACTCGCGCTGGAGTGCGCATTGGGACGCGCACTACCGCTTCTCGGCCACCGGGCGCCTGGTGGTGAACCGCATCGACGCCGAGTTCACTTTCACAGCGCAAGGCCTGATCGCGACGCACCGCGACCGCTTCGACTTCTGGGCCTGGTCGCGCCAGGCGCTGGGCACGCCGGGGCTGCTGCTGGGCTGGACGCCGATCCTGCGCGGCAAGGTGCGGCAGAAAGCGGCGGCGGGGTTGCAGGCGTATTTGGCGGCGCGATCGCGGTAGACATGCGACCCGTCAAGCGACACGCCGTTCGCGACATCACCGCCAATGAACTGCCCGCGCTGCTGGCGCTGTACCGCCATCTGCACGACGAGCCGCCGCCCGCATTCGAGGCGCTGCGTGCGGTGTGGGCCGAAGCGCTGGCCAATCCGCGCTGCCGCTACTTCGGCGGCTACACGGCCGACGAGCTCGTGTCGAGCTGCACGATCATGGTCATCCCCAACCTCACACGCGGCGGCCGGCCTTACGCGGTGATCGAAAACGTCGTTACCGAAGTCGCGCACCGGCGCCAGGGCTGGGGCTCTGCGCTGCTGGCGCACGCACTGCGCTTCGCGTGGGCGCAGGGCTGCTACAAGGTGATGCTGATGACCGGCCGCAGGGACGAAGCCACGCTGCGCTTCTACGAGGCGGCGGGCTTCGATCGGCACGACAAACAAGCCTTCGTTGCCAGGCCGCCGACGTGATCGCCGGATTCGCCGACCCAAACCCGTGATGAACGACCTGCACGCCCTCAGCGCCGCCGCGATGTCGCGCGCCTACCGCGCCGGCGAACTCTCGCCGCTGGAGGTGGCGCGCGCCACCATCGCTCACATCGAACGTTGGGAACCGGTGCTGCGCGCGATGTACGCGTTCGACCCCGAAGGCGCGCTGGCGATGGCGCGCGCTTCAGAAGAACGCTGGACGAAGGGCCAGCCGCTGTCGCCGCTGGACGGCGTGCCGGTGACGATCAAGGAGAACATCGCCACCCGCGGCGTGCCGATGCCGCTGGGCACGGCGTCCACCGTGCTGGCGCCGGCCGCCGCCGATGCGCCGCCCGCAGCGCGCATGCGCGAGGCCGGCTGCGTGTTCCTGGGCAAGACCACGATGCCCGACTACGGCATGCTGTCGTCGGGCCTGTCGAGCTTCCACGCGCTGGCGCGCAACCCCTGGGACACCCGCCTGAACCCCGGCGGCAGCAGCGCCGGCGCCGGCGCCGCTGCCGCCGCAGGCTACGGCCCGCTGCACCTGGGCACCGATATCGGCGGCTCGATCCGCCTGCCGGCCGGCTGGTGCGGCGTGTTCGGGCTGAAGCCGAGCCTGGGCCGCATCCCCATCCAGCCACCCTATGCCGGCCGTGTGGCCGGGCCGATGACGCGCAGCGTGGAAGACGCCGCCCTGGCGATGGTGCCGCTGTCGCGGCCCGACGTGCGCGACACGATGAGCCTGCCGGCGCAAGACATCGATTGGCGCGAGCTCACGATCGACCTGAGAGGCCGCAGGCTCGGCCTGTGGCTGGACGCCGGCTGGGGCTTGCCGCTGGATGCCGAGATCCGAGCCTGCGTCGAAGCCGCGGCGCGGCGCTTCGAAGCCGCCGGCGCGATCGTCGAAAGCGTCGCGCCGTTCATGATCCGCGAGAACATCGACGGCATGGACCGCTTCTGGCGGCAGCGCTCTTGGCTCGACATCCAGGCGCTGCCGCCCGAGCGGCGCGAGCTGGTGCTGCCCTACATCCGCCAATGGGCCGAAGGCGCGGCCGGCATGACTGCCGCCGAGCTCTTCCACGGCTACAGCCAGATGGGCGTGCTGCGCGAGGCTGCCGTCGCCGCCTGCCGCCGCTTCGACTTCGTGCTCGCGCCGGTGAGCCCGGTGCCCACCTATCCGGCTGAATGGGCCGGCCCCACCAACGACCCGGCCGCGCCGCTCGAGCACATCGCGTTCACGCTGCCGTTCAACATGAGCGAGCAGCCGGCGGCCTCGGTGCCGGCCGGCTTCACGTCGGCCGGCATGCCGATCGGCCTGCAGATCATCGGCCAGCGGCACGACGACGTGGGCGTGCTGAAGATGTCGCGCGCCTGGGAGCAGCTGCGCCCGTCGCTGCGGCCCTGGCCGTGCAGCGCGTGAGGCAGGGGTGACGATGCGCAGCCGGTTGCCCGCGCTGCTGCTGGTCTTGAGCCTGGGCGCGCCGGTGGTCTTCCAGCGCGACGCCGCGGGCTGCAACACGGGCAACAAGCTCAACGATCAGTTGGCAGTGCGGGTCGGCGCGCTGGCCTGAGCGCCGCTGTCGTCACGAATCGCCACGCTACAGTCACACCATGTCCGCCGACCTTCGCGGTTGCCCTTGCGGCAGCAACGTGCCCGCCGCACGTGAGGCTGCCGAAAAGGCGCTGTGGCGGATGATGTCGTTCTACGACGTGCCGATCGCCGACCTCGACGTGGCCATCGCCGAAGACCCCGGCTGGGCCTGGCCGCATGTGCTGAAGGCAGGCTTCCTCGCCAGCCTCACCGAGCCGGCATTGCTGGCCGAAGCGGCATCGCACCTGGCCGCCGCGCGCGAACTGACGCGGCCCGCACCGCCGCGCGAACGTGCCCATCTCGAAGCCGTGCAGCAGCTGCTCGATGGCCGCTGGCTTGCCGCCTGCCGTACCTGGGACGAGCTGCTGCTGGAACACCCGCGCGATGCGCTGGCGCTGCAATGGGGCCAGCTGTGGGACTTCTACCGCGGTGACGTGCTGCAGCTGCGCCAGCGCCCCGCACGCGCGCTGCCGGCGTGGGACGAAGCCGACCCGCTGCGCCCCTACGTGATGGGCTTGTACGCGTTCGGCCTGGAAGAGAACAACCTCTACGCGCAGGCCGAAGACATCGCGCGCCAGGCGCTCGCCATCGACCGCCGGGGCCCCTGGGCGGTGCACGCGGTGGCGCATGTGATGGAGATGCAAGGCCGCTACGAAGAAGGTGCCGCCTGGCTGCGGCAGCACCAGCCGGCGTGGGCCGAAGGCAATGGCTTCGCCTGTCATCTGTGGTGGCACAAGGCGCTGTTCCGCCTCGAAGCGCTGGACACGACCGGAGTGCTTCGGCTGGTGGACAACCACCTGAGCGGCGATGCCTTGCAGATCACGCTGAACCGCGTCGACGCGGCCTCGCTGCTGTGGCGGCTGCACCTGCTGGGCGACGACGTCTCGGCGCTGGCCGGCGCGCTGGCCGACGGCTGGGCCAGCGGCGATGCCGACTGCGGCTACTACGCTTTCAACGACGCGCACCATGTGCTGGCGCTGCTCGCTGCCGGGCGAGCGGCGGCCGCCGAGAACTGGACCGCGCGTTGTGCGGCGCGCGCCATGGACAGCGTGGACGCAAGGCGCAGCAACCACCCGATGGCGCGCGAGATCGGCCTGCCGCTGATGCGCGGGCTGATCTCGTTCGCACGCGAAGAGTTCGACGATTGCGCCGCCGCGCTGTACCCGCTGCGCAGTGGCGTGCAGCGCTTCGGCGGCAGCCACGCGCAGCGCGACCTGGTCGACCAGACGCTGATCGCTGCCGCCGCGCGCGGCAGCCGCCGCGACATCGGCCGCGCGCTGCTCAACGAACGCTGCCTGGCCAAGCCGGTGACGCCGCTGACGCGGCACTGGATCGAGGCGCTGGGCGTCACGGAACCGGCTATGTCATGAACGGTAGTTCATCCAACGAAGCGAAGAAAGAGCAGCGCCTGAAGCTGCTCGAAGATCACATCGGCCGCAAGCTCGCCGAAGCCGAAGCCAGCGGTGAGTTGCGTGCTGCGCCGAGCTTCGGCAAGCCGCTGAATTTCGGCGACGGCTACGACGAGACACCGGCCGAGCTGAAGATGCCGATGAAGATCCTGAAAGACGCCGGCGTCGTGCCGCCCGAGGTGGAAGTGATGCGTGAGATCGCGGCGATGCAGGCCGAACTGGACGCACTCACCGATCCCGCGCAGCTCCGCGCGCTGCAACTGCGCATCGCCGAAAAACGCCAGGTGCTGGCGCTGCGGCTGGAGCAGTTGCGCGGCAACGGAACGATCTGACAAAGGAACCGAGTGAGCCACTACAGCGCCGACACCCACTGGCAGCGCCTCGACGGCGAAGCCTTCACCGACAACCGCTACAGCCGCGTGCACGAGTTGCGCTTCGACGGCGGCGCGGTGCTGAAGGGCTCGTCGTCGCCGGGCGTGGTGCCGCTGCCCTACTCCGACCCGCAAGGCGTCGATCCGGAAGAGATGTTCGTTGCCTCGCTGTCGAGCTGCCACATGCTGTGGTTCCTGTCGCTGGCCGCGAAGGCCGGCTTGGTCGTCGACCGCTACGACGACGCGGCCGATGGCGAGATGGCGAAGAACGCTGCCGGCCAGTGGCTGATGACGGTGGTCACGCTGCGCCCGCAAGTCGCCTTCGGCGGCAGCCGCCAGCCCAGCGCCGACGAATTGCATGCGCTGCACCACCACGCGCACGAAGAATGTTTCATCGCCAACTCGGTGAAGAGCGACGTGCGCGTGCAGCCGCGATGATCGTGCTCACCGAGCGGCTCGTGCTGCGGCCGTTTCGCATCGGCGACCTCGATGCCTACGCGGCGATGTGCGCCGACGACGAAGTGATGCGCTACATCGGACCCGGCGGCGCGGTGGGTCGCGACGTCGCCTGGCGGCACCTGGCCTTGTTCCTCGGACACTGGGCGCTGCTCGGCCACGGCATGTGGGCGCTCGAATCGCGTGACGACGCGCGGCTCGTCGGCCGCGCCGGATTTCTGCATCCCGAAGGCTGGCCGGGCTGCGAACTCGGCTGGCTGCTGGGGCGCGAGTTCTGGGGCCGAGGCTTGGCGTCCGAGGCGTGCCGCGCCGCACTCGAGGTCGGCCGGCGCCAGCTCGGCCGCACCGAAGTAATCAGCCTGATCCGCCCCGACAACCAACGTTCGACCTCACTGGCGCTGCGCCTGGGCGCGGCGCTGGATCGCGAGATCGAGTTCATGGGCGCCACCGCGGCGCTGTACCGCCACGCCGGCTGATCGCTTTCAGCCGCGCGGCTGCACCCCGAGCACCCAGGCCAGCCCCGAGAAGCTCACGAACGCCAGCACCGTGCTGGTCATGATGATGCGTGCGATGCGGCCGTTGTCGGCGCCGTAGCGCTCGGCCAGCAGCGAGACGTTGCTGGCGCTCGGCAGCGCGGCGGCCAGCATCATCACCGTGAGCTGGAAGCTCGAGAGGCCCCAGCGCTGCGACAGCGCCACCGCGCCGAGCGCGAACACCAGCAGCGGGTGCACGATCAGCTTGACCAGCGCCACCGGTACGTAATCGCGGCGCGGGGTGCGCGTGTGCGCATGCTGGCCGGCGCGCCACAGCACCGTGCCGATGGTGAACAGGGCCACCGGCGTGGCCGCGTCGGCGAGCATCTTCACCACCGCTTCCACCGGCCCCGACAGGCGCCAATCGAGCCCGGAGAACAGCGCGCCGATGGCGATCGCCCAGGGCAGCGGATTGACCAGCGTGCCGCGCAGCACACGCTTCAGAAGCGCTGCGCGCGAGCCTGCGTCGCCGCCGATCTGCGCCAGGCCGATGCACAGCGAGCTGGTGACGAAGATGTCGGCCAGCACCATGCAGATCATCGGCCCGGCAGCGGCCGGCCCGAGCAGTGCCACGAGCAGCGGCACGCCCATGAAGCCGGCGTTCGGGAAGGCCGCTACCAGCGCGCCGAAGGCCGCGTCTTTCATACTCACCCGTGGGCCCAGGCTGGTGGCCACCGTGAAGAAGACGATCAACAACGCGCAGGCCAGGTACACGGCCAGCACCGCCGGGCTGAGCAACTCGATCACCGGCGTCATCGCGCCGAAGCGAAACAGCATGCAGGGCAGCGCGAAGTACAGCACGAACGCATTCAGCCCCGGGATCGCGCTCTCGGGCAGCACATGTTGGCGTCCGGCAAGGTAGCCGCACAGCACCAGCGCGAAGAAGGGAATGGTGACGGCGAGGATGGCTTGCATGGGCGGCGGGACTTACCGCCTCTTCAACCCCTGCCCGTCCACGACCACGGTATCCCCGGCTTTCAGCTGCGGTTCCTGCTCGAACTCGGTCTTCTGCGTCGCGCCGTCATTGGCCACGCTGCTCGCCACCCAGACCGTGTGACGCTTCATCTGGCGCTCGATCTGGTGGCCGACCACGCCGCCCACCACCGCGCCGCCTACCGTGGCCAAGGTGCTGTCGCCCACCTTGTTGCCGACCACGCCACCGGCCACCGCGCCGCCGGCAGCACCCACGCCGCTGGCCGTGCCTTTGCGCTTTTCGGGGGTCACCGCGGTGACGATGCGGCAGCCGTCGCACAGGGCGGCCAGCTGCTTTGCAGTGGGCTGCACCACCGGCTCGGCCTGGCCCGCAAGGGCCAGCAGCGCCAGCGTCATCGACAAGACAACTCGCTTCATCGCACATCTCCTGAAATGCCCAAATGAGGCAATAGCGCCGGCAGCCTAGCATTGTGCGCATGCAACCCGGCCACCAGGCACCGAGCTACGCCGCGCGCATCCACCGCGTCGTCGATCACATCGGTCTGAACCTGGCCGAGCCGCTGGACCTGGCGGCGTTGGCAACACTGGCGCGGACGACCGCGGCTGCCTCGAGCTGTACCCGGCCGACATGCAGGTCGACGCCGCAACCTGCACGTTCGCGTGCCGGCTGTGCCTGCCGGTGCGACCCGCGCAGAGTCTCGTCTAGCATCGAACGATGCGCCGCTCAGTCACGCTGCTCTTGAACATCGCACACGCGCTGGACCATCTGTTCCTGCTCATCTTCGCCACCGCGGTGGCGGCGATCGCGAAGGACTTCGGCCTGGCGCGCTGGGAAGACCTGATGCCGTACGGCGCCGGCGCGTTCCTGCTCTTCGGCCTGGGCTCGCTGCCGGCCGGCAAGCTCGGCGACCAGTGGGGGCGGCGCCCGATGATGCTGGTGTTCTTCTTCGGCATGGGCGCATCGGCGTTGCTGGTGGCGACCACCGGCAACGCCTGGCAGCTGGCCGGAGCACTGACGTTGCTGGGCACCTTCTCGGCCATCTACCACCCGGTGGGCATCCCGATGCTGGTGCAGCAGGCGAAGAACCCGGGTGCTGCGATCGGCGTCAACGGCCTCGCGGGTAACCTCGGCATCGCGGCAGCGGCCATCGCCACCGGCTTGCTCGTCGAGCATGCCGGCTGGCGTGCCGCCTTCGTCGTGCCGGGCCTCGTGTGCTTCGTCGCCGGGGCGCTGTTCTGGTGGCGCGCGCCGCGCGAGAGCGAGCCGCCGTCGCAGCGTTCGAAGAAGGCCGCGGTGGCGCTGTCGCGCAGCGAACTCACGCGCGTGCTGGCGGTGATGACGCTGGCCTCGGCCTCGGGCGGGCTGATCTTCAACCTCACCACCAACGGCAACGGACACATGCTCGGCGAGCGGCTGGCCGCGCTGGTGGCCGAACCCTCCACGCTCGGCCTGCTGCTCGGTGCCGTGTACGCGGTGGCGTCAGTGGCGCAGGTGGTGGTCGGGCGACTCATCGACCGCTACCCGCTCAAGCCCTTGTGGCTGGCCATCGTGGCGGCGCAGGTGCCGATGCTGGCGCTGGCTGCCACTGCGCAGGGCTGGTGGGCCTGGCTCGCGCTGCTCGGCTCGATGGTCTTCATCTTCGGCGCGATCCCGTTCACCGACGCCACCATCGTGCGTTTCGTCGACGACCGCATGAGGAGCCGCGTCGCCGGCTTGCGGCTGGCGATCTCGCTGGCCATCAGCTCCGCGGCGGTGTGGGCGCTCGGCCCGGCGGTGAAGGCGGCCGGCTTCGGCACGTTGTTCATGGGCATGGCCGCGGTGGCGCTGTTCACCGTGGCGGTGTTGATGCTGCTGCCGAGTGAGCCGCGCGCCGCCCAGGCGCCGCAAGGCTCCGCGCCGCAGCGGCGATGAGGGTTCGACGAGCCGCCCTGTCATCGAAACCGACGACAGACAAGCCCCAGCGCCCGCGCGATGATGCACACCTTCCTCGGCTTGGAGATGACGATGAACAAGCGCTGCTTGACGACGGCTGTGCTGGCCTGCCTGCCGATGATGGCCACGGCCGCCGAGCCCATCAGCGCGGCCGCCACCGCGCGCCAGCTGTGCGCCGGCCGCGTGAAGGCCGAGGCGCTCGTCGCGGCGGCGATCGAACGTGCCCGCGCTGCCGTCGCGCTGAACGCCTTCGTCACGCTCGACGACAGCGGCGCGCTGGCCGCGGCGCGAGCGCTCGACGCCGCGCCGAAGGTGCAGCGCTGCCGCGCGCTGGCCGGTGTGGCGATCGTGGTCAAGGACAACATCGAGGTCGCCGGGCTGCCCACCACCGGTGGCACGCCGGCGCTGAAGGGCTACCGGCCAGCGGCCGATGCGCCGGTGGTGCAGCGGCTGCGCGACGCCGGCGCGCTGGTGCTCGGCAAGACGAACATGCACGAGCTCGCGTTCGGCATCTCGGGCTGGAACCCGGCCTTCCAGAGCGGCCCCGAGCCCGGCGTGCGCAATGCGTATGACCGCACGAAGAGCGCCGGCGGATCGTCGTCGGGCACCGGCGCGGCGCTCGGCGCACGCATCGTGCTCGCCGGGCTGGGCACCGACACCGGCGGCTCGGTGCGCATCCCCTGCGCTTTCAACGGCTGCGCCAGCTTGCGGCCCACGGTCGGGCGCTACCCGGCCGCCGGCATCCTGCCGATCTCGCACACGCGTGACACCGCCGGCCCGATGGGCCAGGGCATGGCGGATGTCGAGCTGCTCGACCGTGTCATCACGTCGAGCAAGCCGGCGGCGGCTGCGCAGTTGCGCGGCCTGCGCCTGGGCCTGGCGGCGCCGCTGCTGGCCAACATGGACGCCGACACCCAGGCCGCGTTCGACGCCGCTGTTGTCAGGTTGAAGGCCGCCGGCGTGACGCTGGTGGAGGTGCCGATGGCAGCGCTGATGGAGCTCAACGGCGCGGTGAGTTTTCCGATCGCGCTGTACGAGGCCTACGACGATCTGACGGCCTATCTGCAGAAGACCGGCACCGGCCTGCGCATCGAGCAGATGGCCGAGCAGATCGCCAGCCCCGACGTGAAGGGCACCTACCAGGGCCTCGTCATCCCGCGCAAGCTGCCCGGGCCGAACAACACGCTGGTGGACGCCAAGCCAGCCTACGACGCGGCGATGGCCACCTCGCGCCCGGCCTTGCAGGCGCTGTACCGTGACACCTTCGCCAAGGCTCGCCTGGACGCGCTGATCTTCCCCACCGTGCCCAAGGTGGCGATGGTGGCCAATGCCGAATCGAGCAGCGTGCCGGTCTTCGTCGGCGTGATCCAGAACACCGACCCCGGCAGCAACGCCGGCGTGCCCGGCGTGCAGCTGCCGCTGGCGCTGGGCGCGTCGAGCCGCCTGCCGGTGGGGCTGGAACTGGACGGCCCGGCGGGCAGCGACCGGCGCTTGATCGCCATCGCTCTGGCGCTGGAGAAGCTGTTCGGCAGGCTGCCGCCTCCAGTTCGATAGTCAAGCGCGCCTGCGCGCCAACGTCGCCGCGCTGCCTGTTCGTTTCGCGTCAGGCGCGCTGGATGCCGGGCCGCTTCGCATCGACCACGAAGCGCGCTCCGGCGCGCACCGCGCTGTCTTCGCGTTTCAGGTCGTCGACGATGCGCAGCTCGGCCTGCAGCAGTTTCTGATCGAGCGTGAAGCGCACCGTGCCGCGCTCGTCGGCGCGGCCGTGGTGGATGTGCGGGTTGTACGGCAGCGTGGCTTGCACCAGGTGTTGCGGGCCGCCGTTGGACGTGATCGAGGTGCCGCAGAACTCGCTGGCCACGATGGCGCTCTTCGGGTCGTCGAAGTCGAGCAGCAAGTCAGCGACGAAGTTCGAATGCACGTCGCCGCCCAGCACTACCGGGCCGCTGGCGCCGCGTTCGTGCAGGCCGCGCAACAGGCGCTCGCGGGCTGCCGGATAACCGTCCCAGCCGTCGGTCCAGTACTGGCCGGCGCGTTCACCCATCTCCAGCGTTGGCGAACGCGACTGGCGTGCCATCAGCGTCTGCTGCGCCAGCAGGTTCCAGCGGTGTTCGCGGCTCCAGTTGTTGTCGAGCCAGCGCTCCTGCGCGGCACCGAGCAGGCTGCGCCGCGCATCGAGCAACTGCGGGCAATCCTTCAGCATCGGGTAGGCCGAGCCGCCCGGCCGGCCGGCGCGCGGGCAGACCTGCACGTCGCGGTACTGGCGGTCGTCGAGCAGATGAATGCGGGCGAGCCGCCCCCAGTCCAGGCTGCCCCAGACGCGCAGATCCGGCCCCACCGGGCGCATCGCCTTGGGCAGTGGCAGATGCTCCCACCAGGCGCGGTAGGCGGCGGCGCGCTGCTGCGCGAAGTTCGGCTGGCGGCGCTCACCGAGCAGGCCGGCGTAGTCGTTCTCGACCTCGTGGTCGTCCCAGATCACGAGCCAAGGCGCGGCGGCATGCGCGGCTTGCAGATGCGGGTCGCTTTTGTAGTCTTCATAGCGTCGGCGGTACGCAGCCAGGTCTTCGGTACGGCCACCGCGCGCGGTGCGCAGCGCGCTCGGGTTGCTCGCGTACTCGTAGATGTAGTCGCCCAGGAACAGCACCAGATCGGGCGGTGCATCGGCCACGTCGCGCCAGGCGGCGTAGTGGCCATGTTCGTAGCGCTGGCAGCTGGCGATCGTGAAGTCCAGCCGTGGCACCGCGTCGCCCGGCGCCGGTGCGGTGCGGGTGAAGCCCGGCATGCTGCGCTGCCCGAGTGCCGTGAAGCGGTACCAGTAGCCGCGCGCCGGATCCAGGCCCGGCACTTGGGCATGCACCGTGTGCGCGTCCGTGGCGAGTGCGGCCTCGCTGCCGCGCGCGGCGATGCGCGTGAAAGCTTCGTCGTGCGCCAGTTCCCATTGCACCGGCACCTCGGTGGCCAGCTCCTCGCCGGCCAGCCGCGTCCACAGCACGATGCTGTTCGCAGTGGGCGAGCCCGACGCGACACCGAGCGTGAAACGCGGCAGATCGGCAGCGCGAGCGTGGGGCACCATGGCCGCCGCGCCGGCCATCCACACCGAGCGTCGATTGATCACAAGCGTGAGTATCATCCGCCGCCCTTTTCAGAGCCATGAATCCGCCCACCACGCTCAACTCCGCCCAGATGCAGGCCGTGCACCATCTCAGCGGGCCCTGCTTGGTCCTCGCCGGTGCCGGATCGGGCAAGACACGCGTCATCGTGCACAAGATCGCACGCTTGCTGCAGGCGGGATTGGAGCCCAGGCAGATCGCTGCCATCACCTTCACCAACAAGGCCGCCGCCGAGATGCGCGAGCGCACCAAGGCCATCGTCGGCCCGCGCGCGGCCAAGGA
>JANNQO010000426.1:0-9006 GCA_031400795.1 Rubrivivax sp. | reverse complement strand
CCCCGCCGCCGGCCGGCGCCACGCAGCGCATCGTCGAGTCGATCACCGAAGCCATCGTTGCGCGCCGCCTGATGCCGGGCACCAAACTGGCCGAGCAGAAGATCGCCGACATCTTCAAGGTCTCGCGAACACTGGTGCGCCAGGCGCTCAACCAGTTGAGCCGCGACCGCCTGGTCACGCTCGAGCCGGCGCGCGGCGCCTTCGTCGCGATGCCCGGCGTCGAAGAAGCACACCAGGTGTTCGAGCTGCGTCAGATGATCGAAGCGGCGATGGTCAAGCGCCTGTGCACCGCGATCACCGATGCGCAGATCGCCGAGTTGCGTGCGCACCTCGTGGCCGAGCAGGTGGCGATCACGCGCACCGACGTGCCGGGCCGCACGCGCTTGCTGGCCGACTTCCACGTTGTGCTGGCCCGCATGCTCGGCAACCTGGTGCTGGCGCAGCTGCTCGGCGACCTGCTCAGCCGCTCGTCGCTGATCGCGTTGATGTACCAGTCCTCGCATTCGGCCGAGGCCTCGCTGGCTGAGCATGTGGCCATCGTCGACGCGATCGAGAGACGCGACGTGCGCGCCGCTGTGCGCCTGACCGAAGACCACCTCGACCATGTCGAGCGCAACCTGCGCCTGGACCCGCGCAGCCCCGACCTGGCCCAGATCCTGATCTGCGAATGAACACCACTGCCCGCTATCCGCGTGACCTGCAGGGCCACGGGCGCACGCCCCCACGAGCCCGTTGGCCGGGCAACGCCCGCGTCGCGGTGCAATTCGTCCTCAACTACGAAGAAGGCGGGGAGAACTCCGTGCTGCACGGCGATGCCGGCAGCGAGCAGTTTCTGTCGGAGATGTTCAACCCGCCTGCATTTGCCGCGCGCCATCTCAGCATGGAAGGCATCTACGAATACGGCGCGCGTGTCGGGGTGTGGCGCATCCTGCGCGAGTTCGAGCGCCGCGGCCTGCCGCTGACGATCTTCGGCGTCGGCATGGCGCTCCAGCGCTGCCCCGAAGTGACTGCCGCGTTCGCCGAACTCGGTCATGAGATCGCCTGCCACGGCTGGCGCTGGATCAACTATCAGAGCGTCGACGAGGCCACCGAGCGCGAACACATGGCGCTGGCGATGGCGGCCATCACCCAGCTCACGGGCGAGCGGCCGCTGGGCTGGTACACCGGGCGCGACAGCCCGAACACACGCCGGCTGGTGGCCGACTTCGGCGGCTTCGAATACGACAGCGACTACTACGGCGACGAGCTGCCGTTCTGGTTGCGGGTGCGCAAGAGCGACAGCACGCTCGCACCCCACCTGGTGGTGCCCTACACGCTGGACACCAACGACATGCGCTTCGCCTTGCCGCAGGGTTTCTCGCAGGGCGACGACTTCTTCCAGTACCTGCGCGATGCCTTCGACGTGCACTATGCCGAAGGCGACGAGCGGCCGTCGATGATGAGCATCGGCATGCATTGCCGCCTGCTTGGGCGGCCAGCTCGAATGCGGGCGCTGCAGCGCTTCCTCGACCATGTGCAGGGTCATGACCGCGTCTGGGTCGCCCGGCGCATCGACATCGCGCGCCACTGGAAGACCGTGCACCCGTTTGATCCCACCACCGCCTTTATCTGGGAGTGACCCTTGACCCTGACCCTCGAACAGATCAACGCGGCATCGGCCGGCGACTTCGTCGCGCTGCTGGACGGCACCTACGAACATTCGCCGTGGATCGCCGAGCGCGCCGTGGCGCAACGGCCGTTCGCCAGCCTGGTGCATCTGAAGCTCGCGCTGGCCCAGGTGGTGCGCGAATCCGGCCGCGACGCGCAGCTGGCGCTGATCCGCGCCCACCCCGAGCTGGCCGGCAAGGCCATGCTCAGCAAGACGCTGACGGCTGAATCCACGAACGAACAAGGCAAGGCCGGCCTCACCGACTGCACGCCCGAAGAGTTCGCGAGGATCCAGCAACTCAACGCCGGCTACAACGCCAAATTCGGCTTCCCCTTCATCCTCGCGGTGCGTGGCCCGCGTGGCCTGGGCCTGCCGAAAGCCGAGATCATCGCCACCTTCGCGCGGCGGCTGGACCACCATCCCGATTTCGAGCTCGCCGAGTGCCTGCGCAACATCCACCGCATTGCCGAGATCCGCCTGGACGACAAGTTCGGCCATGTGCCGGAGCTCGGCAACCAGGTGTGGGACTGGGCCGAGCGGCTGTCGACGAACAGCGACCCGGGTTATGCCGAACGCGGCGAACTCACCGTGACCTACCTGACCGACGCGCACCGGGCCTGCGCGCAGCGGCTGGCGCACTGGATGCGCACCGACTGCGGCTTCGACGAGGTTCAGATCGATGCGGTGGGCAATGTGGTCGGCCTCTACCACGGCAGTGACCGTTACGCCAAACGCCTGCTCACCGGCAGCCACTACGACACCGTGCGCAACGGCGGCAAGTACGACGGCCGCCTGGGCATCCTGGTGCCGATGGCCTGCGTGCGCGAGTTGCACCGCCAGGGGCGGCGCCTTCCCTTCGGCTTCGAGGTGGTCGGCTTCGCCGAAGAAGAGGGGCAACGCTACAAGGCGGTCTTCCTCGGCTCGGGCGCGCTGACGGGTCACTTCGACCTGGCCTGGCTCGAACAGAAGGACAAGGACGGCATCTCGATGCGCGAGGCGATGGTGCACGCCGGCCTGTGCATCGACGACATTCCGAAATTGCAGCGCGATCCGACCAAGTACCTGGGCTTCGTCGAGGCACACATCGAGCAAGGGCCGGTGCTGAATGAGATCGACCTGCCACTGGGCATCGTGACTTCGATCAACGGCAGCGTGCGCTACCTCGGAGAGATCGCCGGCATGGCCAGCCACGCCGGCACCACGCCGATGGACCGCCGGCGCGACGCCGCCACCGCAGCCGCCGAACTCGCGCTCTACGTCGAAGAGCGTGGCGGCGCGGTACCCCACCTCGTGGCCACGATGGGCATGCTCGAGGTGCCCAACGGATCGATCAACGTCGTGCCCGGGCGCTGCAAGTTCAGCCTCGACATCCGCGCCACCACCAACGAGGTGCGCGACGCCTGCGCCGACGATGTGCGCGCCGAGTTGCACCGCATCTGCGAGCGGCGCGGCGTGCATTTCACGCTCGAAGAAACCATGCGCGCCGCGGCCGCGCCTTCTGCGCCGGCCTGGCAGCAGCGCTGGGAGCGCGCCGTGCAGACGCTCGGGCTGCCGCTGTACCGCATGCCCAGCGGCGCCGGCCACGACGCAATGAAGCTGCACGAGGCGATGCCGCAGGCGATGCTGTTCATGCGCGGGGGCAACGCCGGCATCAGCCACAACCCGCTCGAGTCGATCACCAGCGACGACACCGACCTGTGCGTGCGTGCCTTCCAGAACCTTCTCGACCAACTCGCCACGGAATTGTCATGACCCCCGACCCTTACAAGGCCCTCGACGCCTGGATCGACGCTCATTTCGACGAGGAAGTGCGCTTCCTGCAAGAGTTGGTGCGCGTGCCGACCGATACGCCGCCCGGCAACAACGCCCCGCACGCCGAGCGCACCGCGCAACTGCTCGAGGAGTTCGGCTTCGAGGCCGAGAAACACGCGGTGGCGGCGGCCGAGGTGCAAGCCGCCGGCCTCGAATCGATCACCAACCTGGTCGTGCGCCGCCACTTTGGAAACGGCGATGGCCCGGGCCCGACGATCGGGCTGAACGCGCACGGCGACGTGGTGCCTCCCGGCGAAGGCTGGACGCACGACCCCTACGGCGGTGAAGTGGTGGGCGGCAAGCTCTATGGCCGCGCCGCTGCGGTCAGCAAGTGCGACTTCGCGTCCTTCACTTTCGCCACACGCGCGATCGAATCGATGCAGGCTTCGCTGCAAATCTCGCTAAAGGGCAGCGTCGAGCTGTACTTCACCTACGACGAAGAGTTCGGCGGTGAACTCGGCCCGGGCTGGCTGCTGCACAAGGGCATCGTCAAGCCCGACCTGCTGATCGCGGCCGGGTTCAGCTACCAGGTGGTGACGGGCCACAACGGCTGCCTGCAAATGGAAGTCACCGTGCACGGCAGACAAGGCCACGCCGCGGTGCCCGACACCGGTGTCGATGCGCTGCAGGCCGCGTCGCTGATCCTGAACGCGCTGTACCACCAGAACACCCTGTACAAGCAGGTTACGAGCCGGGTCAAGGGCATCACGCATCCGTACCTGAACGTCGGCCTGATCCAGGGCGGCACCAACACCAACGTCGTGCCCGGCAAGGTGGTGCTCAAGCTCGACCGCCGCATGATCCCCGAGGAGAAGCCGGCCGAGGTCGAGGCCACACTGCGCCGGGTGATTGCCGAAGCGGTGGCACAGTCGCGCGGCATCACGATCGAAGTCAAGCGCATCCTGTTGGCCAACGCGCTCGAGCCGCTGGCCGGCAACCAGCCGCTGGTGCAGGCCTTGTGCCGGCACGCCAGCGCGGTGTTCGGCGAGCCGATCGAAGCCTCGGGCACGCCGCTGTACACCGACGCACGGCTGTTCAGCGAGCGCGGCATTCCGGCTGTGCTCTACGGCTGCGGCCCGCGCACGGTGCTGGAGAGCAACGCCAAGCGCGCCGACGAGCACATCCAGCTCGAAGACCTGCGACGCGCCACGAAGGTGATCGCGCGCACCTTGTTCGACCTCTTGTCCTGAAAGGCGGGCCACGCTGGTGCAAGCCCGGAGAGTGCAGCGCGCACGCAACTTGCAGAATCGTCATCAATCGTTCGCTGTCACACGGAGCCTTCATGACCCTGATTCAAGTCACTCGCCGCGCCCTGCTCGTGGCGGCCACCGCCCTGGCCCTGCCCGCCGTTGCGCAGACGCCGATCAAGTTCCAGCTCGACTGGCGCTTCGAAGGGCCCGCCGCCCTCTTCCTGGGCGCCGCTGCGAAGGGCTACTACAAGGCCGCCGGGCTGGATGTGACGATCGACGCAGGCAACGGCTCGGGCGGCACCGTGCAGCGCGTCGCATCGGGCACCTACGACATGGGGTTTGCGGATCTCGCGGCGCTGATGGAGTTCCACGCCAACAATCCCGACGCGCCGAACAAGCCGGTGGCGGTGATGATGGTCTACAACAACACGCCCGCCGCGGTGCTGACGCTGAAGAAGAGCGGCATAACCAAGCCGTCGGACCTGAACGGCAAGAAGGTCGGCGCCCCGGTCTTCGACGCCGGACGGCGCGCCTTCCCGATCTTCGCCAAGGCCAACGGCGTCGCCAGCGTGGTCTGGACGACGATGGACCCGCCGCTGCGCGAAACCATGCTCGCGCGCGGCGATGTCGATGCGATCACCGGCTTCTCGTTCACGTCGCTGTTGAATCTCGAAGCGCGCAACGTCAAGGCCGAGGACATCGTCGTGCTGCCCTACTCCAGCAACGGCGTGCGCCTGTATGGCAACGTGATCATCGCGACGCCGAAGATGATCAAGGACAACCCACAGGCCGTGAAAGCCTTCCTGTCGGCGTTCACGAAGGGCATCAAGGAAGTGATGGCCAATCCCGACGCGGCGATCGACTACGTGAAAGCGCGCGACGGCATCATCAACGTCGAACTCGAAAAGCGCCGCCTGCGCCTGGCCATCGATTCGGTGGTGGCGAGCCCCGACGCGCGCAGTGAAGGCTTCGGCGTCGTCAACCCCGGGCGCTTGTCGCTGATGGCCTCGCAGGTCTCGGACGCTTTCAACACCAAGACCCGCGTCGACGCCGGCGCGGTGTGGACCGATGCCTTCCTGCCCAGCAAAGCCGACCTGAACGTGCTGCCGCCGGTGGCCAAGAAGTGACCGCCTTCGTCGACTTCCGCAACGTCTGGCTCGCCTACAACGACGAACTGCTCGCCAAACAGCAGTTCGCCGTCGAAGACATTTCGCTGCAGGTCGGCAGCGGCGAATTCATCGCCATCGTCGGGCCCTCGGGCTGCGGCAAGTCGACCTTCATGAAGCTCACCACCGGCTTGAAGATGCCGAGCAAAGGCACGATCGCGATCGGCGGGCAAGCGGTCACCGGGCCTTTGAAGATCAGCGGCATGGCCTTCCAGGCACCGAGCCTGTTGCCCTGGCGAACGACGGTGGACAACGTGTTGCTGCCGCTGGAGATCGTCGAGCCCTACCGCTCGAACTACAAATCCAGGCGCGGCGAGTATGTCGAGCGGGCGAGGAAGCTGCTGCAAAGCGTGGGCCTCGGCGGCTACGAAGACCAGTTCCCGTGGCAACTGTCGGGCGGCATGCAGCAGCGCGCCAGCATCTGCCGCGCGCTGATCCACGAGCCGAAGATGCTGCTGCTCGACGAGCCTTTCGGCGCGCTTGACGCGTTCACGCGCGAAGAGCTGTGGTGCATCCTGCGCGACCTGCACGCCGCGCAGCGCTTCAACGTCATCCTCGTCACGCACGACCTGCGCGAAAGCGTGTTCCTCGCCGACAAGGTGTACGTGATGAGCAGGAGCCCGGGCCGCTTCGTCGTCACGCGCGAGATCGACCTGCCGCGCCCGCGTGATCTGGAAATCACCTACACGCCGCAGTTCACCGACATCGTGCACGAGTTGCGCGGGCATATCGGCGCGATGCGAAAGGCGGCTGGCACGACTGGCGTGGCGGTGCCGCAATGAAGATATCCAAGAACACCGAGCGCTGGTCGCCGCTGATCGTCCTCGCCGCGATCCTGCTGCTGTGGCAGCTGATCGTGGTGCTGTTCAAGATCCCCGACTTCATCTTCCCCAGCCCCTGGCAGATCGCGCTGCAATTCATCGAGTTCAGCGGCCCACTGATCGAAGCCGCATGGAAGACCTTCTGGGTCACGATGCTCGGCTTCGGAATCTCCATCGTCGTCGGCGTGATGCTCGGCTTCCTGATCGGCTCGTCGCGGCTTGCGTACACGGCGCTGTACCCGTTGATGGTGGCCTTCAACGCGGTGCCCAAGGCAGCGGTGGTGCCGATCCTCGTCGTCTGGTTCGGCATCGGCCTGGGTCCGGGCATCCTCACCGCGTTCCTGATCTCGTTCTTCCCGATCACGGTGAACATCGCCACCGGCCTCGCGACGCTGGAGCCCGAACTCGAAGACGTGCTGCGCGTGCTCGGCGCCAAGCGCTGGGACGTGCTGGTGAAAGTCGGCCTGCCGCGCTCGATGCCGTATTTCTACGCCTCGCTGAAAGTGGCCATCACACTGGCCTTCGTCGGCACCGTGCTGGCCGAAATGACGGCCGGCGATTCGGGCATCGGCTACCTGATGCAGTCCGCCGGCAGCCAGCAGCGCATGCCGCTCGCGTTCGCCGGCCTGGTCACCATCGGCGCGATGGCGATGGCGATGTACGAACTGTTCTCGTGGGTGGAAAAGCGCACCACGGGCTGGGCGCACCGGGGGTCGCAGGCGGCTTGAGGGGGTCAGCCGCCGGCCCCGCTACACTCGTTCCGTGCGTCGAATCCTTGTCATCGTCTTGCTCGCGATGCTGCCGATCCAGTTCTGCTGGGCGGCGGCTGCGGCCTATTGCGGGCATGAGGACGGCGGTGCGGCGAAACATTTCGGCCACCATGATCACCGGCACGGCGCCGCTTCTGACGACGGCGTATCCAAGGACACCCGGGCCTCCCCGGCGCTGGCCGACAACGACTGCAGTACCTGCCATCTGAACGTCGCGCAGCCGCTGGCGCCAGCGGCAAACGACCTCTCCGCACCGGGCACCGAGCCGCCGCGCGGTGGGTGGTCTGCGGCCTACGACTCCCACATCCCTTCCGGCCCCGAACGGCCGGATCGGCCTGCGCCCACGCCTGCCGTGCGAATCGGCGGCGCGGTCGTGATCGGCGCCTGCACAGCGGCCTGACTCCCTCGCACCTCGCCGTCGAATCGCTTGTTGTCGTGAGACAAGAAGGAATGATTCGATGCGCTTCCCCGTTCGTGTGGTGGCCTGCCTGCTGGCAGCTGCCCAAGGCCTTGCCGGCGCACAAGCGCCGGCCACGCCGCTCGCACTGACGCTTGTCGAGGCGCTGCGCCTGGCCGAACTGGCCAGCCCCGCCGTGAAGCTGAGCCAGGCTCAGCTGGCTGCCGCAGAAGGTGCTCGGCAGCAGGCCTCGACACTGCTGGCCAACAACCCTGAGTTGAGCGTCGAGCGCAGCTGGACGCAGACCCGGGTGACGCCACCGCCCGATGAGCGCAGCAACGGCTGGGCCCTCGGCATCGCGCAACCCATCGAGATTGGCGGCCAGCAGGCACATCGCCGCGAAGCAGCCAGCGCGGCGCTGCTGGCGCTGCGTGCCGAGATCGATGACGCACGCCGCCAAGCCCGCGGCGACGCCACGCTGCGCTTTCATGCCGTGCTCGCGGCACAGCGCCGCGCCCAGATCGAGCAACGATCGGTGGCGCTGTTCGACAGCACCGCGCAGGCCATCGCCAAGCGCCGCGCGGCCGGTGAGGACACGCGGCTCGATGCCAACGTCGCGCTGGTGGAGGCCGAACGCGCCCGCAACGCGCTCGCGCTGGCGCGCGAGCGTTGGCTGGACGCACGCAGCGAGCTGGCCACCGCCTTGCAGTTGCCCCCATCGGCAGTGCCTGCTGTCGTGGGTGAACTGGCCAACGACATGAACGCGGCCCTGCCCTACAGCCTGGATCAGCTCGCCACTGCTGCACAGGCGCTGCCGCGGCTGCGCGCCCTGGCGCTACGCGAAAACGCGGCACGCGCCCGGCTGGGCGTGGAGCGCGCCAGCCGGCTGCCCGACCTGACGGTGGGCTTCAACGTCGGCCGCGACGGGCCGGGCAGCGCGCGCGACCGGGTCACGATGCTCACGTTGTCGATGCCGCTGCCGCTGTTCAAGCGCAACGAGGCCGGCGTGGGCCAGGCGCTCACCGATGTGGCCACGTCGGAGATCGAACGTGCCGGCATCGTGCGCGACCAGGAGGCCCAGGTGCGCCGTTTGTGGAGCCGCCTGGCCAGCCAGCGCGAGCGCGTGCAACGGCTGCAACACACGCTGCTGCCGGCGTCGGCCGACAACCAGCAACTGGCCACCAAATCGCGCCAGGCTGGCC
>JANNQO010000425.1:0-26716 GCA_031400795.1 Rubrivivax sp. | reverse complement strand
CGACGTGCTGAGTGCGGACGAGGTGATGCTGAGTTCGGCCACCAAGGAGGTGCTGCCGGTGACGCGCATCGATGGCGAGCTGGTCGGCCATGGCGCGCTGCGCGGCAAGCCCGGCCCGGTCTACGCCCGGCTGCACGAGGCCTACCAACGCGCCAAGCTCACGCAATCGATCTGATGAGTGACATTTCGCCCGAACACAGCCTGATCGAGTACCCGAGCGCATTCCCGATCAAGGTGCTGGGCGCGCAGGCTGAGGGCTTCGTCGACGCCGTCGTCGCCATCGCGAAGCGCTTCGACCCGAGCTTCGATGCCGGCAACGTCGAGACCCGGCCGAGCAAGGGCGGCAACTACGTCGGCGTGACCATCACGATCACCGCCACCAGCCGCGAGCAGCTCGACGAGCTGTACTGCACGCTGTCCACGCATCCGATGGTCAAGGTGGTTTTGTAGCGGCAGTCAGCCGCGCGTCGATCTCGCGCACCTTCAGCGGTGCGGCGTCGTCTCCGTTGCGCGCTGCGATCTCGTACCAGTAGCGCGCCAGGCGCAAGTCCAGCGGCACGCCGTCGCCTTGTTCGTACATTGATGCCAGCAGGTACTGCGCGCCGATGTCGCCGCCTTTGGCCGCTTCCCGGTACCAGTGCGCGGCTCGCAGCGGGTCCTTCTTCTCGCCGCGGCCGAGGTAATGCGCCGTGCCCATCGCCACCTGCGCGTCGACGCTGCCCGACTCGGCCGCGCGCCGGTACCAGCGCTGCGCCAGGGCCAGATCGGCGCGGCCGAAGCGACCGGTTTCCCAGGCTTGACCGAGCGCCCACTGCGCGGTGACGAATCCGCGCTCCGCGGCCATCGTCATGAAGCGCAGCGCGGCGCCAGGGTCGGCGCCCGGCAGCTCGCCGCGCAGGTGCATCACGGCCAGGTTGTAAGCCGCGGCGGGAACGCCGTGCGCTGCCAGTGCGGTGAAGGCGCGCGCTGCATTCGGATGGTCGCCACCGGCGTACAGCATCACCGCGCGATCGAGCGCCGGCTGGTGTGGTGGTGCGGCGGCCATCGCCGCCGCGGCCGTGCACAGCGCCGCCGTGCCGAGCAACCGCCGCAGCAACCGCCGCAGCAACCGGCTTCGGCCTACAGCCGTCGCGCTGGTCACTCTCCGTTGCATCCAGCCCCCATTGATTGCCGTAAGCCCGCTCATGAACCCGCCCGCCCTGCCGCTGCAATCCCCAGTGTCGCACCGGGATTTGAATCCAGACCCCGCCCAAGCCCGTAAGCCCAAGGTGGTGCCGCTGATGTGTCGGCCCGGGAGAGCGCGACATGACAACCGCGATGCAGCGCAAACACTTTCTACAGGGCCGGCCGTGAGCGGGGCCGCGCTGCGTCTGGCCCCCGTCGTGCAACTGCGCCGTGCCGCGCCGGCCGACGCCCTACCCTGGGAAAGCAGCAATGAGGCCGACGACGCTGTCGACGTCGACGTGCTCGAAGCGCAGGAACCCGGAGGCGATTCGCACGACCCGGCCGTACCGCCCATCGTCGCGCGCAGCCTGGACGACGCGGCGCTGGCCGAACTCATTTTGCGCATCGTCGAGCGCGACCAGCGCGCGCTGGAAACGCTGTACGACGCCACCAGTGCGCGTGTGCACGGCCTGGTGCTGCGCATCACGCAGCAGGCAGCGCTGGCCGAAGAAGTGGTCGAAGAAACTTATTGGCAGGTGTGGCGCCAGGCGCCGCGCTTCGATGTGGCGCGCGGCCGGCCGATCACCTGGCTGCTGGCGATGGCGCGCTCGCGGGCCATCGATGCGCTGCGCCGCGACCGGCGTTTCGCACACCAGGAGCTGCCCGAAGACGACGCCGCCGATGCCCTCAGCGCCGCACCGCCCCCGCAGGACCTGCTGGATGCGACACGCGCCCACACGCAACTGTACGAGGCGGTGGCGCAACTCGATCCGCGCGCCCGGCAGCTTGTCGCGCTGGCGTTCTTCCGTGGCCTGACGCACGAAGAGATTGCCGGGCAGGAGGTGATGCCGCTGGGCACCGTGAAGTCCCTCATCCGGCGCTCGCTGCAGCAGCTGCGCCGGCACCTCGACCCCGGCTTGGAGGCCCGCCGTGAAGCCTGATTCGAGCCTGCCCGCGCCGCTGCCGGCCCCCGATCCACTCGCCGACGACATTGTCGACCTGCTCGATGGCATCACCGCTACGCCGGCCGCAGCACCCCCCCTGCGGCGACTGCGCCAGCGCTTGATGCGTCGTGTGCAGCGTGCTGCTGAAGCCGGGCGCGCCTTCGAGACTCTGCGCGCAAACCAGATGTCCGTGGTCACGGTCGCGCCAGGGGTCTCGGTGCGCTGCGTGCATCGAAACGAATCGGCGGGGTTGCGCCCCGGTGAGCCGCAGCGCGCCCTGCTCGTGGAGTTCGCGCCGGGCGGCACGTGGACTCTCGAGGCGTGCGGGTCGGCAAGACGCCGCGAATGGCTGGTTGTGCGCGGCAGCGTCGAGCTGAACGGGCAGGCGCTGCCGGCGCACTGTTATGTCGTCGGCGATGACGGGCCGGGCGGCGGCGCCGTGGTGCGCAGTGCAGGCGCAGCGCTGCTGTACCTGCGCGAGACCCCGTCTGGCGGCGAGCGGCTCGAGGCGCCCTGGCTGCAACACGACGAACCAACCCTGTGGCTGGACTACGCACCGGGCATCAAACGCCGGCTGCTGTGGCAACACGGCGGTCAGGCAGCGATGCTGTACCACGCGCTGCCCGGTGCCGAAGCGCCAGGCCACACGCATGAGCACGACGAAGAATGCCTGATGCTCGAAGGCGAGCTGTTCCTGGACGACATCCTGCTGCGCAGCGGCGAATACCAGATCGCTCCGGCCGGCACGGGGCATGGCGGCGTGTCCACGGACACCGGTGCGTTGCTGTACGCCCACGGCGATCTCGAATTGCATCTGCTGCCTCTCTGACGGCGGCGACCGGGACATCGGGTTTGCCCTGATTCGGTCCACGAGGCCTTGATCGGTCGAATCGCGTCCCTATAATTGACCTGCTAGCACTCGCATGACATGAGTGCTAACGAATCGGAAGCGCCGCCTCGGCTCTGATTCAACCGTGCGTAAATGGGCGCTCACTTGCGTGAAGCGCTCGTTTTTTCAGTGAAAGATCCCAAGGAGAACCCATGAAACTTCGTCCGTTGCACGATCGCGTGATCGTCAAGCGCCTCGAGCAGGAAACCAAGACCGCCTCAGGCATCGTGATCCCAGACAACGTCGCCGAGAAGCCCGACCAGGGTGAAGTGCTGGCGGTGGGCCCGGGCAAACGCAGCGAGAAGACCGGCGATTTCATCGTCCTGAACATCAAGGTCGGCGACCGTGTGCTGTTCGGCAAGTACAGCGGCCAGACCGTCAAGGTCGACGGCGACGAACTGCTCGTGATGCGCGAAGAGGATCTCTTCGCCGTCGTCGAGAAGTAAGCCCACCCAGAACTCGAATCAAGGAGTAATTCAACATGGCAGCAAAAGACGTCATCTTCGGTTCTGATGCGCGCACGCGCATGGTCGAAGGCGTGAACATCCTGGCCAACGCGGTCAAGGTCACCCTAGGCCCCAAAGGCCGCAACGTGGTGCTCGAGCGCAGCTTCGGCGCCCCCACCGTCACCAAGGACGGTGTCTCGGTGGCCAAGGAAATCGAGCTCAAGGACAGGCTCCAGAACATGGGCGCGCAGATGGTCAAGGAAGTCGCTTCCAGGACCAGCGACGACGCTGGTGACGGCACCACCACCGCCACCGTGCTGGCACAGTCGATCGTTCGCGAAGGCATGAAGTACGTGGCCGCGGGCATGAACCCGATGGACCTCAAGCGCGGCATCGACAAGGCCGTCGTAGCGCTGACGCAGGAGCTGAAGAAGGGCTCCAAGGCCACCACCACGAGCAAGGAAATCGGCCAAGTGGGCTCGATCTCGGCCAACAGCGACGAGTCGATCGGCCAAATCATCGCCAAGGCGATGGACAAGGTCGGCAAGGAAGGCGTCATCACTGTCGAAGACGGCAAGAGCCTGGACAACGAGCTCGACATCGTCGAGGGCATGCAGTTCGACCGTGGCTACCTGTCGCCTTACTTCATCAACAACCCCGAGAAGCAGAGTGCGACCCTCGACAACCCCTACGTGCTTCTGTACGACAAGAAGATCAGCAACATCCGCGATCTGCTGCCGACGCTGGAGCAAGTCGCCAAGAGCGGCCGCCCGCTCTTGATCGTCGCCGAAGAAGTCGAAGGTGAAGCGCTGGCCACGCTGGTGGTCAACACCATCCGCGGCATCTTGAAGGTGGTGGCCGTGAAGGCGCCGGGCTTCGGCGACCGCCGCAAGGCCATGCTCGAGGACATCGCCATCCTGACCGGCGGCAAGGTCATCGCCGAAGAAGTCGGCCTGACGCTGGAGAAGACGCAGCTCACCGACCTCGGTCAGGCCAAGCGTGTCGAAGTGGCCAAGGAGAACACCACCCTGATCGACGGCGCCGGCAAGGCCGCCGACATCGAAGCGCGTGTCAAGCAGATCCGCGTGCAGATCGAAGAGGCGACCAGCGACTACGACCGCGAAAAGCTGCAAGAGCGCGTGGCCAAGCTGGCCGGCGGCGTGGCGGTGATCAAGGTCGGTGCCGCCACCGAAGTCGAGATGAAAGAGAAGAAAGCGCGTGTCGAAGACGCCCTGCACGCCACGCGTGCCGCGGTGGAAGAAGGCATCGTCGCCGGTGGCGGTGTGGCCTTCCTGCGCGCCCGCCAGGCGATCGGTTCGTTGAAGGGCGACAACAGCGACCAGGACGCCGGCATCCGGATCGTGCTGCGCGCCGTCGAGCAGCCGCTGCGCGAGATCGTCGCCAATGCCGGCGCCGAGCCCAGCGTGGTCATCAACCGGGTGCTCGAAGGCAAGGGCAACTTCGGCTACAACGCCGCCAACGACACCTATGGCGACATGATCGAGATGGGTATCCTGGATCCGACCAAGGTGACGCGCATGGCGCTGCAGAACGCGGCGTCGGTGGCCGGGCTGATGCTGACCACCGAGGCCATGGTGGCCGAGGCGCCGAAGGACGACGCGCCCGGGATGCCGGGCGGCGGCGGCATGGGCGGCATGGGCGGCATGGGCATGGATATGTAAGGCTCGCCGCTGGCGCGAGCGGACGGCTGCGCCGCCGCTCAGCTTGCCGCTTGTGCTCTGCGGGCCCGCGTGCATTGCACGTGGGCCTTTTTCATTTGTGACGGGCGCTGCCGATAATCCCCGGATGAGCACCGATCGCTTGCGCGCCTTCGTCGACGAAGAGCTGCTGCGTGCCCCGCTGACCATGGACATGGCGCTGCAGGCCATGATCGAAGGCTTCCAGCTCGGCGTGACGGCGATGGCGCCGGCCGAGCGAAAGGTGGTCTCGGATCTGCTGCTGACGGCAGCTGCGCAACGCCCGCGCCTGGTCGAACGCTATGTGGCCTCGCTGCGCGAGCAGGTGCAGGCGGAGCTGACACGGACCTCGACGGCCAAGGCTGCGGCACCGGCGCGGCCGGCCAGCAGCTTGTCGCTGGTGGACGATGCGGAAGTGGCTACCGACGTGGCGCTGTCACATGTCATCGAAGCCATCAAGAGCGTGGCTGAACACGAACTGCGCGAGCTGCTGTCGTTCACCTCGGCGCTGGGCGGCGACATGGACGTGGGCATCGACAACAACCCCTTCCGCGCCGAAGCGCAGGGCCGCGCGCTGTGGGCCGCCGCGCAAGGATTGCCGCTGTCGGGCGGGCACCAGCTGGCCTTCATGCGCCACGCCGCGATGCCGCTGGCGCAGACGCTGCGCAAGGCCTTCGCCGCGGCCTGCACGCGCCTGGAGAACGAAGGCCAGGAGCCGGCGGCCTACCGAACCGTGATCCCGCCGGCCGGCACACGCACGCGGCGAGTGCTCGACCCGTCGATCACGAATCCGCTGCTACCGATCGGCGACGAGGCGAGCACCATGCGCTCGATCACCGGCACCATCACTGCTTCGCTGGCCGGCCGGCCGCCGCCCAGCGACCCGGTGCAGGCGAATGCGGAACAGCAGCTCGTCGTGCTGCTCGGCCGCCTCTTCGAAGCCATGCTGTCCGACCGGCAGCTGCCACCGGCGCTGCATGCGCCGATCTCGCGGCTGCAGGCGTTCGTGCAGAAAGCCACGCTCGAAGACCCGACCCTGATCGAGAAGCACCAGCACCCGATCTGGCGCTTCATCGACCTGCTCGCGCACCAGGGCTCGGTGTACCCGGGCCCCGACGAGAGCGAGATCGAGCAGTTGCTGCGCTATGCAAGCAAGCTGCTCGACCAGCTCGGCGAAGAGCCGCAACACACCGAGTCGCTGTACGGCTGGGCCATCGAGCGGCTGGAATTCTGGTTCTCCAAGCGGCTGAAGCAGCGCATCGCCGCAGCGCAGGGCCACATTGCGACTATGCAGAAGCTCGAAGACAAGCTCCTGCGGCCCGACGCGACCATCTCCACGCTGCACGGTGCAATCGATGCCACGCAGCTCGACACGGTGCCCGCCGACCTGCTGGAGACGACCCGCGCCGAGCCCGCTACCGGCAACCCGGCGCGTTGGGCGCGCGACCTGCGCGCCGGGCAGTGGCTGCGCATGTTCCACAAAGGCGGCTGGGTGCAGGCGCAGCTGCTGTGGCCGGGCGAGCGCGGCGAGATCTGGTTGTTCGCCGACGGTGCCAGCGACGAGACCTGGGCGATCCGGCGCAGCGCACTGCAACTGCTGCGCGAAGAGCGGCTGGCCGACGTGGTGAGTCCACGCTCGCTGGTCGCCGACGCCACCGCCTTGCTGATGCGGCGCCGCGCCGCGGCCTGATCGATCAAATCAGGCCGAGCGCGCGCCGCGCCTCGGCCAGCACGAGATCCGGGCGCTCGTGCACGAGCCAATGCGATGCGTCGGGCACGCGCAGCAATCGCAGCCGCGGGACGTAGGCTTCCAGGCCGTCCACCAGCCCCGGCAGCAGCGCGTGGTCTTGCAGACCCCACAACACCGTCGTCGGTACGCGCACCGTCAGCAGCTCGGAGGGCAGCGTCAGTTGATGCAGTGCATCGTTCGGCCCCAACGGCGGGCGCAGCGGCGACGCGCGGTAGTAGTTCAGCGCGCCGTCCAGCCCAGCCGACCAGACCGCGCGGTAGCGTTGCCGCAGCGCGGGCGTCAGCCAGGTTGCGGCGCCGAAGAACGGCCACAGCATCGCGAAGTCGTCGCGACCCAGCAGCGCCTGGGCATCGGGCCGGCACAAGAGGTGCATGTACTCGCTGGCGGCTTGTTGCTCCGGGTTGTGGCGCAGCTCGCGCAGCAACTGCGCCGGATGCGGCGAGTTGATGATGAGCAGATGGCGCAGCAGCTCGGGGCGGCTCGCCGCCAGGTTCCAGGCCACGGCACCGCCCCAGTCATGGGCCACCAGCAGGTCCAGCGGCGCGCCGATCTGCTCGATGCAAGCCGCCAGATCGGCCACCAGGTGCTTGGGTCGGTAGTTCGCCACATCGCACGGCATCGACGATGGCGCGTAGCCGCGCAGCGCCGGCGCCACGCCGTGTACGTCGGCGCACAAGGCCTGCAGCAGTTCGTCCCAGACGAACGAACCTTCGGGAAAACCGTGCAGGCACATCAGCCGCAGCGGTTTGCCGCGCCCGGCTTCGACGGCTCGTAGCGTGATGCCGTGCGGCAGCGCGAACGCAGTCGACTGCAGAGTCACTGGTGCACCTTCCGGCTGCGCCCTCCGGTATTCGCCTTGGGGGCGGCCCGGCGGCTCACTGGAGTACCTTCGTGCTTCGCACTTCGGCATTCGCACTTGGGGCGGCCCGGCGGCTCATGCCGGCCGCGTCCACTGGTGCAGCGCCTCTGCAGCGTCGGCCAGACCCAGGCGCGACAGCACGGAAAACAGCGTCACGCCGACATCGGCAGCCTCGCTCGCGACCCCGGCCAAGCTGTGCTGGGCTGCATCCAGTGCCGCCTGCGCTTCGCGCCGGTTCAGCTTGTCCGCCTTGGTCAGCAGCACCAGCAAACGCACCTCGCCGTTGACGACGCGCGGCTCCAGCAAATCCAGCAGCCGCCTGTCGAGCTCGGTGAAGCCCAGCCGCGAATCGACCATCATCACCACGCCGTGCAATGCGCGCCGCACTGCGAGGTATTCGGCCATGACGGCCTGCCAGCGCAGCTTGGAGCCGCGGTCCACCGCCGCGTAGCCATAGCCGGGCAGGTCGGCGAAGAGTGCGTCGGGGGCCTCTTTGGGTCCCAGCTCGAACAGGTTGATGTGCTGCGTGCGCCCCGGGGTGCGCGACGCAAAAGCCAGGCGTTTGTGCTGGGCCAGCGCGTTGATGGCGCTGGATTTGCCGGCGTTGCTGCGGCCGACGAAAGCGATCTCGGGCAGCTCGCGGGTCGGCAGTTGGTCAAGCTGGCTGGCGGTGGTCAGGAATCGCGCGCCGTGGCACCAGGCCAGGGCCTGTCGGGCGGCGGGGGACGGGTCGGAGTTCGGCTGGCTCATGGTCCATTGTAAAATTCGAGGCTTTTGTGTCTGGCCGATCGCAACTCTGCGAACGCTGGAGAAGCCGAAAGAAGAAGTCCTCGCCTCATGAAACTCCTCGCCGTACTGTTGCTTTGCGCCGCCCTGCCCTCGATGGCCGCCGAAAGCAAGCCTGCCTTCAAGGCCGACGCCGCCAAGGGTCTGGCTCTCTCCACCTCCTGCGTGGCCTGCCATACCGCCGACGGTACGCGCGGCAGCCCGGCCAATCCGATCCTGCAAGGCCAGCATCCGGAGTACCTGGTCAAGCAGTTGCGCGAGTTCAAGGCGGGCAAGCGCAAGAATCCGATCATGTCGGGCATGGTCGCCGCGCTCGGTGATGAAGAGCTGCAGCACCTGTCCGCGTTTTACGCCGCGGCCAAGACCAAGCCGGGATTCGCCAAAAACAAGAACACCGTTGCGCTGGGCGAGAAAATCTACCGCGGCGGCATCGCCGAACGCCAGGTGCCTGCGTGCGCCGGCTGCCACAGCCCCACTGGCGCCGGCATCCCGGCGCAGTTCCCGCGCCTTTCGGGCCAGCATGGCGACTACACCGAAGCGCAGCTCGTTGCTTTCCGCTCCGGCGCACGCGCCAACAACGCGCAAATGAGCAGCATCGCGGGCAGGATGAACGACCGCGAGATCAAGGCCGTCTCGGACTACATCGCCGGGCTGCGCTGAGCCCTCGGGCCGCCCTGTAAGCTCCGCGCGCACAGGCCCGACCGAGGGCCAGTCGAACGGAGTTTTCCATGCAGCGTCGCGCCGACCGGGGTTTCGATCACCCGATCCCCTCGGACATCACCCCTCGCTCCCGGTATGCCGCACGGCGCGAATGGCTGCAGCACGCGGCGGTCTGGGCCAGCGCGTCGTCGCTGGCCGCCTGGCCCGGGCGCGGTGCACTTGCGCAGGCCCCCCGTGCCGGCAAGCTCGCCGCGCTGTCCGGCGCACGCAGTGCGGTGCCCGGCGCGATCACGATGGACAAAGCGACGGCCTACCAGGACGTCACCAGCTACAACAACTACTACGAGTTCGGCACCGAGAAAAGCGATCCGGGTCGCGCGGCAGGCAGGCTGAAGAGCCGGCCCTGGACGGTCGTTGTCGAGGGCGAGGTGAAGAAGCCCGGCACCTACGACCTGGATGCGCTGCTCAAGCTCGGCGCCATGGAAGAACGGACTTACCGGCTGCGTTGTGTCGAAGGTTGGTCGATGGTCATCCCTTGGGTCGGCTACTCGCTGTCGGAGCTGATCAAGCGTGTCGAGCCCAGCGGCAACGCGAAGTTCGTGCAATTCGTGACCCTGGCCGACCCGGCGCAGATGCCCGGGCTGCGCTCGTCGGTGCTCGACTGGCCCTATGTCGAGGCGCTGCGCATCGACGAAGCGATGCAGCCGCTCACGATGCTCGCCTTCGGACTCTACGGCGAGGTGTTGCCGAACCAGAACGGCGCCCCGCTGCGCCTGGTCGTGCCGTGGAAGTACGGCTTCAAGTCGGGCAAGTCGATCGTTCGCTTGCGCTTCGTCGACAGGCAACCGAAGACCAGCTGGGAACTGGCCGCGAGCAGCGAGTACGGCTTCTATTCGAACGTCAACCCGGGTGTGGATCACCCACGCTGGAGCCAGGCCACCGAGCGCCGCATCGGCGAGGACGGCCTGCTCGTGCGCAAGCGGCCGACGCTGATGTTCAACGGCTACGAGGCGCAGGTCGGCCAGCTCTACGCGGGCATGGACTTGCGGCGCCACTTTTGACCTCGAGCGCGCAGCCCACCGGCAGGGCCACCACGGCGTTGTCGATCAACCAGTGGCTGCTGCGGCCGCTGATCAAGCCCATGGTGTTCGTGCTGGCACTGTTGCCGGCGGCGTTGCTGTCGTGGGGCGCGGCGCACAACAGCCTGGGCGCCAACCCGGCCGAGGCGCTGATCCGCGGCACGGGTGACTGGACGCTTCGCATGCTCTGCTGCACGCTGGCCATCACGCCGCTGCGCCAGCTCACGGGTTGGCACGCGCTGGCACGCTGGCGGCGCATGCTGGGTCTGTTCACGTTTGGCTACGGCGTGCTGCATTTCCTGTGCTTCGCCTGGCTCGACATGGGCCTGGACATGCAGGCCATCCTGCGTGACATCGCCAAGCGTCCATTCATCCTCGTCGGCAGCGCCACTTTGCTGTCGATGCTGCCGCTGGCGGCCACGTCGTTCAACCGTGCCGTGCGCGCGCTGGGCGCGGCACGCTGGCAGGCGCTGCACCGTACGGTGTACGCGACCGCACTGCTGGCGATGTTGCACTTCTTCTGGATGCGTGCCGGCAAGAACGACTTCGCCGAGGTCGGCTTGTACGCGGCGCTGCTCGCGCTGCTGCTCGGCTGGCGGCTGCGCGAGCGGCTGCGTCTTCGACGCGCCTGAGTCCCGCCGCACCGCCGAATGGCAGACTGCGGCCATGACCGGCCGCGGATGGTTGTTGCTCGTGACCACGCTGACGCTTGCTTTGGCGGGCAGCGCACTGCTGGCACTGTGGCTGGCGGTGGAAGCGTCGCCCAGCGCACCGCCGCGCGCCGGCGTCGAGCCGGCCGACATCGAACGCGCATTACAACTGGTGCGCAGCCACGACCCGCGCCACCAGCGCGCCGGCCTGGTGCGCGCATTGATCGCAGAAGAGCGCGACCTGGTGCTGCTGCTGCAGCATGCCGCGGCCCGTTTTGCCGGAGCCGGCACGCGCATCGGATTGACGCAGGGCCGCGCCGTGCTCGACGCGAGCGTACCGCTGGCCGTCGCGCTGCCGCTGCTTCCGCCCTGGCTGCAGGCCCTGGCAAGCGACGGCCACCCACCGTGGATCAACCTGCACATCGAGATGACCCAGTCGCGCGGGCTGCCTGAGTTGAGCCGGCTGCGCGTCGGCCGGCTGCCGCTACCGGCCTGGGCTGCAGAGCCGCTGCTGCGGTGGTGGCTCGAGCGGCGCGGCTGGGGGGTGGATCTGGAACTGCCGCGCGACGTGGTGCGCCATGTCGAGTTCCGCCCACAGCGCGTGGTGGTGTTCTATGCGTGGCGGCAGGACACGCTGTCGCGCATGCTGGCCACGCTGGTGCCGCCGGCCGACCAGGAACGGCTGCGCGCGTACTCCGATCGGCTGGTGGAGATACTGCGCGACGAAGCTGCGGGCACGCCGATCCCGCTGGTGCGGCTGCTGCAACCGGCGTTCGAGCTGGCGCAACGCCGCAGCGCCCTGCCCGGTGCCGACGCCGCGCGCGAGAACCGCGCCGCACTGCTGGCCCTGGTCTTTTACGCCAACCAGCGTGGCCTGGCGGCGATCGTGCCGGCGGCGCGCAACTGGCCGCGCCCGCCGCAGCTCACCGTCACACTGGCCGGCCGTCTGGACCTGCCGCTGCACGTGCTCATTTCGGCCGCGATTGCGGCGGAATCGGGGACCCCGCTGGCGGACGCGGTGGGCTTGTACAAAGAGGTCAACGATTCGCGCCAGGGCAGCGGCTTCAGCTTCAACGACCTGGCCGCGGACCGCGCCGGCACCCGCCTGGGCGAGCGCGCCGTGCGTGCCCCTGCCGAATTGCAAGCCCGGCTGGCGCATGGGATTGTCGAGAGCGAATTGCTGCCCGACATCTCGGACCTGCCGGAATTCCTGAGCGCCGATGAGTTCGCCAAGCGCTACGGCAGCGTGGGTGCCCCCGGCTACCTGCTGATGATGCGCGAGATCGAAGCGCGGCTGGACCTGCTGACGCTGCTGCGTTGACATTGCTCACATATGGGTGCGCGTGGGATCGGTTTGGCATCGGTTTCGGCTTGCCAGTGTGCCGCTTCGGGTGCACACTGAAACGCAACCGATCCTGCATCGCACCCCTCTTGCGCCCGAGCGTCCGCTCCGCTCCCCCTTCGCAGCTTTCTCTGCGCCTTCCCTGCGCCTGTCCGGCGCCATCCCCACCCTTGACAAGGAGGTTCTGATGAACTTGACGATCAGCGGTCACCATCTTGAAGTGACGCCCGCGCTTCGGGAGTATGTACTCACAAAGCTTGACCGCGTCACGCGCCACTTCGATCAAGTCGTGGATGTCACCGTGCTGCTGACCGTCGAAAAGATGAAGGAAAAGGAACGACGACAACGGGCCGAGGTGACGCTGCATGTAAAGGGCCGCGACATCTTCGTCGAACAGGCCGACGAAGACCTGTATGCCGCCATCGATGCGCTGATGGACAAGCTCGATCGCCAGGTGGTGCGGCACAAAGACCGGTTGCAAGACCATCACCACGTCTCGCCCAAGCGCAGCGCGGCCAACGCAGCCTGACGTCAACCCGACGGCGCTCGCGCCCGCCTCGATCAGCGGCCCTGCGGGGCCGTTTTTCATGGCCTGCGGCAGTGTTGCTGCAATGCCGCAAATTCCCGCATTCGCGGGGCATTGGAGTGGCTTCCCCAGAGGCGCCGCGGCGGGCCCGGAGCTATAGTCCTTTCCTCTCGCAACATTGTTGCAGCCGTATGAATCGACTCGCCGCCATCCTTCCCGCCAGCAACGTGCTGGTCAACGTGGAAGCGACCAGCAAGAAGCGCGCCTTCGAACAGGCCGGCTTGTTATTCGAGAACCTGCAGGGCCTGGCGCGAAGCATCGTCACCGACAACCTGTTTGCGCGCGAGCGGCTGGGCTCCACCGGCCTCGGCCACGCGGTGGCCATCCCGCACGGCCGCATCAAGGGGCTGAAGAGTCCGCTGGCGGCAGTGTTGCGCGTGCGGCAGCCGATCCCGTTCGACGCCCCCGACGAGGAAGCCGTGTCGCTGCTGATCTTCCTGCTGGTGCCCGAAGCGGCTACTCAGCGCCATCTCGAGATCCTCTCCGAGATCGCCGAGATGCTGTCTGACCGCGAGCTGCGCGAGCGCCTGAAACACGAAGGCGACCCTGCGGTGCTGCACCGCCTGATCGCGGAGTGGGAGCCGTTGAAGTCGGTAGCCTGATCGCGGACAGAAGGCCTCAGCGGCAGCGTCGATGAAACCCACTTCGATCAGCGCCGAGGCGATGTTCGAGGCCCATCGCGAGGCCCTGCATTGGGAATGGATCGCCGGCCATGCGCATCCCGAGCGACGCTTCGCGGACGAGGCGATCCGCGACGCCCGCGCCGCGGCCGACCTGGTCGGCTACCTGAACTACATCCACCCCTACCGCGTGCAACTGCTCGGCCGACGCGAAGTGGCCTACCTCACCGACACCACGCCGGAGGACCAGGAACGGCGCATCTCGCGCATCGTGGCCCTGGAGCCGCCGGTGCTGATCGTGGCCGACGACCAGGCCCCACCGGTGCGGCTGGTGGCGATGTGCGACCGCGCCGAGATTCCGTTGTTCGTGACCGCCGAGTCGGCCGGGCATGTCATCGACGTGATGCGCGGCTACCTTGCGCAACATTTCGCCGAGCGCACCACGCGCCACGGCGTGTTCATGGACATCCTCGGCGTAGGCGTGCTGTTGACCGGCGAATCGGGCCTGGGCAAGAGCGAACTCGGCCTGGAGCTCATCTCGCGCGGCCACGGACTTGTCGCCGACGATGCAGTGGATCTGTTCCGCATCTCGCAAGACTCGCTCGAAGGCCGCTGCCCGGAGCTGCTCATCAACCTGCTCGAAGTGCGCGGCATCGGCCTGCTGGACATCAAGGCCATCTTCGGCGAGACCGCGGTGCGGCGCAAGAAGCGCCTGAAACTCATCGTGCACCTGGTGCGCAAGGAGACGATGGAGCGCGAGTTCGAGCGTCTGCCCTACGAGCCGCTGTACGAGGACCTCCTCGGCCTGCCCGTGCGCAAGGTGGTGATCGCGGTGGACGCGGGACGCAACCTGGCGGTGCTGGTCGAGGCGGCGGTGCGCAACACGATCCTGCAGCTTCGCGGCATCGACACCTACCAGGAGTTCGTCGAGCGCCATCAGCGGGCGATGGAAAGACCGCTCGAGTGAATATGGCTTCGAATGGCTTCGATACTTTGCCCGACCCTGCCGCGGGGGCGGGTCGGGCGCAGCCCGGGCCTGGGGCACGAGTAGCTATTTCGAGCGGTACGGGCAGTTCGGCTTCGTGCAGCGTGCGTACAGCGCCAGTGAATGTTCGTGCAGTTCGAAGCCTCGCTGCGCCGCCACGTCGCGCTGCAGCTGCTCGATCTGCGCGTCGAAGAACTCCTCGACGCGGCCACAGGTCAGGCACACCAGGTGGTCGTGGTGCTGACCCTCATTGATTTCGAACACCGACTTGCCGGATTCGAAGTTGCTGCGCGTCAGCAGCCCCGCCTGCTCGAACTGCATCAGCACGCGGTAGACGGTGGCCAGCCCGATGTCGGAGTCTTCGGCGAGCAGCGCCTTGTAGACATCCTCGGCTGTCATGTGGCGGCGCGCGCTGTGCTGGAAGACCTCGAGGATCTTCAGCCGCGGCAGCGTGGCCTTCAGGCCGCTGCTCTTCAGTTCATCGACTTGCGTCATGCGCTTCCCCGGCACCGGAGCCCACGCAGGGCCGCCGGTAGAATCCAGCGATCATATCCAGCGTGACTGCGGCCCCCTTCGCCGGCATTCTTTTGTCCATGACGCCTTTGCGTTTGTCCGGCCTACCCATTGTGGGGGCCCTCGTTGGTGTTGTCGCGCTCGGCGGCTGCGCGTCGCTGGGCAACACCGACAGCTTCCTCGGCCTGATCACGCCCTTTCGCATCGACATCGTGCAGGGCAACGTCGTCACCAAGGAGCAGGTGGCGTTGCTCAAGCCGGGGCTGTCGCGGGCGCAGGTGCGCGATCTGCTCGGCTCGCCGATGGTCACCGACCTGTTCCACACCCAGCGTTGGGATTACATCTTCACCATTCGCCGCCCCGGCACCGAGGCGCAGCGGCGCAGCGTGGTGGTGCTGTTCGAAGGCGAAGTGGTGAAGGAAGTGCAGGCCCCCGAGCTGCCGAGCGAGCGTGAGTTCGTGGCTGCCATCGGCCCCAAGAGCGGCGGTGGCAAGCCGCCGGTGCTGGAGCTCACCGATGAGCAGCGGCGCGCGCTGCCGACGCCGCGCGCCGGGGAAGAGGCTCCCGCAGCGCCGCAGGGCCCGGTGCGACAGTACCCGCCGCTCGAACCATGATCCTCGCCCTGGCGGTGGCCGGCGCCAACGGGCGCATGGGTCGCATGCTCATCGAAGCGATCGTGAACGGCGCCGATACGCACCTGAGCGGTGCGCTGGACGTGCCCGGCGGCGTCACGATCGGCCAGGACGCGGGGGCCTTCCTCGGCCGCGCCACCGGCGTGACGATCACAGCCGATCTGCGCCAAGGCCTGGCCGGTGCCGACGTGCTGATCGACTTCACGCGCCCCCCGGGAACGCTCGCCCACCTCGCGGCCTGCCGCGACGAGAAGGTGGCGATGGTCATCGGCACCACTGGCTTCGACGCGGCGCAGAAGGCCACCATCGCTGCCGCAGCCACGCGGATTCCGATCGTGCTGTCACCCAACATGAGTGTCGGCGTGAACGTGATGCTGAAGCTGCTGGACCAGGCCGCGCGGGCCCTCACCGAGGGCTACGACATCGAGGTCATCGAGGCTCACCACCGGCACAAGGTGGATGCCCCCAGCGGCACCGCGCTGGCGATGGGCGAGACGCTGGCATCGGCACTGGGGCGCGACCTGAAGGCTTGCGCGGTGATGGCGCGCCAAGGCCACACCGGCGAGCGTGATCCGTCGACGATCGGCTTTGCCAGCGTGCGCGGCGGGGACATCGTCGGTGACCACACCGTGCTCTTCGCAGGCAGTGGCGAACGCATCGAGATCACGCACCGCATGGCCAGTCGTGCCAACTACGCCGCCGGCAGCCTGCGCGCCGCGCGCTTCGTGCATGGCAAGGCGAGCGGCCTGTTCGACATGCACGATGTACTCGGCTTGAAGGGCTGACGGCAGGATGAGCGGACTCGCGCATTTCTGGGCCCAGAGCGACGCCGTCGGCCGCACGGTGTCGCTGCTGCTGCTGGCAATGTCGGTGTCGGCCTGGGTCGTGATCCTGTGGAAGGCCTGGGTGCTGCGGCGCGCGGCCAACGACATCATGCGTGGCGTGCCGGCGTTCTGGGACGCCGCCGGCCTGGACGGCGGCCGCCAGCGCCTGGGCTCGCTCGACCGCGAGGGGGTGCTGCTGCCGCTGCTCGATGCCGCCACTGTGCAGCCGGGCGGCGGCAGGCTGGAAGACAGCGGCCAGCTCGCCTCGCAGCTGACTCGCCGTCTGCGCGATGCCTTGCACCGCGGCTTGTCGCACCTGCAATTCGGCCAGGTGCTGCTGGCCTCGGTAGGCAGCACGGCGCCTTTCGTCGGCCTGTTCGGCACCGTCTGGGGCATCTACAACGCGCTGGTGGGCATCGCCTCTTCGGGCTCGATCAGCATCGAGAAAGTCTCCGGGCCGATCGGCGAGGCGCTGATCATGACCGCCGCCGGCATCGCCGTGGCGGTGCCGGCGGTGCTCGCCTACAACCTGTTCGGCAAATGGGTGGCGGCCTGCGAGGCCGAGCTCGAAGGCTTCGCGCACGATTTGCGCGAGATGGTGCTGGACGCGCAGGGGCAACGCTGACATGGCCTTCGGCCGCCTAGAACGCAGCCCCGGCGCGCAGCCGATGAGCGACATCAACATGACGCCGCTGATCGACGTGATGCTGGTGCTGCTGGTGATCTTCATCATCACCGCGCCGCTGATGACCTCGAGCTTGAAGCTGGATCTGCCGAAGGCCGAAGGCGGCAAGCCCAGCGATGCGCCGGCCTACATCGCGCTGGCTCTGGACGAACAGGGCCGGCTCTTCGTCGCCGACGAACCGGTGGATGCGGCGCAGCTGTCGGTGCGCGTGCGCGAGGCCGCACGGCGCGATGCGCAGACCGAGGTGCAGCTGCGCGCAGACAGCCGCGTGCCCTATGGACGCGTGGCCGAGTTGATCGGCCTGGTGCAGGATGCGGGCCTGTCGCGCATCGGCTTCGTGACGGACGCTCCGCCGAGGTAGCTCCCTACAATCTTCGGGATGAACGAGAAGTACATCCCGAGCGAGGTCGAAGGCGCTGCGCAGGCGCACTGGCAGGCGATCGACGCCTACCGCGTGCTCGAAGATCCAGACCTGAACAGGCCCAAGTTCTATGCCTGCTCGATGCTGCCCTATCCGAGCGGCAAGCTGCACATGGGCCACGTGCGCAACTACACCATCAACGACATGATGGCGCGGCAGCTGCGCATGAAAGGCTACAACGTGCTGATGCCGATGGGCTGGGACGCCTTCGGCCTGCCCGCGGAGAACGCCGCCATCGACAACGGCGTGCAGCCGGCCACCTGGACACGCGCCAACATCGCCGACATGAAGGCGCAGATGCAGCCGCTGGGCCTGGCTTTCGACTGGCGGCGCGAAGTCACCACCTGCGACCCGAGCTATTACAAGTGGAACCAGTGGTTCTTCCTGAAGATGCTCGAGAAAGGCATCGCCTACAAGAAGACACAGATCGTCAACTGGGATCCGGTCGATCAGACCGTGCTCGCCAACGAGCAGGTGATCGACGGGCGCGGCTGGCGCAGCGACGCGATCGTCGAAAGGCGCGAGATCCCCGGCTACTACCTGGCGATCACGCACTACGCAGACGAGTTGCTGGCCGGCGTGACCGACACCACGCACCCGCATTACCTCGAAGGTTGGCCGGAGCGCGTGCGGCTGATGCAGGAGCACTGGATCGGCAAGAGCGAGGGCGTTCGCTTCGCTTTCGCGCACGACATCCGCGCTGCCGATGGTGAATTGATCCAGAACGGGCGGATGTATGTCTTCACGACCCGCGCCGACACGATCATGGGCGTGACTTTCGCCGCGGTGGCCCCCGAGCACCCGCTGGCCACGCATGCCGCGGCTGGCAACCCGGCGCTGGCGGCCTTCATCGAACGATGCAAGAAGGGTGGAACGACCGAGGCTGAACTCGCGGCGAGGGAGAAGGAAGGCCTGCCCACCGGGCTCTTCGTCCAGCACCCCCTTGCCGACGAGAAGATCCCCGTCTGGGTGGGCAACTACGTGCTGATCACCTACGGCGACGGCGCCGTGATGGGCGTGCCCGGCCACGACGAACGCGACTTCGCGTTCGCGCTGAAGTACAAGCTGCCGATCACGCAGGTGATCCACGTCGACGGCGAACATTTCGACTACCACCGCTGGCACGACTGGTACGCCGACAAGACCCTGGGCATCACCATCAACTCGGGCAACTACAGCGGCCTGCACCACAAGCCGGCGGTGGACGCGATCGCCGCGGCGCTGCACGCCCAGGGCCTGGGCGAGAAGAAAACCATCTGGCGGCTGCGCGATTGGGGCATCAGCCGGCAACGCTACTGGGGCACGCCGATTCCGATCATTCACTGTGCAGCCTGTGGCGACGTGCCCGTGCCCGAGAAGGATCTGCCCGTCGTGTTGCCCGAAGATCTGGTACCCGACGGCAGCGGCAACCCGTTGAACAAGAGCGCGGCATTCCTGAACGGGCCCTGCCCGCGCTGCGGCAAGCCGGCCCAGCGCGAGACCGACACGATGGACACCTTCGTCGACTCGGCCTGGTACATCATGCGCTACTGCTGCCCCGACAGCGCCGGCGCGATGATCGACGAGCGCACCGACTACTGGATGCCGATGGACCAGTACATCGGCGGCGTCGAACACGCTGTGCTGCACCTGCTCTACGCGCGCTTCTGGACCAAGGCGATGCGCGATCTCGGCCTGGTGAAGTTCAGCGAGCCGTTCACGCGGCTGTTCACGCAAGGCATGCTGCTCAACGAGTCGTACTGCCGCGAAGAGGCCGGCGGCAAGGTGCGCTGGTTCTACCCGTCCGAGGTCGACGTTCGCCACGACGACAAGGGCCATCCGGTGGGCGCCACGGCCAAGGCCGACGGGCTGCCGGTGCGGCTGGGCGGCGTCGAGAAGATGTCCAAGAGCAAGAACAACGTGGTCGAGCCGCGCGACATCGTCGCGCGTTTCGGCGCCGACACAGCACGGGTGTTCTCGATGTTCGCCGCCCCGCCGGACCAAAGTGCGACCTGGTCGGATTCGGGCGCCGAGGGGGCCTATCGCTACCTGCGCCGGCTCTGGCAGTTCGCGGCGAAACAGCGCGCGTGGCTGGTGGCGGCCAGCGGTTCGATTGAAGGGGCCAGCCTTGCGGCAACCGCGCTGCGCCGTGAGATGCATCTGCAGCTGCGCCAGATCAGCCACGATTACGAGCGGCTGCAATACAACACCGTGATCTCGGGCACGATGAAGATGCTCAACGCGATGGAAGCCGCAGCGCTCAGCGACAGCGCTGCCGACGCCGCGGTGCTGCGTGAAGCGATGGGCCTGCTGCTGCGCTGCTTGTACCCGGCGGCGCCGCACATCAGCCACGCGCTGTGGGGTGAACTCGGGTTCGCTGCGGCAATGGACGACGTGATCGATGCGCCTTGGCCGGTGGTGGACGAAGCCGCGCTGCTGCAGTCCGAGATCGAGTTGATGCTGCAGGTGGGCGGCAAGCTGCGCGGTGCCATCAAGGTGCCGGCATCCGCCGACCGCCAGTTCATCGAAGCCACCGCGATCGCCCATCCGGATGTGATTCGCTTCGCCGGCGGCACACCGGTGAAAAAGGTCGTCATCGTGCCCGGACGGCTGGTGAATGTCGTTGTTTGATCCGTCACGGCGCGCCGCCATCGCTGCCGCCACACTGCTGGCGGGCTGCGGGTTCGAGCTCAAGCGCGCGCCGCCGCTGGCCTTTCGCAGCATCGCGCTGACCGGGTTCGCGGCGCGCTCGCCGCTGGCCGACGAGTTGCGCATCGCGCTCGCCCGCGAGGTGCGCGTAGCCGAAAGCCCGGGCGAGGTCGACGTGGTGCTGCATGCGCTGGCCGACGCCCGCGAGCGCAGCGTCGTCGCGCAGACCTCCGCGGCACAGGTGCGCGCGATGCAGCTGCGCGTGCGCTTGCAGTTCAAGGCCAGCACGCCGTCGGGACGTGAGCTGCTGCCCGCGGCCAACCTGCTGCTGGCGCGCGACATCAGCTTCAACGAGACACTGGCGCTGGCCAAGGCGCAGGAAGAAGCCGAACTGTTCCGCGAGATGCAAAGCGACATCGTGATGCAGGTGCTGCGGCGGCTGGCAGCGATCAAGGTTTGAGAGCCTGAGGGGCGATCGATGCAACTGCGCGCCGATCAGCTTCCAGCGCATCTGCAACGCGGACTGAAGCCCGTCTACACCGTGCATGGCGACGAGCCGCTGCTGGCGCAGGAGGCCTGCGACGCGATCCGCGCTGCCGCACGCGCCGCCGGTTATGCCGAGCGCAAGGTGTTCGTCGTCAGCGGCGCGAATTTCGACTGGAGCAGCGTGCTCGGTGCGGCCCGGGCGATGAGCCTGTTCGCCGAGCGGCAGTTGATCGAGATCCGCATGCCCGGCGGCAAACCCGGCAAGGAAGGTTCCGAAGCGCTGCAACGCTACTGCGCGCGGCTCGCCGACGATGTGCTGACCGTCGTGCAGCTGCCGCGCCTGGACGGCCAGCAGCTGAAGACCGCCTGGTTCAGTGCGCTCGATGCCGCAGGGGTGTCGCTGCGGCTGGAGGCCATCGAACGCCCCGCCCTGCCGGCCTGGATCGTGCAGCGCCTGGCGCGCCAGCAACAGCGCGTGTGCGAGGGCGACGAAGGGCAACGCACGCTGGCCTTCGTCGCCGACCGTGTCGAGGGCAATCTGCTCGCCGCGCACCAGGAGCTGCAAAAGCTCGGCCTGCTGTATCCGGCCGGCGAGCTGTCGTTCGAGCAGGTCGAAGCCGCGGTGCTGCAGGTTGCGCGCTACGACGTCTTCAAGCTCGGCGAGGCGGTGCTCGGCGGGCAGCCGGCACGTGCGCTGCGCATGCTCGACGGCCTGCGCGCCGAAGGCGAAGCGGCGGTGCTCGTACACTGGACGCTGGCCGACGACTTGCGCGCGCTGCGCCGTGTACGGGCAGCGCTGGATGCCGGCAAGCCGATGCCGCTGGCGCTGGCCGAAGCGCGGGTCTGGGGCGCCAAACAACGCTTGATCGAACGCGCTGCAGCGCGGATTTCCGGCCGGCAGCTCGAGCACCTGGTCGCAGCGGCGAGTCTGTGTGACGGCCTGGTCAAAGGCCTGCGGCATCCCGATTGGCCGCTCGATCCCTGGGCCGCCTTGCAGCGCCTGGTGCTGATGACCGTGCAAGCGATCTCGCCGGCGCGGCTGGCGCTGTGCGGCGGCTGATCCGCCCTCGGGGCGCTCAATACCCGCGGCTGCGTTCTATCAGGTGCTGGATCGGTGCGCCGTCGCGCAGCGCGCGCAGGTTCGCCACCACCACCGCCGCGGCGCTGCGCGGGTCGGTATGCGCCGCGGCATGCGGCAGCATCGTCACACCGGGATGGCGCCAGAAGCGATGCTCGATGGGCAGCGGCTCGGTGTGAAAGACATCGAGCACGGCATGCTCCAGTTGCCCGGCATCGAGAGCGGCGAGAAGATCGGCGTCGACCAGATGCGCGCCGCGCGCCAGATTCACGATCGATGCGCGGCGCGGCAGGCACGCGAAGAAGCTGGCATCGAGCAGGCCGCGGGTGGCCGGCGTGAGCGGCAGCAGGTTGATGACGATGCGGCATCCGTCCAGCCAGCCCCCAAGCGCCTGCCGGCCCTGGGTGACCTCGATCGGCAACACCTCGGCCACACCGGGTCGGGCACGCCAGGCGCGCACCGGATAGCCCTGGCGCTGCAAAGCCAGCGCCACCGCACGGCCCATCTGCCCGAAACCGAGCACACCCACGGGGCATTCGTCGGCGCGGCGTTGTTCGTGCACGACCCAGCGGCGCTCGGCCTGGCGGCGCTGGTAGGTGAAGAAGCCACGCTGCAGCGACAGGGTGGCCCACAGCGCCGTCTCCGCCATCGCCTGGCTCATCGCCGGATCGACCATGCGCGCGATCGGCACCGCGTCGGGCAGGCTGGTGTCGGCCAGCAGCCGGTCAACGCCGGCCCACAGCGACTGGATGAGACGCAGGTTCGGCCAGCCGCGCAAGCTGCCCGGCGCAGGATTGGCGACCACGGCAGCCTGCACGGCAGCCACATCGACGCGCGCCTCATCGGGCGTCAACCAGAGGGCCTCGGGCATCGCCTCGCCGAGCAACCGCCGCCAACGTTCGACCTCACCGGCGTCGAACTCGCCGGTAAGCAGCACTTTCATGCCGATGCCGCCTCGAGCAACGCGCGCAGGGCCTCGGCCACGCTGGCGTTGCGCACGGCCGCGCGGTCACCGGGCAGGAGCACGCACCAGGCGCGCAGCGTCCCGCGAGTCGCGTCGGCCAGCGCCAGCCACACCGTGCCGACCGGTTTGCCCGGCACAGCACCGCCCGGCCCGGCGATGCCGGTGACGGCCACGGCCAGCTGCACCGGCGCTTGCGCAAGGGCGCCGGCCGCCATCGCGCGCGCCACCGCTTCGCTGACCGCACCGTGCGCGGCGATCAGGCTGGCGTCGACCCCGAGCATCTGCGCCTTGGCCTCGTTGCTGTAGGTGACGAAGCCGCGCTCGAACCAGTCGCTGGAGCCCGCCACCGAGGTGCAGGCGGCAGCGATCAGGCCGCCGGTGCAGCTCTCGGCTGCGGCGATCCGCCAGCCGCGCTCGCGCAGGGCCTCCGCCAGCTGAAGAACCAAGGCGTCGACACTCGCGACGCTCACCATTGCGCCACCACCCTCCAGCAGGCCAACACGATCAGCGTGCACAACGCCGCCACCAGATCGTCGAACAGGATGCCCAATCCCTGGCGCCAACCGATGACTTGGCCGGGTACCTGCTTGAACAAACGGTCCGCCCAGGCCACTGGCCCCGGCTTGGCCGCATCGAAGAAGCGGAACAAGCAGAACGCCGCCAGTTGCACAGCGAAGGATGCCGGCATGACGAGCCACAGCACGATCCAGAACGCGAGCACTTCGTCCCAGACGATCGCGCCGGGGTCGGCCAGCCCCAGGTGTTGTGCGGTGCGCGTGCAGGCCCACAGGCCGACCGCCGCGCTGGCGGCGATGAGCCACGCCCAGCCGGCCGCATCGAGCCAGCGGTCGAGCACGATGAAGGCGATCCAGGCCCACAGCGTGCCCACCGTGCCGGGCGCGCGCGGCGCCAGGCCGCTGCCGAATCCCAGCGCGATCCAATGCGCCAAGTGGCCGCGCATGAAGCGGGCGCTGGCGCGCTGCGGGGCCAGGGCGGCGTTCATTCGAAGTGGTCGAACCCGCGCTGCACCAGCGGCACCGATCGGCCCTGTGCGTCGACCACCCGCAGCGCCTGGCCGGCAACGATGCGGCCGCAGCAAGTCACCGGCACGGCAACCCGCCGGCCCGCGGCGATCACCTCGGCATGCCGCGCCGGCGGGGCGGTGAACAGCAGTTCATAGTCATCACCGCCGGACAGCAGGCAGTCGTGCTGAAGCGCCGCCGGCTGACCGGCCAGCAGCGCCGAACGTGGCAGCGCGTCGATATCGACTTCGGCGCCGACGCCGGAGCGGCGCAGCACATGGCCCAGGTCGCCGGCCAGGCCGTCACTCAGATCGATAGCACTCGTGGCCAGGCCGCGCAGCGCGATACCCAGCGCGACCCGCGGCGCGGGCATCTCCATGGCCCGGCGCGCCTGCTCGAAGCCGTCACCCGGCAAGTTGACGCGGCCCCGAAAGACCTCCAACGCCAGACGCGCATCGCCCAGCGTGCCGCTGACCCAGAGTTGATCGCCGGCCCGCGCGCCGCTGCGCAGCAGCGCCTGGCCCGCGGGCACCTGGCCGAAGACCGTGAGGCACAGGTTCAACGGCCCGGCCGTGGTGTCGCCACCGACCAGCTCGATGCCCTGTTCGTCGGCCAGCGCGAACAAGCCGCGCGCAAGCGGCGCGACAAAAGCTTCGTCGGCCCGCGGCAAGGCCCAGGCGAAGGTAAAGGCCAGCGGCTCGGCCCCACAGGCGGCCAGGTCGCTCAGGCTCACCGCCAGCGCCTTGTGGCCGAGCCGTTCGGGCGGCACGGTGGCCAGGAAGTGCCGGCCTTCGACCAGCATGTCGCAAGAGACCGCGAGCTGCATGCCCGGCGCCGGCGCGAGCAGCGCACAGTCGTCACCCACCCCCAGCACCGCGCGCCGCGCCGGCCGCGTGAAATAACGTTCGATCAGATCGAACTCGCCCATCTAGTGTCCCGTCCCGCGCGGCCGGTGCTCGCGCAAGCGATTGGCCAGCTCGACAGCGGACTTGACGTTCATCTTCTCGAACACCCGGGCGCGGTGCACTTCCACCGTGCGCACGCTGATCGACAAAGCGTCGGCGATGCGCTTGTTGGCGCGGCCTTCGATGACCAGATGCATCACCTCGCGCTCGCGGTCGGTGAGTTCGGCCAGCGCGCGCGCCACCGCGCCTGCGGCCAGGCGCTGCGCCAGCACTTCGGCGCTGCGCGAGAGTGCCTGCTCGATGCGGTCGACCAGCGCGTTGTTGGAGAAGGGCTTCTCGACGAAGTCGAAAGCGCCGCGTTGCACGGCCGAGACGGCGGTGGGCACGTCGCCGTGGCCGGTGAGGAAGATCACCGGCAAAGCGTCGATCAGGTCCTGCTCGGCGAGGCGTTCGAAGACCTGAAGGCCGCTGGCACCCGGCATGCGCATGTCCAGCACCAGGCACGACGGCGCGCTCGGCCAGCGCGCGGGGCGGGCGGCGCGCCAGGCTTCGAAAGCCTCGCCGCTGGCGAAACACTCGGAGAGCAGCCGGCGCGAGCGCAGCAGCCAGGCCAGCGCGTCGCGCACCACGTCTTCGTCGTCGACGAGGTAGACGACCGGCAGGCCGAGGCGGGGATCCAGCGTTGGGCTCATGGCGGCGTGGCAAGCGTAAACCGGAACTCGGTGCCCGGCGATCCATCTTCCGGCGGCCCGAAGTCGAGCGCGCCGCCATGCTGCTCGACCACGGTGCGGCACAGGCTCAGGCCCAGCCCCAGGCCCTCGGCACGGGTGCTGAAGAACGGCGTGAACAAACGCGCTGCCACCTCGGGCGGGATGCCCGGGCCGCGGTCGGCGAGCGTGAAGGTGACCCAGCGCGCGTGCGTCTGGCGGACGGTCAGGCGCAGCACCCGCTCGGCCACAGCGGTATCGGTCTGCATCGCCTGCAAGCCGTTGCGCGTGAGGTTGAGCAGCACCTGCTCGAGCATGGTGCGGTCGCCCCACACCTGCGGCGCCGGCTGCGGCACGTCGATGTCGATGCGCGCGCCGCTGCGCCGCGCCTGCAGATGAACGAGCGGCAATACCGCGTCGATCAACAGATCGCAGCGCAGTGCTTCGTGATGCTGCTCGCGGCGGCGCACGAAGTCGTGCACGCTCTTGATGATGCGTCCGGCGCGTTCGGCCTGTTCGGCGATGCGTTGCAGCGCCTGGCGGGTCATCTCGAACGTTGGGCCGGCGGCGCTGCCGGCCGCGGGGTCGGCGAGCAGGTTCAGCGAGCCGCTGGCATAGCTGGCGATCGCCGACAGCGGCTGGTTCAGCTCGTGGCTGATCATCGAGGCCATCTCGCCCATCGTGGCCAGCCGGGCGCTGGCCTGCAATCGATCTTGCTGCTGGCGCGCCAGCTCCTCGATGCGGCGCTGCGCGCTGGCATCGACCACCGCGCTCATCCAGCCGGTGTGCAGCCCCTGGCCGTCGACCAGCGGCGCTTCGTAGATCAGCACCGGAAAGCGCTCGCCGTTCTTGCGCATGAAGACGGTCTCGAAACCGGCCCGCGACTCGTTGGCGCCGGCAGCGCCGGCGACCAAGCGCTGCTCCTGGCGGCTGCGGTACTGCTCGGCGTTTTCGGGCGGCCAGTAGGGCGGCTCGATGCCGCGCAGCTCTTCGGGCGTGAAGCCCACCATCGCGCAAAAGGCCGGGTTGACATAGCGCAGCGCACCGTCCAGATCGCGCGCGCGCAGCCCGGTCACCAGCGAGTCCTCCATCGCCTTGCGAAAGGCCAGCGCCTCGGCCAGCGCCTGCTCGGCTGTGGCACGCCGGCGCCCGTCGCGGGCGAGCAGGAAAACCAACGCGAACAGCGCGATCGACAAGCCCAGCACCAGCGCCGTGTTCAGGCTGGGGATGAGGCGCGGGCGCCGGTCGCTGCTGTCGGCGCGCAATTGCAGCGCGCTGCCGGGCAGGTCGACGATGCGCTCGGCGACAAAGACCCCGACGCCGCGCACCTCGCCGCTGCGCGCCAGCCGGGTGCCGTCGGCTTCGACAAACGAGAGTTCATGGCGCGGATGGCC
>JANNQO010000424.1:0-6754 GCA_031400795.1 Rubrivivax sp. | reverse complement strand
CCGGGCTTGCCGCGCAGCGCGCCATGGCCGACCAGCTCGCCATCGATGCGCGTTTCCGGCAGCACCTCCTTGGTGGCTGAACTCAGCATCACCTCGTCGGCACTTAGCACGTCGGCCTCGGGGATCGGCCGCAGGTTGTAGGCGATGCCACAGTCCTCGCACAACTCGCGCAGCAGCTCGAAGCGGATGCCCTCCAGCACATGCTCGCTCTTCGGCGCGCCGAGCAATGCCCCTTCGTGAACGATCCACACGTTGCACGCCGAGGCTTCAGTGAGAAAGCCGTCGCGGAACATGATGGTTTCCACCGCGCCCTGGTCGGCCGACATCTGCCGCGCCAGCACGTTACCCAGCAGCGAGATGCTCTTGATGTCGCCACGCTCCCAGCGGAAGTCGCGCGCCGTGGTGCAGGCCACGCCTTGGTGGCGCTGCTCCGGCGTCGGCGGCTTCATCGGGTTGGCCATCATGAACACGGTGGGCGTGATGTCCTCGGGCATCACATGGTCACGTGGCGCCACGCCGCGCGTGACCTGGATGTAGACCAGCTGGTCGCTGGCGCCGGTTTTCTCGACGAGTGCGGCCACCAGCCTGCGGCAGCGCTCGAGCCAGCCTTCGCGATCCAGCGGGTTTTTGATGCGCAACTTGGTCAAGCTGCGTTGCAGCCGCGCCAATTGCTCGTCCATGCGGAACAAGCGGCGGCCATACACCGGCACGACTTCGTAGATGCCATCGCCGAAGATGAAGCCGCGGTCGAGCACGCTCACCTGGGCCTGGTCCAGCGGCAGGTAGCGGCCGTTGAGATAACAAAGCGAGTCGTTCATCGGCGTGGCCCTGCGGCAAATACCTTGAATTCTAGGTGTGCTGCCGCAGCACGCCGCCCGCTCCCGGGCCTACTTGATCCACAAACGAATCGCGTCCCAGGCGCGGCCGAACAGGCCGGCCAGCTCCACGGGCTCCTGCACCACCAGCGGCACGCTGGCCACCGCGGTGCCGGTCGCAGTGGTGATCAAGACTCGCCCAACGCGCTGGCCCTTGGTGAGCGGGGCCACCAGCGGGTCGCTGCGCTCGAGCGTGGTCTTCAGTTTGTCGCCCTCGCCCTTGGGCACGCTGACGAACAACGCGCGCTCGGCGCCGAGCTTGGCGTTGGCTTCTTTGCCCTTCCACACCGGCACGGTCGCGATCGCAGCGCCGGCGTGGAACAGGCGCACGCTGTCCCAGGCCTGCCAGCCCCAGTTCAGCAGCTTCTGACTTTCCGCCGCGCGTGCTTCGCGCGAAGCCGCGCCGAGCACCACGGTGAGCAGCCGGCGCTTGCCGTTGGGCATCTCGCGCACCGAACTCGCCACCAGGCAATAACCGGCGTTCTCGGTGAAGCCGGTCTTCATGCCGTCGACCGTCGGGTCGCGGCCGAGCAGCATGTTGCGGTTGTCCTGCTTGATGTTGTTGAAGGTGTACTGGCGGATCGAATACAGCGCGTAGAAGTTCGCGTGCTCGAGGATGATCTTCACGGCGACAAACGCCACGTCGCGCGCGCTGCTGTAGTGGCCGGCTTCGGAAAGCCCGGTGACGTTGCGGAACTGCGTTGTCTTCAATCCCCAGGCCTGCGCCTGCCGGTTCATCGCGGCGACGAACTGCTCCAGCGAGCCGGCCGCCGCCTCGGCCAGCAGCACCGAGGCGTCGTTGCCGCTTTGCACGATCATGCCGCGCAGCAACTCGTCCACCGTCGGGCTCATCTTCGGGTCGATGAACATCAGCGAGCCGCCACCCACGCGCTCTCTCCAGGCGCGTTCGGAGACTGGAATCTTCTGCGTCAGCGACAGCTTGCCGTCGCGGATCGCATTGAACACCAGATAGGCCGTCATCAGCTTGGTCAGCGAGGCCGGGTCGGCCTGCGCATCGGCGTCGCGTTCGGCCAGCACCTGCTGGCTGCTGAGGTCGATGAGCAGGTACTGGCGTGCAGCGATTTCGGGTGGTTGCGGCAGTTGAGCCGCGGCGAGAGTGGGCGTCAGCAGCGCGAGCGCCGCCGCCCAGGGAGCGAAGAACTTCATGAGGAATCGGGGCAAAGAAGGGTGAGGATCCGTTGGGGCCGCGGCGTCAGTGCCAGGCGCCCACGATGATCTGCTTGAGCAGTGGCAACTGCCCGTGAAAGAAGTGCCCGCTACCCGGCACCACGGTGACCGGGAGTGACAGCGGCCGCGCCCAGTCGAACACGGCGGACAGCGGCACCACGTCGTCGTGCTCGCCGTGCACGACGAGTGTGTCGGGTGGCACCGGCGCGAGTTCGAAGTTCTGCGCCGCCGGGCCGATCAGCACCAGTCGCTGCGCCGCGCGGCCCGGCAACAGGCGGGCAGCGGCTTGCGATGCGACATAGGCACCGAACGAAAACCCACCCAGCACCAGCGCACCGGATTCGGTCGAACGTTGGGCGGCGATCACCGCCAGGGCATCGTCGATTTCGCCGCGCCCTTCGTCCCAGGCCCCGGCCGACGCGCCGACGCCACGGAAGTTGAATCGCACGGCGCGATAGCCGAGCTGCACGAACGAACGTGCCATGGTCTGCACGACCTTGTTGTCCATCGTGCCGCCGAACTGCGGATGCGGATGGCACAGCACCACCACGCCGCGCGGTGTGGCGGCCGGCTCGTCGATGGCACATTCGATCGCGCCGGCCGGCCCGGCCACCGACTCGCGGCGAGTCGCCGGGTTCATTTGCCCACGTGCGGCGGCAGCACGAGCCGTTCGACGATGCGGCCTTGCATCAGGTGCTGGTCGACGATCTCGTCGAGGTCGTGCTGGTCGACATAGGTGTACCAGATGGCCTCCGGGTAGACCACCGCGACCGGCCCGCCGGCACATCGATCCAGGCACCCCGCCTTGTTGATGCGCACACCGCCGGGGCCGGTCAGGCCGGCGGATTTCACACGGCGCTTGACATGCTCCAGCGCAGCCTGCGGGTCGTGGTTCGCGCAGCAGGCTTCGCCCGGGTCGCGCTGGTTCTGGCAGAAGAAGACATGGTGCTTGTAGTAGCTCATCGAAAGATTGTAGGCAGCGCCCTTGTCAATCCCGCGAGGCCAGCACGCGCAGCAGCCAGCCCATTGCGAGGTAGGGCCACAGCCACGCGATCCATTGCGCCATGCCGTGAAAGTGCACGAAGCGGCCCTGCTCCCAGGCTTGCAGATTGAGCGCGAAGAAAGGGTCGTCGGGGCCGTGCGCGGCCAGAGCCACGCCGCCGGCCAGCGCCAGCAAGCCAATGCCTGCTGCGACGCGCCGCGGCAACCCGAGCAGGGCCACGCCGGCCAGGCCGCCGGCGATCAGCGCGGGCATGCTGGCCGGCGTCAGCCAGGCCAAGGTGTGGCGCGGGCCGAAGTTCAGCAGGGTCGACAAGGTCATCGCCGCGAAAGCCGCCAGCGTGGCGCCTGCGCTGAGCACGGCGCGATGCCAGCCCGGTCGCGAAATCGAATACGCCAGCATGCACGGCGCCAACAAGCCGAGCGCGGTGGCCAGCCCTTCGCCGAGCGGCGAACGAGGCGACGCGGCCAGCGTAGCCGCCAAGGTGGCATCGGCGGAGGCCTGCAACGCCGCATGCGCCGCAGCGGCCCAAGGTACGCCGTCCAGCGCTGCCAGCATCAGCTCGCGCAGCCGCTCACCCACCTGGCCCAGGCCCAGCGGCAGTGGCGCCGGCACGAGCAGGGCTGCAGGCCACAGCGCCAGCAGCGCCAGAGCGCCGCCGCTGCGTGGCACGAACCACTCTTCGCGTATCGAGCGCCAGCGCCGCATCGCACCCATCGCCTGCAGCAGCAACGCCAGCAGTGCGCCGGCGGCTGCGCCGGCCCCGTTCATCGCCGAGTCCTTCAGCGACGGATGGCGCCCGGGCAGGAAGTTCTGCACCACCTCGGCCGTGATCGACAAGGCGAGGCTCGCAACGATCACGGCTGCGACCGCGGCAGCGGCCGAGCGCTGCGGTCGCAGCCAGGCCAGCGTGGCGAGGAAGCCCAAGGGCAGGTAGCCGAGGAAGTTGGCCCACAGATCGAAGGGGTCGCGCCAGGGGGGCCAGGGTAAGGCCAGCAAGGCCGCGAACGACTGGCCCGGCGGCCATCGCCAGCCCTCGAACGGATACCAGCTGGCATACAGCACCACCGCCGCATAGACCCAGGCCAGCGGCGCTGCCAGTGACGTGGGCACGTTGTGCGCGGCCATCGCAGTCGGCGTCAGAACGGCTTCACCACCACCAGCACGACCATGGCGGCGAACAGCAGCACCGAACATTCGTTGAAGACGCGGTACCAGCGGTGGCTGCGCCGGTTCTGCAGCCTTTCGAAGCCGCGCAGCAGCGAACGACAAAGGTGGTGGTAACCGATCGCGCCCACCACCAGCAGCAGCTTGGCGTGCATCCACCCTTGCCCCGCGCCGCGGCCGACGCCGAAGCCCAGCCACAACCAGATCCCCAATAGCAGGGCCGGCACCATCAACAGACTTGAAAAACGGTACAGCTTGCGCGCCATCAGCAACAGGCGCTCACGCTCGGCATGGCTGTCGCCGCTGACCATCGCCAGGTTGACGAACAGCCGCGGCAGGTAGAACAGACCCGCGAACCAGCTGGTGACGAAGACGATGTGAAAGGCCTTGACCCAGAGATAACCGGCCGACATGAACCGATTATGGGTGGCACTAAAAAGGTGGCCCTGGCACGAGGCCAGGGCCGGCAAGCCTTATCGCTGTCATGCGGTAAGGCGCCTGCTCAGGGAGGAAAAGCAGGGAACGACCACCTTGCGGCTATCGTTCACAAATGACTCTAGCAGAGCGTCAGGCGCCGCGCCAGAGGGTATTCTGCCGACCTCGCCAACAGCCGTTTCAACCGTTGAACGGCCGGCTGACATGCCGAGTCACGAAGACTGGAGTTCGAGGTGACAGACAGCGTTGCACCCCTGCCGCCCTACCCATCCTCGCGCCCGCGCCGGCTGCGCCGGGACGCCTTCACGCGCGCGCTGGTGCGCGAAAACCGGCTCGGCCCCGAGGACCTGATCCTGCCGGTGTTCGTACTCGACGGCCAGCGCCAACAGCAGGATGTGGCCAGCATGCCGGGCGTGCAACGGCGCAGTGTCGACCTGCTCTTCGGCGTGGCCGAAGAATGTGTCGCGCTGGGCGTTCCGGTGATGGCCTTGTTCCCGGTCATCGATCCGGCGTTGAAGACGGCCGACGGCCGCGAGGCGCTCAATCCCGAGGGCCTGGTGCCGCGCGCGGTGCGTGAACTCAAGCGCCGCTTTCCGCAACTCGGGCTGCTCACCGACGTGGCACTCGACCCTTTCACCACGCATGGGCAGGACGGCCTCGTCGACGACGACGGCTACATCCTGAACGACCCGACGGTGGCCGTTCTGCGCCGCCAGGCCCTGGTGCAGGCCGAGGCGGGTGTGGACATCGTGGCGCCCAGCGACATGATGGACGGCAGGATCGGCGCGATCCGCGCGAGCCTGGAAGAGGCCCGCTTCATCCACACGCGCATCATGGCCTACAGCGCGAAATACGCGAGCGCCTTTTACGGTCCCTTCCGCGACGCCGTGGGCTCCAAGGGCAACCTCGGCAAGAGCGACAAGAAGGTCTACCAGATGGACCCCGGCAACAGCGACGAGGCGTTGCGCGAGGTGCAGCTCGACATCGCCGAGGGTGCCGACATGGTGATGGTCAAACCCGGCATGCCCTACCTGGACATCGTGCGCCGGGTGAAGGACACCTTCCGCATGCCGACCTATGCCTACCAGGTGAGCGGCGAGTATTCGATGCTCAAGGCGGCGGCCGCCAACGGCTGGCTGGACCACGACGCGGTGATGATGGAAGCGCTGCTCGCCTTCCGCCGCGCCGGCGCCGACGGCGTGCTGAGCTACTTCGCGCTCGACGCGGCACGGCTGCTGCGCCAGCGCTGAAACGCCTGCGATGCGGGTCTTCGTCGTCAGCGCGGAGCAGTTCACCGAACTGCCTGGCTTGCCCGAAACGCTGCCTGCGAGCGGCTTCCTGTGGGTGGGCAGCGCGCGGCGCGAGCTCGAGGTCCGGGTCGGCGACGTGCAGGCGGCGCTGCAACGCTGGACCGGTGGTCAGCTCGTCGACCTGCACATCAGCGACCTCATCAACGACCACTTGCCCAGCCACTACGACTACACCTCGTGGTACGACCTGCTGGTGTTCCGCCGCCTGGCCGCCGGACCGGGCAGCGAGAGACCCTCCGTCGACGAAGCGCGCGGCACGTTGGCCTCGGCGCGGCGCGCGCTCGAGGCCATCGACACCAGCCCGGTGGGATTCGCCTTGTTCGACCGCGTGCTGATCACGGTGCACCCGGCCGATTGCGCAGTGCGCGAGTTCTTCGCCGCCAAACTGATGTCGCTGTCGGAGACCGGCGATCCGCGTGGCAGCGCGCGCCTGCCCAGCAACACGGCCGACCTGATGTTGCGCATGGTCAACCACATGGTCGACAACTACCTGGACCTGCGGCGGCTCTTGACCAGGCAGTTCGCCACCCTGCAGCAGGAACTGCTCGACCCGCGCAACCGCTTCGACGACTGGCAGGCGCTGCTGGATGCGCGCAACAGCCTGCACCAGCTCGAGGACACCTGCGAAGACCAGCGCAGCGCCATGCAGGACTGGATTGACGCGCTCGCCGAATGGCCGGCCGAGAACAGTCCGGAAACACGCCGCGAGCGCGAGCTGCTGCGCGTGCGCTCGCGCGACGTGCTCGAACATGTTGAGCGTGTGCTCGGCCATGTGCGGC
>JANNQO010000423.1:0-3032 GCA_031400795.1 Rubrivivax sp. | reverse complement strand
AGATCTTGCTGACGCCTTTGAGGTGGATGAATGGTTCAATCGTCATGAGACCCGCGCGTCCTTGGCCACCAGCAACTTCTCCAATGCCAACACCAGGCCGTACAACAACATGCCGAGCAAGGTGATCAGGATCACCGCCATGAACATCGCCGGTGTGTCCAGCGTCACCTGCACCTGCAGCATCAGGTAGCCCAGTCCGCGGTCCGAGCCGAGGAACTCACCGACGATCGCCCCGGCCACGGCCAGGATCGCCGCCACCTTCATGCCGGCGAAGACATAGGGCAGCGCACCGGGCAGTTGGATCTTGGTGAACAGCTGCCAGCGCGAGCCGCGCAGCGAGCGCACCAGGTCGAGCAGGTCGGGTTCGATCTCGCGCAGGCCGCGCGCGGTGGTGAGCAGGATCGGGAACACCGCGATCGAAAACGCCATCATCGTGTTCGGGAACACGCCGTACTTGAACCACACGATGATCAGCGGGCCGAGCGCCACTTTGGGGATCATGTTCAGCGTGATCAGCAGCGGCAGCATCAGCGACTCGAGCACCCTCGACCAGGTGAAGAGCAGCGCGAGGAAAACGCCGACCAGCAGCGCGAGCGCGTAGCCGCCGAAGATCTCGGTGGCGGTGACGACGATGTTCGGCCACCAGCCGTAATTCGGCTGGAACAGCGCGGCCAGCGTATCGGCCGGCGACGGCATCACGAACTTCGGCACGTTGCCCAGGCGAACGAACAGGTACCAGGCCAGCAGCAGCAGCAGGTGCGCGGCCACGCCCAGCGTGTACTGGGCGAGCTTGGTGTTGAGGCGGTCGATCATCCCAGCCAGCGCGTGAGATTCGCTGCGACGAAGGCGTTGTCCGACAGATCGGCATGCTCACGGCAGACGCGATCGATCTCTTCGGCCTGGCCCGGCGACAGGACTTCGTTCGAATCCAGGCAGGCGATGTTGTCGAGCAGGCCTTGGCGGCGCAGCACCTCGTGGCAGCCGGGGATGCAGCCGGCAAAATGATTCGCAACGTCGAAGAAGGCGCCATTGCAGTCGGTGACACGTGAGTCCAGCGCCAGCAGCGAAGCATCGATCGGCCCGGCCTCGATCGCCTGATGAATGCGTGCGAGCTGCTGCACCGCGCTGCGTGTCCACACGCTCCAGTGGCCGAGCAGTCCACCGCGGATGCGCAAGCGCAGCTCTGCGCCATCACGCTGGACGGCAAACGGCGCCAGCAGGTCGAGCACGATGTGGTCGTCGTTGCCGGTGTACAGCGTCACACGGTCTTCGGCGCGGGCGGCGACGACACCGCGCACCACATCGAGCGTGCGGTAGCGGTCGAACGGTGCCATCTTGATCGCGATCACGTTCTCGATGGCAGCAAAGCGGCGCCAGAACTCGGCCGGCAAGGCGATGCCGCCGACAGCGGTCTGCAAGTAGAAGCCGATCAGCGGCAAACGCTGCGCCACCGCCGCGCAGTGTTCGACCAGCTCGTCGATCGAAGCACCTTTCATCGTTGCCAGCGACAACATGCCGGCGTGGTAGCCATGGGCGAGTGCCACGTCGGCCTCGCGGCAAGCCTGCGCGGTGCGGCCCGACAAGCCGGCGATCAGTACGACGGGGCGATCGGTCCACTCGCGTGCGGTGCGCGCCGCCAGTTCGAGCACCGGCTCGTACAAACCCACCTCGCGGATCGCGAACTGCGTGGCGTGAACGCCGACCGCCAGGCCGCCGGCGCCTGCATCGAGGTAGTAGCGCGTGAGGGCCCGTTGCCGAACCGCGTCAAGACCCCGCGACCGGTTCAGCGCCAGCGGGTGCGCAGGGATGACCGTGCCTTGCCGCAGCAAAGCCAACACCTGCGCCGGCAGCTCAGACCAATGAAATGGCATAGGGGAAGTTCTGTATCGGCTACGGCGCGCGGGGCTTCATCGACGGGGTACGCTGTCCTATACTGGCCGCGGAAATCACTGGTTGGTGAATTTACCGCACACCCCTCTTCACTGGCAACAGGAGACTCCCATGAGCAGAACACTCGTTCTCGCCGCCGCGCTGGCGGTTTCGATGCCGGCCCTCGCCCAGCAGAAAGTCGACTTTGTTCTGAACTGGGTGCCCGGCGGCGACCACGCACCGTACTACTACGCCAAGAAGCTGGGCTGGTATGCCAAGGAAGGCATCGAGTTGAACCTCGAGCCCGGCAAAGGCTCGGCACTGTCCACGCAGCGAGTCGGCGCCGGCGCCACGCCCTTCGGCCTGGCCGACATGGGCGGCGTGCTGGTGGCCAAAGGCAAAGGCGCCGACACGGTGGCGGTGTTCAACGTCTACGCCAACTCGCCGCAGGGCATGTACTGGCTGAAGAGTTCAGGCATCACCGGCGTGAAAGACTTCGTCGGCAAGAAGATCGGCAACCCGGCGGCCGACGGCGCTCGCGTGATGTGGCCGGCACTGGCCAAGGCGAACAAGATCGATCCGAAGTCGGTGACCTGGGTGAACATCGACGCCAACGCCAAGCTCGCGTCGCTGAAGGCCAAGTCGGTCGACGTGACGACTTCGTTCTACAACATCCACCACATCTTCCAGCGCGAACTGGGCGACGACATGGGCTTCCTGGCCTGGCGCGATGCGGGGCTGAATCCTTATGGCAATTCGGTCATCGTGAATGCCGAATACCTGAAGGCCAACAAGCCGCTGGTGGAGAAGTTCGTGAAGGTCACGCAGCGCGCCTTCGCGGCCTGCGTGAAGGAGCCCAACCCTTGCGTGCAGGCGCTGATCGACGCCAACGGCGCGCTGAAGTTCGACAACGAACTGGTCAACTGGAGCCTGGTGGAGAAGCTGATGAGCGACAAGAGTTCGCGCGAAGTGGCACTCGGCATCCACGACGACGCACGCATGGCCGCCGACTACGAGCTGGTGCGCGAGTACATCGGCGTCGACAAGCCGTTCGACGTGAAATCGACCTACACGAACGAGTTTCTCGATCGGTCGATCAAGATGACGAAATAGCGGCCGTCACCCCAGCTCGGGGCCCGCTGCGAGCACGACGTTCGCCGGGT
>JANNQO010000422.1:0-4714 GCA_031400795.1 Rubrivivax sp. | reverse complement strand
TTCGGCCCCGCGCATGCCATCCGCACCGCCGGCCGCGAACGGGCCCTCCAGCGTGGCCAGCAGGCCTATCTTCACCGGTTGCCCTGTCTGGGCCCAGGCTGAGCCGGCCAGTGCGGCGGCTGCCGCGCTTGCGAAAACCGTACGAACAAAAATCTTTCTGGTTACTTTCACGGATGTCTCCTTTGGGTTGAAGTCAAGACCTGGTTCGGGCCGAAGCGAGAGCGAAGCTTCGCCCACAGTCCGAGCAGGCCGTCGGGGGAAAACAGCACGATGGCGAGGAACACGCCGCCGATCACGAGATTGAAGCGTTCGCGGTCGATGACATCGATGGCGAAGGTCTGCAGCAGCACGAAGACCAATGCGCCGAGAAAGGCACCGATGGGGTGCTTGACACCGCCGAGCACGGCAATGACCAGGATGTTGATGAGCCAGCCGGTACCCACCGAGCCCGGTGTCATCAGCGCGTTGTACCAGGCCAGCAGGATGCCGCCGACCGCGGCCAGCGCGCCCGACAGCGCATAGGCCGCGACACGATGCGCCACCACGTTGAAACCCAGCGCCTCCATGCGGCGCGGGTTGTCGCGCACACCCTGCAGCGCGATGCCGAAGGGCGAGCGCACGACATAACGGATGACGAAGTAACCCGCAATGGCACAAAACAAGCAGAGGAAATAGAAAGGCAGCGGCGCGCGCCAGTTGACACCGAAGACCGTGGGGGCTTTCAGCTCGCGCAGGCCCTGGAAGCCGTTGAAGATGCTGTAGTTCTGCAGCACCAGGTAGTAGAAGGCCACGCCGATGGCCAGCGTGATCATGATGGTGTAGATGCCTTCGGTGCGCACCGACAGCCAGCCAATGAGCGTGGAGCACAGTACCGCGATGAAGATTGCCGCCGGCACCGCCACCCACCAGGGCCAGCCCAGGCTGATCTCGGGGTAGCTGCTGGTGCCCAGCACCGCCACGCCGTAGCCGGCGATTCCGGCCACCGTCATCTGCGCCAGCGAGACCATGCCGCCGTAGCCGGCCAGGAAGGTCAGCGAGAGTGCGATCAGGCCCAGCACCAGCGATTGCGAAGCGACCTGGAAGGTGATGAAGGGCGAGGCGACGAAGGGCAACAGCAGCACCCCCAGCAGCACGAAGACATGGCGCGGCGCCAGCGTGCGCCAGAGGTACTTCAGCCAGCGCGGAGCGTCGCTCTGTGCGTAGGGGTCGGGCGCGATGACCACCGGCGCGCGCGGCACAGGCACGTTGCTCCGTCGCGGCGCATTCGCAGCCAAACCGCTGTTCATCGCTCGCCGCCAGTAGGCGGCGCTCATGCCGCCGTCTCCATGACGGCTGCGCTCACGCGGGCCTCCCCAAGATCCCGCGCGGCCGGAAGGCGAGCACACCGATCAGGATCAGGAACGTGAAGACGACGCTGTAGGTGGGCGCGTAGGCGAGGCCGTAGGTCTCGGCCAGGCCCAGGATCGCCGCGCCGATGGCCGCGCCGATCACGCTGCCCATGCCACCGACGATGACGACGATCAGCGAAGCGAGCAGGAGTCGCGTGTCCTCGCCCGGCACCATCGACAGCTCCACCGCGCCGATCACACCACCGAGACCGGCGAGTCCCGCGCCGAGCATGAAGGTGAAGGCGAACACCAGGTTCACGTTGACGCCCGAGGCCGCGAGCATCTGCCGGTCGTCGACACCGGCGCGGATCATCGTGCCGACACGGGTCCTGGCGAGCAGCCACCACAGGAAGACGCCGATGCCGATGCCGAAGCCGAGCAGGCTCAGGCGGTAGGCCGAGTACGCGCGGATCACCGGGATGTCGCGAATCGGCCCCTGCAGCAGCGAAGGCCCTTCCATCTGGTGCACCTGGCCCGTGAAGGCCCACAGCAGCAGGTCGGCGATGACGATCGACAGGCCGATCGTGACCATCGTCTGGCGCAACTCCTGCCCTTGCATGTGGCGCAGGATCAGCACCTGGATCAACAGGCCCGCCAGCGCTGCCGAAAGAAAGCCGCCGGCGATGGCCAGAATCCACCAACCGGTCTTCTCGGCAATGACGAAGCCCACGTAGCCGCCGAGCAGGTACAGCGAGCCATGCGCGAGATTCACGTTGCGCATCAACCCGAAGACCAGCGTGAAGCCGCTGGCGACGATGAAGTACAGCGAGCCGAGCGTCAGCCCGTTGAGCAGCGTCAGCAGGTAGAGCCGCGTGTTGTCGAACAGCGCCCAGATCGAGAACACCGCGATCGGGCCGCCGATCAGCAGCCAGCAGACAAGTTGTTGACGGCGCGTCACGCGGCGCGCTCCCAACGACGCTCGTTCGCGATCGGTGCTTTCGCGAACTGCCCGTCCTTCATCACCGCGAGGATGCGTTTGGGGTCGCGCAGGATCGCCAGGTTCGACAGCGGGTCGCCGTCCACCAGCAGCAGGTCGGCCAGGTGCCCTTCCTTGATGACACCGAGTTCGTGCCCACGCATCATCACCTGGCCGCCGTAGCGCGTGGCCGAGCGGATCACTTCCATCGGCGTCATGCCGAGATACTTGACGAAGAACTCCAGGTCGCGCGCGTTCTGGCAGTGCGGCGTGAACGCGAAGCCGTAGTCGCCGCCGGGCAGCACGCGGATGCCGCGTTTGTGCATGCGCGAGAGCGACTGCAGCGCGGCGTCCCACTCTTCCTGGTAGCCCATCTGCACCGCTTGGTCGTGCGAGATGCCGAAGGCCTCGGCCTCGTGCAGCATCGCGTAGAGGATCGCGATGCCGGGTGCGACGAAGACCTTGTCCTTCGCCGCTTCCAGCATGTCCAGCGACTCTTCATCGGTGAAGCTGGCGTGGTAGATCAGGTGGATGCCGTGGCGCAGCGCCTGCTTGACGCTGGCGCACGAACGCGCGTGCACGATGATGCGTTTGCCGCGCATGTTCACTTCTTCGGCCGCGGCGGCGACCTCGGCATCGGTCATCCAGGTGGTGTGGGCGCCGGCGCCGGGCACGAAGTTGTCGCCCGAGAGGTTGAGCTTGATCGAGTCGACGCCGTACTTCAGGAACATGCGCACCACCTGACGCATGTGATCGGCGCCGTTCACGTTGACGCCGAAGCTGAACTCGGGGAAGGGCAGGTGGGGCAGCGTCTCGTCGCCCAGGCCCCCGGGCACGGTGATCTCCTGGCTCGCGGCGAGATAGCGAGGCCCGGGAATCTGGCCAGATTCGATGGCGTTGCGGATCACCACGTCCAGCCGCGGCTTGGCGCAGGCAGCGCCCAGGCAGCTGGTGAAGCCGGCGTGCAGATAGCGCTTGGCGACCTTCGCGCACCACAGCACATGTTCTTCGAGCGGCATCTGCTGAATCGCGCTGAGCGTGGCCGCGTCGTTCCAGCTGAAGTGCGTGTGCGCCTCGACCATGCCGGGCATCAGCGTGGCGCCCGCGGCGTCGACCACGGTGGCGCCGCCGGGCGCGAGCGGTGAGATGCCGCGCCCCACCGCGCGGATGCGGTTGCCGCTGACCAGCACGCTGCCGCTGTACGGCGGCACGTCGCCGCTGCCGTCGAGGATGCGCACATTGGTGAAAAGGACATCAGCCATGTGATCGCTCCTCAGGCCGCCCAGCGCGTGGCCGTCGGGGCCCCCGACCGCTGCGCCTGGCGCATCGGCGGCGCGCGGTGGAACTCGCCGTCTTTCATCACCGCCAGGATGCGCGCCTTGTCCTGCAGCACGGTGATGTCCAGCAGAGGGACACCGTCGATCAGCAGGATGTCGGCCAGGTAGCCCTCGCGGATGTAGCCCAGCGTCTTGCCCAGGTTCATCATCGGCGCGCCCCAGGCGGTGGCCGCGAGCAGCGCTTCCATCGTGCTCATGCCGACCAGCTTGACGAAGTACTCGAGGTCTTTCGCGTTCGTGCCGTGCGGCGTCCACGCGAAGCCGTAGTCGCCGCCGGGCAGGATGCGGATGCCGCGCTTCCTCATCGCACGCATCGATTCGAGGGCCGCTTCCAGCTCGCGGTGGTAGCCCATCTTCTTCGTCACCTCGGGCGTCAGGCCCCAGGCGCTGGCGTGGTGGCAGGTGTTGATGAGCCAGGCCAGCCCCGGCGCCACGAAATGCTCGAACTTCGCCGCTTCGAGCAAGTCCAGCGCTTCTTCGTCGCAGTAGCTCGCGTGGTAGATGACCTCGATGCCCTGCTTCACGCACTGCTTGATCGACCAGGTGCTGCGCGCATGCGCCGCAACACGCTTGCCCCAACGTTTGGCTTCGTCGACGCAGGTGGCCACCTCTTCCTCGGTGAACTGGCTCATCTCCGAGGGCATGCCGGTGATCGATTCGCCCGACAGGTTGATCTTGATCTGATCGACGCCGACCTTGGCGAACATGCGCACGCAACGGCGCATCTCCTCACTGCCGCTGACGATGGCGCCGAACGCGAACTCGTGCTGCGGCAGGTGCGGTGCGGTGGTGTCGCCCAGGCCGCCGGGCACGGTGATCTCCTGGCTGGCGGCGATGTAACGCGGCCCCGGGATGCTGCCGTCGTTGATCGCGTTGCGGATCACGACATCGAGCCGCGGCTTCGCGGTGGCCGCGCCGACGCAACTCGTCCAGCCCATGTCGAGATAACGTTTCGCCACTTCGGCGCACCACAGGATGTGCTCTTCGGGCGGCATGCGCTGGATGGCGTCCAGCGTCGGCTGGTCGTTCCACGAGAAGTGCGTGTGCGCCTCGACCATGCCCGGCATCAGGAA